>JBBSUD010000113.1:0-18775 GCA_038235225.1 Verrucomicrobiales bacterium
CCGCATCGAGCACGCAAATGGCGTGCTTGCGGTCTCCGAGATCGATTCCAACGGTTCTGGTAGATGATGAGTTTTTCATGACAGTGGGTAGTATACCACAGCGCGCAAGCCGCGCCTCCTGCCTTCTCATCTATTCTTGTTAGCGCTTGGTTGGTTGTTCATGGAAGGCGCGCAACTCCCCATCATGGACCCAAAGCTCGTCCAGAAACGCAAATACCCTCTTCGCAAGGGGAGTTCCTATCACCTCATCCCTGGCGAGAATCCTTGGTGATGCCTCGGATAAATACCACTCACAGCCCTCTTCGCCGACTATGCCGAACGCGTTAGCTTCGGACGAATATACGATGCTGATGTAATCTCCTATATCCGGAAGGAGGATCAAAAATGCTATGCCGTGATTCGGGCGTTGAACGGTCCATCGCGCGATATACAGCGCCTCGGAACCATCCTCGAGGAAGACCGTGCCGCATGTCTTCTTCGTATGGGAACCACAGCACGAGCACTCGCCGAACACCTTGCTCTGCGTTTCTTTTACTGGCATGTTTTCTTTGCGCTACGTTTGATGTGCGCCCACCGGCGCGATTGAATAGATGTTGAATTGAAATTGAGGAGCTTATGCCGGTTGGTGCGTCATGACTTGTTAGGCTTCTTCGTCATGGCGGGTCCGGTAGTGGGACAACCCATCCCGTAGCCTAGGAAACTTCAAGAGGTAGTAATCTCGACGATTCTTGGCTTCACTCGTGAGTTTGTTGGCTAGGCGCATGAATTCAGATTCGACCATAAAAAAAATGATATGATCGTGATTCATGTCATACTGTTCGATGCACGGAAAATCCGAGGGTTCTAAAAGTGCCTCACTAAAGAATCCGCAAACTTCGGAGTACTCTGCCAAAATATCTTCCCAATAGGCATCATCTTTCACTTCCTGAGAGTAAATATCAATCCTCTCGAGCGAGTCGAGCCATGGAGTAGGCTTACTGTGGGCAGTGCCGTTCTCGTCGATGAAAACGCGGTCGTAATCGTCTTCAAAATAGTCCTCAGATGTTTCGGCCTCAGCGACCGAAATCGTCTTCGCTGCGTTTGGTCGCTCTCCGAGCTTGTCGACTATTGCGACCGTGATCAATTCACGCGCTTGAGGTGAGCTGTCAACGTTTTCTATGACCACTCGAGCATGGTAGGTCAGGCGAAGTTCATATATTCGAGGGTTCTTCATTTCTTGCCTAGCGTTGTAGGAATGGCGCGCCGAAGTCGAGCTTAAAATTAATCAGACGGATTCCTCGGCGTCACCATCTCCGACTTGTTAGCCATTGTTTTTGGACGCTTTTATTTGGCCACGAATTGCCCGTCCGATTACGGGATGATCAGGGTAAGGCATTCGTGCTACCGCCAGAGTTCCGGCGCGGCTCAAGCAACCCTGCGCAAGCAGCCCGTCATCTATTCCCATTGAATCCATATAAAATTCGTGCAAGAACCCATTGGTAAGGAGGTAAAAACTCTTCTTACCATCAATAAGAACGGAGTATGGTTCGACGGACAAAGCTACATCTCCGCCGCTAGGATTCACAATCTTCTTGAAGCCTACTGGCCAGCACTCTTCTAGAGGATCTCCCTCAATGAGAGCTATTCTCAGCGTCTCTGCTGCGGAGTGCCCCACATCAACTCTATTGTAGTAAGGCAGCGATGAGACGGACATTCTCCACAGGACGGAAAGACAATATAACCTAAACTCCTCAAACCGAAGATCCTTGTATAAGACGCATCCCGGTATCTCCTCTGCAATAATCGGATCCCAGTTATAAAACCAGTTTGCTGCGTAAGTCTCCCAATTGTTGATTCGCTTCTCACAGCCACCACATAGCAGGTATTCCCAGAGTCCGGCGGGATTCTGATCTGTCTTAAGATTCCCGTCGTTGATTGTGACAAGTCCGTCTCTGTCCTCACCGATTGCTCGTTGCCTCCGCTTGTGAAAGCGGGGCACGATGTGCGACTTCCGTAACTCAGAGCCCTGATGGCACAATCGGCAGGTGTCGAGTATCATATTCTTAGGCTAACGTTGAGGCCTGGCACCCGCTACCGGGAGCGCCCCTCCGATTCAGGTTCAGGTTTGGCGCTACCCTCCGACTTCGACTCGGAGCGGGTAGCGGGTTGCTCAGTGCCGTCTTGTTCGGCCAGTCTTTTTGCTGTCTTGGCTGGAACAAAAAACTTTTTAGTTACAATCCCGCGTCGAAAGGAACGTCCATCAAAGATGTATTCGATCTGAAGACCTGGTTTAGGTTGAAGCTGAGAAACTATCGAATAAATGGTATGTCTCGTGGCTGTAATATGCATCGCCTCACCGGAAGCCAGACGAAACACTTCGCTCTCCTTGCACTGCCGCGCAGCCCCGTCTCCTATGCGAACAAGCATTTTTGGATCTTTTGGAAGAGTGGCTACGATCACATTCCCGTCCAAGATTACGGATTGAAATGGCGACGCCTCGATAGGCTCTAGAGAGTCTGCGATACATAATCCACCGAGAAGAAGGTTCAGCACGATAGCTAATATTGGGCTTTTCATTGTCTGGTAATTACTGCCGAACAGCTTTGTTCAATGACTCGTCGGTTTAACAATTGTTAACCGAACCGTTCGTTGTTCCAGTAGAACACGAACCCGGATGGATATGACTCTGGGAGAACCGTTCATCGGGAGGGTGTTTAGACCGCCGGAGAGGCACTGCCACGCAAATTTTTCAGGAGATGAGGAAAAGGTTGGATTTTCGAGCGATCGGGGTGGTGGTTGGATTTCAGGGAAGGTGGAGAGTACCTGGGCCGCCCGCAACGGGGCGGTGCATGACGTGAAGGTGGATCATCGTAAGTTGATCGCCACACCGGCGGCCACCCTGGAGGCAGGTCGGGGTGGTTCGGGATTCTCGCGAGATAAATCTCGTGGTCCGTTAGAGTTAGAGAGGCTGGCTATTGCCGGGGGGCGGGGACGCTTTCTACGATGGTGGCGAGGACTTCGTCCACGTCCTGGCCGCTGATGGCGATTTCCGGGGTGAGCTGGAGGCGGTGGCGGAGGACGGGGAGGGCGGCGCGTTTGATGTCATCCGGCGTGACGTAGCCCCTGCTCTCCAGAGCGGCGAAGGCTTTGGCGATTTTCACGAGGGCGATGGCTCCGCGGGTGCCGGCGCCGAGCGAGACGGAGCGGGAATCGCGCGTCGCCCGGCAGAGGGCGACGGCGTAGGCGGTGACTTCCGGGACGACCTGGATTTCGGCGGTCTGGCGCTGGGCGGCGACGATTTCCCGCGGGCCGCAGACGGTTTGCACGGCGATTTCCCCGACGCCGGGGGATTCGGCGGCGGCGCGGGTGACGATGTCGCACTCGGACTCGCGGTTCGGGTAATCGATGAGGACTTTCATCAAAAACCGGTCGAGCTGCGCCTCGGGGAGCGGGTAGGTGCCTTCGTGCTCGACGGGATTTTGCGTGGCCAGCGTCATGAACGGCGGGTCCAGCCGGAGCGTCTCGCCATCGATGGTGACCTGGCGTTCCTGCATGACTTCTAGCAATGCGGCCTGCGTTTTGGCGGGGGCGCGGTTGATTTCATCGGCGAGGAGGAGATTGGTGAAAACGGGGCCCTGCCGGAGCTGGAAGGTCTGGCTCTTCATGTCGAAAAGCCGGAAGCCCGTGACATCGGACGGCATCAGGTCGGGCGTGAACTGGATCCGCGCGGAGGCGCCGCCGAAGGTGCGGGCGAGGGTGGTGACGAGGTGGGTTTTCCCAAGCCCGGGCTTGCCTTCGAGCAGGACGTGGCCGCCGGCGAGGAGCGCGGCGAGCACTTGGTCGATGACGGCGTCCTGGCCGAGGATGACGCCGCGGACCTGCTCGCGGAGGCCGTGGATGAGGCTGCCGAGGGTGTCGATTTGCGGAGTCTCGGCGGGCGGGGCGTAGGGATCGGGGTTCATGGGAAATCGGGCGGACGCTAGCAGGCGGGGCTCGGATGACAACCGCCGGGGTTTCCGCAAATTGACAGCGGCGGGCGCATCGGATTCGCTCGCGGGCATGGCGTTCGAGATTCACCCGCGGCTGGCGGCCGGCGGCTTCGAGATTGGAGAAACCGGCGGGTGCCGGCTGCTGCTGAAGAACAACGCGATTTTCCCGTGGCTGCTGCTGGTGCCGGAGGTGGAGGAAATCGAGGACCTGCACCGGCTGCCGCAGGATCGGTATGAGGAGGTCATGTTCGCGGTGCGGCGGGTGAGCGAATTTGTCGACGAACATTTCCAGCCGGAGAAGCTGAACATTGGCTGCATCGGCAACCAGGTCCGGCAGTTGCACATCCACATCGTCGGCCGCTCCCCGGGCGATCCGGCGTGGCCGGGGACCGTTTGGCAGAGCGCGGAAAAGCGGGAATACACCGCGGCGGAAAGCGCGGAAATCATCGCCGCCGCGCGCGATTTCCTCGGCATGTGAGCCATTGCCGGGCCGGCGGTCGCGGGTAGGGTCGCGGCATGATCGAACTCGACCTGATGGCGGACCACCGCGACCGCGCTTACCCGATTCTCGCCGGCTTGGTGACACCCCGGCCGATCGCCTGGGTCACCACGCTCAACGAGGACGGCAGCGTGAATGCTGCCCCGTTTTCCTTTTTCAACTTGTTCGGCGTCAACCCGCCGCTGGTGATATTCGCCCCGGGAAATCGCGAGGGTGGCGAGCCGAAAGACACCGCGCGGAACTGCGAACGGACGGGCGAATTCGTCGTCAATCTGGTGGACGAGGCGCTCGCCCAAGCGATGAACCGCACCGCCGCCACCCTGCCTTACGGCGTGAGCGAAACCGAGGCGGACGGGCTGGAATTGGCGGCATCGTCGTTGATTTCTCCGCCGCGGATTGCTGCGGCACCGGCGGCGTTGGAGTGCCGGCTGCATGAAATCCAGCGGATCGGCGGGAACCGGCTGGTGCTTGGAATCGTCCACCGGGTGCATGTCCGCGAGGAGTTCATCGACGAGGAATCCCTGCGCATCCGCGGCGATCGATTTCACCCGCTCGGCCGGATGTCGGTGCCGGATTGGTATTGCCGGACGGGGGATGCGTTCGAAATGCCGCGCCCGGGGTGATTTTCGGGAGAGGGACCGCGGATCATCGATTTCCGCAATCGGCCGGCCGTGACATCCGCGTCATCCGCGATTGGAAATTAAGGATTTGACCGCGGATTTCGCGGATTCCGCTGACTGCGGGGATTGCGGGGATTGCGGGGATTGCGGGGATAAGATAATGATGGGTTTGGATGGCTGACATCCCTCCGGGATGCGCGTGTGTTTCTCGACGCCCTTTCCTAGGGTGTCGCTGCGCTCAACCCCCGGCTAATGGCTGTAAAGCCTTCGGCTTAGAGATTTCCGCGGCCTGGCTGATTTCACCGGCCCGGCTGATCTCACCGGCCAAGCACCACCGCGACCTGCCGGGGCAGCACGGTGCCGGTCATGGCGAAAATCGTGACGGCCATGGTGGCGAGCAGGGCAGGAATGCCGCCGTAGTGCAGGGCGATCGCGCCCAAACTTGCGACCAGAGCGGTTTCCACGAGCTGGATGCGCACCAATTTCCCGACCTGGCCGGTGCCAATCATCATGGTGTGGTTGAGGTGGCGCCAGACGTGGGCGACGAAATACAGGCCGTAGCAGCCGAGGGAAATCCGGCCGATATGGGCGAATTCCTTGCCCAGCCAGACCGGCAGAATCAGCGGCCCGAGTGCCACCAGCCCGAGCGCTGAGCAGACCGCGAAGCCGGTGCCGAAGAGGTAAAGGCGTTTGGCGGCCTGGCGCGCCCACGGTTTGTCGCCACGGGCGAGCGCTTCGGCGACGGCGGGCCAGGTCGGCGTGCTGAGCATGACCACGAAGCCGAGCTGCATGACCGTCAGCGAAATGAAGACGCCGAAAAGCGCGACCGCCGCGGGTCCGCCGCCGCGGCCGATCAGCCAGCCGCTGAAGTTGAATTCCACCACGCCGGTCACCAGGCAGCAGGTGGAAAAGGCGACCCCGTCCGAGAACAAATGCCGCGCCGTGGCCAGCCGCGCGTGCCGGGGCGAGGGCCGCATGAGCGGGTGCTTCCTCCACAGCGCGAACGTGTTGCAGAGTTTGGAAATCACGAAGGATCCATGCACCGCGAGCACGAGGAACCACACCTGCGGGACGAACCACACCCCGGCGCCGACGGCGCTGGCGGCGAGGACATTGCCGGCGGCGCCGAAGAGATTGTTGGTGGCGACCTCCAGATGACCTTCCCGGACGCGCTCGGTTAGATTCAAAATGAACAGCAGCAAAAACAGGCACAGCCCGACCCACAGCGCCGGCCGCAGCGCGGATTCCTTTCCGCCATAAGCATTGCCGAACAGCGCGGGCAGCGGCACGGCCAGCAAAATCCCGGCCAGCGCCAGACCGGCGAGCAGGGAAATCCCCATCATCAGGAAGAACGCGGTCGATCCGAGTTCGCGCTGCGTTGCCTCATCGCCCGCCGCGCGCGCCCGGCTCAGGCCGTGGGCGAGCGCCGGACCGATGCCGATTTCCAACAGCGCCAAGGTCGTCAGCGTGAGATTTACGGTGGTGTATAAGCCAAATTCCGCCCTGCCGAGCACGCGGATGGCCACCGGAATGGAGAGCAACTGGAGCAGTATGGTGCCAGCCTTGGAAACAAACGAGGTAATGACCGCCAGCCGGATCGACCGGTTCCGTCGCCCGCCCGTCTCCGCATCGGAGGCGGTGGCGGGGAGAGATTCGGAGGCGTTCAGCATGCGCCGCTGCGTTTGAAGAAGGTCATCACCAGAATCCTGAGGTCGAAAGCGAAATTCCAGTTCTCGATGTAGTCGAGGTCGAATTTCACGCGCTCGCGCAGGCAGGTATCGCCGCGGAGGCCGTTGACCTGCGCCCAGCCGGTCACGCCGGGCTTGATGTGGTGACGCACATTGTAGTGCGGGATTTCCTCTTTGAATCCTTCGATCAGCTCCGGCCGCTCGGGACGCGGGCCGACGAGGCTCATCTCGCCGCGCAGCACGTTCCAGAACTGCGGCAGCTCATCGATGTTCCAGGCCCGCATCAGCGCGCCGACGCGCAGGCGCCGCGGATCGTCGCGCACGGTCCAGCCGGGCTTGCCGTCGATTTCCGCGTCGGGCTTCATGCTGCGGATTTTCAAAATGTCGAACGGCCGGCCATTGAGGCCGATCCGGCGCTGGCGGTAGATCACGCTGCCGGGGCTTTCCAGATAAACGAGCAGGGCGAACATCGCGACGACCGGCGCGAAAAGCACCATACCGGCGGCGCTGCCCGCGATGTCCACGGCGCGCTTCAAGGCGTTGTTGAACGCGTGGTGCAGCGGCATCCGGCCGATTCCCAGCACGGGCATGCCGTGGATGCTTTCCAGGCGGAGGCTGGAAATCAGGATCTGGAAACAGCTCGGGACCAGCTTGAAGTCGATGAATTCGCGCCCGCAGGTCTCGGCTAGCGCGAGCATTTCCCGGCGGTCCAGCGTGCCATCGACGACCATTACGATGTCCGCGCCGCTTTCGCGCAAAATCCGGCGGTGCTCGTCATATTCGCCCAGCGCGGCGACCTCGTTGGGCGGCATGCATTCGTAAGAATCCCGCGGTGGGGAAATCGCGCCGACGATGCGGATTTGATTCGCCCGGCCCTGGCCGAAGCGTCGCACGGCACCCGCGCATTCCTCATTCCAGCCGATGAAGACCGCCCGCTGCCGCAGCTTGTCGGCCGAACCGTCGCGCCGGAGCATACAATAAAGCACCCAGCGCCAGGCGAGCAGCCCGCTCATCGAGGTGACCGTGCCGATGGCGCAATAAAGCCGGCTGATCGGCGGGTCGATTTTCAACGCCAGCGCCAGCGCCAGGAAGCTCGCGCCCCAGATCGCGCAGCTTTTCACGATCGTCCGCATGGTCGTACGGATCGCCAGGAAATTGCGCGGGTCCTGCAGGCGGAAGTTCAGCAATAGGGTGATCAGCAGCGCGCTGCCGAGCAGAACGTGCCCGAAATAGCCGCCGGCATCGACGGTGAGATCGGTCACGCCGAATTCGCGCATGCCGGTCTCGAAGCGGATGACGTAGGCGAGGACCATCGCCGTGAGAACCACGGCGGAATCGCTCATGAAGCAGAGCGCCACCAACCTTTGGTGGGCGACCCACGGCCGTTGCCGGTGTCTGAGCGTGAATGATTCGGGGACTTCAGGGAGTGAAGCGGGTGGACGCGCGGGGGCTGCGTCCGCCAGCGGGCGGAGTGTGGGGGTCATGGATCCAGGGGGGGTGTGGAATCGGGGGGACCATCGGGGGGGATGGGGTGGCTTTCGGGGGGGGGTAACCGGCGCGATTTCAATCGATGGAAATCGTTTTGGCTATGCAAAATTCGGGAGGCGCGGGGAAATCCCGCTGTTATCGGCGTCGGCTGGGGAAGGTGCCGGGAGAGCCGGCCGCTTTACGGCGACTTCCGGGCCTTTCGAGCGGGGACCGGCGTTGCCGGCGGCGTCTTCGTTCCAGACGAAGCCGAAAAGATTTCCGCCGGCGGACCGCAGCGTGTCCGCGGCGCGCCGCAGCTCGCGCCGGTCGCAACCGCGGTCGCGCACGACCATGCAAATCCGGTGGGCGTAGCGGGCCAGCGCCAGCGCGTCCGTCACCGGCAGCGCGGCCGGGGTGTCGATGACGACGCGGTCGAACCACCGGAAGGCATCTTCGAGCAGGGCGGGAAAGCGCGTCCCGGCGAGCAGCTCCGCCGCATCGGCGCGCAGCGGGCCGGAGGACAGCAGATAGAGATTCGGGAGCGCGGTGGCGAAGCAGGCCTGCGCGGCCTCGACCTTGCCAGCCAGATAGCCGCCGAGACCGGAATCCTCATCCGCGCCGCCGAGGTGCTGCCGGCTCAGGCCGGGGCTGCGCAAATCCGCATCGAGCAACAGCGTGCGGTGGCCCTGCATGGCCAGCGCGGTGGCGTAGTTCAGCGCGCAAAGCGATTTCCCCTCGCCGCGCCCGGCGCTGGCGAAGAGCACGGTGGCGGAATCGCTTTCCGCCGGCGGCGCCAGCACCGTGCGCAGCCGCCGGAAGGCCTCGGCACCGGCGGATGAGGGATCGGTCACTAGCAGCATGCCGCCGGCGTCCGGCATGGCCGGCACCGTAACCAGCATCGGCACGCCCGCCGCCCGGGCCGCGCCACCGGCGTCGCGGATTTTCCGGTCGCCCATTTCCAAGGCGGCCGCGAGTAGAACTCCGGCGAGAAATCCGGCGAATCCGCCCACCGCCGCGAAGACGATTTTCCGCGGGCTGGCCGGCTTTTCCGGCGTCATGGGCTGGGCTTCCCAGCGCAGCACGGAGGCCGGCACGGAAGCCGTCATGCTCGTCTCACGGAGCCGCAGGGCCACCGCGTCGTGCAGGCCGCGGTCCGCATCGGCATCGCGGGACATCGCGCGGAATTTCTCGCGCATGCCTTCCATCTCGACCGCCGCGGTGCGCGCCTGCGCCACCTCCGCGGCCAGCTTCGCCTCGTTTTCCTGCGCCACCGCGAACCGCTGCTCCAGCGATTGCCCGGCCGCGCGAACCGTCTCCGCCAGGTTGGATTTCATCAATGCCAGCTCGTTCGCCGCCTCCTTGAAGACCGGATGCTTGAACATGTAGCGCTCCTTGATGCGTCCGAAATCCGCCTCCTTCTGCTGGATCGCCCGCACTTGTGAAAGCACCTCGGTGCCTCGTTCGGAGGCAGCGAGCCCGGCCAGCGCGCCCGGGTCGGCCGGGTCAAATTTCCGATAGGCAGCCGCCTCGGATTCCAGTCGCAGCCGGTCCGCCGTCGCCGTCGTGAGCTGGCCGCCCAGAGCGGCGAGCGCGTCCTTCACCGGGCTGCCGGCGTCGCCGCCCTCCAGGCCGGGGATAGGGTGGATTTCGCGGAATTCCTGCAATGCCCGCGCCGTCGCCTCCATTTTCTCCCGCAGCCGCGATTCCTCACGGGCCAGACCTTCGCTCGCCTGCCGCGCGATTCCTTCCTGCCGCTCGTTCGTCCATTTCTGATATTCGCCTACGAGGGATTCCACCAATCGCCGCGCCCGCTCCGGATCCGTGTCCTCCACGCTCACGGAAATGATCCGGGTCCCGCGGCTCAGCTCCACGCTCACCCTACCGCTCAAGATCGCCACCAGCGCCTGCCGGCTCGTGCCCGGCGGCGCGAAATCCGGGGCGTTGGCCAGCCCGTTCGCCTCGATCACCCGTAGCAGCAGCGTGCTGTTCCCCATCGCCTGCTCGACGGAGCGCATTTGCTCCAGATCGCGCGTTTCCTCCGGCGCGATCGCCCGGATGTCCAGCACCGCCGGCGCCTGGCTGTTCACATACACCGACCCGTACGCCACATAGGTTTTGGGCAATCGCGAGGCCACGAAGTAGAGTGCGATCGCTCCAAGCAGTGCCGCCAGCGCCGCAATCCAACCCCGCCGTAACAGCAGCGAGGAAATGCGCCCGGCTTCCACCTTTGGCAGGAAATGCGCCGGCTCCGCGGCCAGCGGCGCGCCGAGCGCGGTCCGCTCCAAGGGCGGCAGATTGTGACGGGTCACTGACATGAAATCGGGGGGGATGATGTGATATTAAAACAAGCTTTCGGGAATCGTCACGATGTCTCCATCGCGCAAGGGTATATCCTTACCCTTGCCCTTTGTGATCTCGGAGAGACTGATGGTTTCGACCTGCCCGGACGCATGCTTGAGCCGGATCTTCCGGGAATTCGCAATCCGCGTCACGCCACCCGCCATTCCGATCGCTTCTACCAAAGTAAGTTTCCGGTGCGGCGGAAGCTCGAAAACTCCGGGCCGCTGCGCCTGGCCCAGCACCGTGACCGTCTTGCGGATCCGCGCCTGGATGGACACTGTTACCTCTGGCTTCACCAAGTAACCGTCCGCCAGTTTCGCGCGGATCGCCGCCGCCGCCTGATCCGTGCTGAGACCTTCCAGCCGCACGCTGCCTATCAGCGGCATCGTGATCGTGCCGCGCTCGGAAAGCTGCGCGCTCGTCGTCAGGTCGTCCTCCCGGAATACGCGGATTTCCACATTGTCCATGTGCCCGATCGTGCCTGCCGAGCCACCCTGCGCCGCAAGGTTCGCGAAGGGCAGCAATGCCATGAGCATAGGGAAAAACCGCCTCAGGGCGCGGCCGAAAAATCCGGATGGTTGGAACTTATCCATATCTCTTAGAATTTGTATCGGAGTTCCGCACCGGCGATCCGCTGCCCGTATCCGAAGTTCGCGCTTGTCGAGTTGTTGCGGGACATCCGGTAGAAAATCGACAGGTCCACGCTGTCGGAAAATTTGTATTCAAACGCCGGCCGCACGAACCACAACCGGTCCTCGCGCGAACCACCGCCGGCCCCGTCCACGCGCTTGTAATCGACACTCTCCCGGCCCGCCTCGAGCCGCGCGGTCCAGTTCCCGCCGAGCCGCTGGGAAATCCCCGCGGTCACTCCGGAGATTGTATAATTCCGCCCCGCGAGAAATGCGGATGCCTCCTCGCGGCGGTAGCCGGAGATATACAAATCCGTGCCCGCGCCGGAGTCCCAGTCAAAGCGCCCGGCGAATACCGGATTCACCTCCGCGCCGTTGCCTGTGGATCTCCGCTGGGCACCGGCCGCCAGATTCACCCGGATTTTCTCACGCGGCTGCCATTCGAGGATCGTGCCCAACTGCTGCGTCGTCTGGTCCGTCGCCCCATCCACCTGCAAGCTGCCGGTACGATAGGCCAAACTCACCGCCGTCTTCGGCGAATAAATATAGCGGATCACCGCTTCGGCATATACCTCGCGCGAATCATACAAATTCTTATCGGCATAACTCGAAACCCGGTTCCCCGCGGCGATTTGCAGCGCCACCTTCTCCTGCGGCGTCCATGCCCCGCGGATTTCATTCGCGGACTCGATCCGGTCCGTCTGCCGACCCGTATCGGCGGTGGCACCTCCCAGCTTCCGCAGCGCGCCGGTATAGGTAACGGCGGAAACCTTGCCCCGCCAGCCCGCTACCAATGCCGCGTCGTGATCCAGCCGGCTGTCCGAAGCGGCCTTGCTATAGATCACCGCGTTCGGCCGATACGCGAACTTCACGAAGCCGCCCTCGCCCGTCTTCGCGTCGCCCTGGGTATACGCGACCAGCGCTCCGGCTTGATATACCATATCCGCCCGCGCGTTCGTGCGGCTCAGGAAAATGTTGCTGTCATAGGCCGCGGAAATCGCCGCTCCCAGCTCCAGGCCGCCGCGGCGTTGCACGTCGTCATTGGCAGGCAGCGCCGGCTCTCCGCCTACCCGGGTGTCGAATCGATCCACCGCGGC
Source organism: Verrucomicrobiales bacterium (assembly GCA_038235225.1). Classification (GTDB taxonomy): domain Bacteria; phylum Verrucomicrobiota; class Verrucomicrobiia; order Verrucomicrobiales; family Akkermansiaceae; genus Luteolibacter. The sequence goes on from JBBSUD010000113.1 coordinate 12,309, forward strand.
GGAGTCGACCCCTTGGGCGGAGGAGCATTCAAAATCGACCGCCAGCGATATCAATATCGTAACGAGCAGCCGGTTGGAATGTAATGGATAAGTCATCATTGCGGGGGGAAAGCAACGCGGCAGTGATCGCCCCGGCAGCGCTTACCCACAAGGAATTTCGCCCTTCCGGGGCATACGTGATCGCGTTATGGCGTGATCCGCCGCATCAGATAGTTATCGGCACCGTTCCGTCAGTTCCCATTCCTCGCCAGCACATGTAAGTCCGCGCAAAACATCCCACAATTTCCCGTTTCCCCCCTTTACATGGATTTCCCTTCTCCATTGGAGTTTCCGCCCCACTCCGCCGTGCCAGACCAGTGGCTGGCGCGCTTCCAAACCCGCGCCCTCGCCCACCCGTCCCGCACCGCCATCCTCTGCGGAAACGCCGCGCTCACCTACGGGGAGCTTGCCCGCCGCTCGGACGAAATCGCCGGAAACCTCGCTGCGAAGGGCCTCGGCCCGGGAGAATTCGTGGGAATCGGGCTGCCCCGCTCGCTCGATCTGACCGCCGCGCTGCTCGGCGTCGTGAAATCCGGCGCGGCCTACATTCCGCTGGACCCCGCCTATCCGGAAGCCCGCATCGCAGCGATGACATCGTCCGCAAAATTGTCACATGTCATCACAACCGGCGCGCTCGCCGCGAAATTCCCGCATGTTGAAATTGTCGATTGCCACGCGCTCCCGGCCGCGGCAGCCCCGCGCTTTCCTTATCTCGGCACGGAGCCAATGTATGCCATTTTCACCTCCGGCTCCACCGGCGAGCCCAAAGCAGCTTCCGTATTCCGGCGAAGCTTTGAAAATCTCCTCCAATGGTATGCCAACGAGCTACAACTCGGTCCCGATGACACCACGCTCGTCATCAGCTCGCCCAGCTTCGATCTGACCCAGAAGAACCTCTTCGCCCCGCTCGTCACCGGCGGCAAGCTCGTCCTCGACGACTGCCAAACTTACGACATTCCCCGTATTTCCGCCCTCATCCGGGACCGTGGCGTCACCCTTGTGAACTGCACGCCCAGCGCCTTTTATCCGCTCGCCGATGCCGCCGCCGCGAATGATTACGCGGCACTTTTCTCGCTTCGTTTCGTCGTCCTCGGCGGCGAGCCGATTTCTATCCCCCGCCTCCGCACATGGCTGGAACACCCGAACTGCCGCGCGGAAATCGTTAACTCCTACGGCCCTACCGAATGCACCGATATCTGCCTTTTCCACCGCCTCCACCGCGGAAATATCGACGATTTCCCGTACGTCCCGCTCGGACGCGAAATCCCGAACGTCCAAGTTTCCATCCGTGACGAATCCATGGCTCCCCTGCCCGCCAGCGAAATTGGCGAGTTATGCATTTCCGGCGCGGGCGTCGGCGGCGGCTATTTAAATGATGCCGCCCGCACCGCCGCCGCTTTCCAAAATAACTTCTATAAATCCGGCGACCTCGCGGTCCGCCATCCATCCGGCATTTTCGAGTTCCGCGGCCGCGCCGACCATCAGGTCAAAGTGAATGGATTCCGCATCGAGCTGGGGGAAATCGAGATAGCGCTTGGCGCGCATCCCGACGTTCGGGAAGCCATTGTCACCGCCGCCTCCGGACGTCTGACCGCCCACATCCGTGGCGATGCCGCCACGACAGATCTCCGCGGATTTCTCGCCACGCGGCTGCCCGGATATATGATTCCCGGCGAGTTCCAGTTGATCGAATCGTTCCCGCTGACGCCGAATGGCAAGGTGGACCGCCGCGCCCTCTCGCAACCCGCCGCCATTTCCGCACCCGCCGGAAACGCCACTTCGCTCGAAGGGAAAATCCTCGCGCTGTGGTCGGAAATCCTGGGCCTGCCCCTCAGCGATCCCACCGCCAACTTTTTCGACCTTGGCGGAGATTCCATCAATCTCGCCGTTGTACACGTCCGCCTGATCGACATGATCGGCCGCGAATTTCCCATAACCGAACTTTTCGCGCTGCCCAGCGCGCGCGCCATCGCAGGATTTCTCTCCCCAGCGCACGCCGCTAACGCTACACCCGACCGCGCCCGGCCAGCACGCGCCGGTTTTTCCAATTTCCGCCGTCCCACCCCCCGATGAACCACGACTCAACCGCTCCGGAACGCATTGCAATCATTGGCATGTCCGGCCGCTTTCCGGATGCCGCGAATCCCGATGAATTCTGGCAGAACCTGCTCGCTGGCAGGGACTCCGTCACGCGATTCCCCGCCAGCCCCGGCGCCGATGGCACCCGCCGCGTCGGCGCCCGCAGTGTTTTGGAGAATCCCGATTTATTTGATGCCGCGTTCTTCGGAATCTATCCGAAAGAGGCCGAACTGATGGACCCGCAGCACCGGATTTTTCTGGAATGCGCATCGGAAGCTCTCGAGGACGCCGGCTGCGATCCCGATCGCTTTCCCGGCATGATCGGCGTTTATGCCGGCCTCAGCCTGAACACCTATCTCCTGCACAATTTGGGCAAGGCCGCCGAACTCGCTAGAAACTATCAGGTCGGCGAGTACCAAACGATGCTCGGCAACGACAAGGACTTCCTGCCGGTCCGGGTTTCCTATAAATTGAATCTCCGCGGGCCGAGCATGACCATCCAGTCGGCCTGCTCCACCTCGCTCGTCGCCATCTGCCAGGCCGCCACCGCGCTGCTCGCATATCAGACCGATCTCGCCCTTGCCGGCGGGGTTTCGGTGACGTTTCCGCAGCGCCGTGATTATATCTATCAGGAAGAAGGCATGGTGTCGCCGGACGGAACCTGCCGCGCTTTCGATGCCGATGCCGCAGGCACCGTTTTCGGCCACGGCTGCGGCGTCATCCTGCTCAAGCGCCTTAGCGAGGCCGTCGCCGACCGCGATCCCATTCTCGCCGTAATCGACGGCTGGGCGGTCAACAACGACGGTTCGGACAAGATCGGATTCGCCGCGCCAGGTATCAACGCGCAGGCCGAAGTTATCCGCATGGCCCACGCCGCGGCGGATATCGATCCTGCGGATGTTTCCTATATCGAAGCACACGGCACCGGCACGCCGCTTGGCGATCCGATTGAAATCGCCGCGCTTACCAAGGCATTTCGAGAAGGCGGCGCGGAGCAAAACCGCTTCTGCGCGATCGGCACCGGCAAGACCCACATCGGCCACCTCGATTGCGCCGCGGGAGTCACCGGAGTGATCAAAACGATCCAACAGTTCCGTCACGGCAAAATCCCGGCATTGCTTCACTACAAGTCTCCCAATCCGCGCATCGATTTCGCCAACAGCCCGTTCGCGCCCGTCGCCGCGGACCGCGATTGGCCGCGCAGCGGCACTCCCCGCATTGCCGGGGTCAGCGCGTTCGGCGTCGGCGGCACCAATGCCCACATCGTAATGGAAGAACCGCCGGAGCCGCTTGCCTCTTCCTCCGCCCGGCCCTATCACATTCTAACACTTTCAGCGAAATCCGAAATCGCGCTCACCGCCATGGCGCACCGCCTCGCGGATTTCATCGAAGTTCATAATCCGAACCTCGCCGACGTTTCCCATACTTTGGCCACCGGACGCCGAGTTTTTTCCCATCGCACAAGTCTCGCGGTTTCCGACGCTGCCGATGCGGTTGCGAAACTCCGCGCGAATCCGAAATCCGCCACGGCGCCCGCCAACGCGCCGCGGGTTGCCTTCATTTTCCCAGGTCAGGGATCGCAATATGCAGGCATGGGCCGGGAAATCCATCGGTCCGAGCCGGCTTTCCGCGAGGCCGTGGACGAATGCGCCGCGCTGCTGCATCCGCTGCTTCAGTTGGACATCCGCAACACGCTCTACCCCGCCGACGATCGGCAGGCGGAGGCGGAGCGGGAAATCAACCTGACCGCCCTCACCCAGCCATGCATTTTCGTCACCGAGTATGCGCTCGCCAAGTTATGGATTTCTTGGGGAATCCGGCCGGCCTTGCTCATCGGCCATAGCATCGGCGAATATGTCGCGGCGGTCATCGCCGGGACTTTCAGCCTGCCCGACGCGCTCCAGCTTCTCGCCACCCGCGCCTGGCTGATGCAGGATCTACCGTCCGGCGGCATGCTTGCAATCCGCTCCGGCGCGGAAAAGCTGAACTTGCCCGGAGATATCGATTTGGCCGCTATCAACAGCCCGCATCTATGCACGGTCTCGGGCAGCCACGATGCCATCCAAAACTACCGCAGCGAGTTGGAAGCGGAGAACATCGGCTGCAAAATTCTCAAAACTTCCCACGCTTTCCACTCGCGGATGATGGAACCAATCGTAGCGAAATTCACCGAGGAAGCCGCGATGGTTCCGGTAAATCCGCCGCAAATCCCTTGGATCTCCACCAGCACCGGCAAGCCGATGGATGCCGCCACGCTGGCGGATCCCGGCTATTGGGCGCGGCAGCTCCGGCATTCCGTCGATTTCACCGGCGCGCTCGCCACCGCCTTTGCGGAAAAGGATTTGCTAATGCTGGAGGTCGGCCCCGGCCAGGCGCTCGCGCCCTTCGCGCGCCAGCATCCCGACCGCGGGATCACACCGGTGATATCAACGCTTCCGACATCCTCAGGCGGCTTATCCGACCTCAACACGGCGCTCGGCAAGTTATGGGAAAACGGCGTCGTTCCCGATTGGTCCGCCATTTTCAAAAACCAGGATCGCAACCGCCTCCGCCTGCCGACCTACCCGTTCGAGCGCAAGAGTTATTGGATCGATAATTCGGAGAATGCCGCAACTCCCGTTTCCCAAACTCCAACTGTCATCGCCCCTCCCCTTCCCTCCGCCTCTGTGAGCACCGACCGCCACTCCGATCTTCTTGCCCAGCTCCGCGCGATGGTATTTGAACTATCGGGAATCGCCATCGACGACGATGCCGCTAGTTTCACCGAACTCGGTTTTGATTCGCTGTTCCTCACCCAAGCGAGCCAGGCGATCCAATCGCGTTTCGGCGTGAAAGTCACATTCCGCCAAATGCTCGGCGAGCTCTCGTCCGCCGCCGCCCTCGCGAAGCATCTTGATAAGGAAATGCCAACTTCGGCGGTAGCGCCCGCAGCCCCGGCTCCGGTTGCCGACAGTTCGCTGGAACAACTGATGGCCAGCAATATCCAGCTCATGCAGGCGATGCTGTCCGGCACCAAACCCGCCGCGCGGGATGAAATCCGCTGGCCGGCCAATCTGGAGCGCACAACCGTTGCCAGCACCCGCTTCGGCCCGTTCAAAACCATCGAAAAGGGCGAAAAGGGCGGACTCACCGATTCGCAACAAACGGCACTTGATGGATTGATTTCCCGCTATGTGGCCAAGACTCCGGGATCGAAAGCCCATACTTCGGAGCACCGCCCGCACTATGCCGATCCGCGCGCGGTATCGGGCTTCAAATCGCTCTGGAAGGAAATGGTTTATCCCATCGTCTCGCAGCGCACCAAGGATGCGAAACTATGGGACATCGATGGCAACGAATATGTCGATATCACCATGGGATTCGGCACCTACTTCTTCGGGCACTCGCCGGATTGGATTGTGGAAGCCATTGAAAAGCAGCTCCGCACAGGTATGGAAATCGGGCCGCAATCGCCCATCGCCGGGAAGCTGGCGAAAGCGATTTGCGAGCTGACCAACATGGACCGCGCGACCTTTTGCAACACCGGCTCCGAGGCCGTGATGGCGGCCATGCGCCTGGCCCGGACCATCACCGGGCGCAGCCGCATCGCGTATTTCACCGGCGATTATCATGGCATGTTCGAGGAAGTGCTGGTCCGCGGTTCGTGGGTCGATGGAGTTTACAAAGCCCAGCCGATTTCGCCCGGAATTCCGCAATCTCTCGTCGAGAACATGCTGGTGCTGGATTATGCCGACCCGGCGTCGCTGGAAATCCTGCGCGCCCACGCCCACGAGCTGGCCGCGGTGATGATCGAGCCGGTGCAGAGCCGCGCGCCCGGTTTGCAACCGCGGGAGTTTATGCATGAGGTTCGCGCGATCACCGCCAAGGCGGGAGCGGCGCTGATTTTCGATGAAGTGGTGACAGGTTTCCGCTGCGCGCCCGGCGGCGCGCAGGAATATTTCGGCGTTCAGGCCGATCTTGCGACTTATGGAAAAGTTATTGGTGGAGGCATGCCGATCGGCGTGTTGGCGGGCAAAAACGAATACATGGACGCGCTCGACGGCGGCGGCTGGAACTACGGTGACGATAGTTTTCCCGAAGTCGGAGTGACCTTTTTCGCGGGCACGTTCGTCCGCCATCCGCTGGCGCTGGCCGCGGCCTGGCGCGTGGTCGAGCACCTGAAGGGCGAGGGGCCGCGCTTGCAAATCGAGATGGCGGAACGCGTTGGCCGCCTGTGCCGCACGCTGAACGATTGGTTCGCGGAAATCGGGGTGCCGATCCGCCTGCCCCATTTCTCCGCGTACGCCGTCATCGAGCACGCGCCTGATCTCAAACACGCCAGCCTGCTATGGTATCACCTCCGCGAAAAG
>JBBSUD010000114.1:0-18184 GCA_038235225.1 Verrucomicrobiales bacterium
AACGTGCCCAATCGTGATGGATATCCCGCCGAAGCAGCGCGGCCCCGAGCGGGCCGGTATCAAGAATTCTTACTTTGTCCATAGCCCTCCAAGTGCGCTTTGTTGGAGGACAGATCTGTCGGCAGGGAAGCGTCGTCTATAACCAGATCCTCCATTTTGCTCCAGAGTGAGGCTTTGGCAGGTGATGCCATAGCGATCGTTCTTGAAAGCCGTTCGCGAACGATCTCGGATTTTGAAATCCTGCGAAGGTCTGCCGTTCGAGAGATTTCCTCAAAAATCTCTTCTGACACTTCGATTGTCATCGTTTTCACGAGGTGAGGGATATTTGCGAATTGCTGGAAAGTCAACACCTCCGGATGGGCGTCCCGCGGTGGAGATCATTTTGCGATCTGCCCCCCCTTCGAAATCCGCGTGATGAAATCCGGCATGATTTTGGCGGCGCCGGTGGTGACGGTGTTGTGGTTCAGGCCTTTGAGTTCGTGGAACTCCACGTCCGGGCGGCCGAGCTTGCGCAGGGTGGCGGCCATGAAATCGTTTTCCTCCACCCGGCACGGCGTGTCGAGCAGGCGGTCGCCGGTGATGAGGCAAATGGGCGGCCCCGCCTTGGCGACATAGTACAGAGGCGCGAATTCGTCGATGACCGGGACGAGCGGATCGGCGGTATTACCGCGCATTTCCTTCACGCGGAAGTGCGTGGTGACCTGCGCGCTAACCGGTAAAATCCCGGCAATGTCGGCAGGCGAAAGTCCGTGCGGCTTGAGCCAGCGCGGGTCCGTGCCGACCAGCAGGGCAAGGTAGGCGCCGGCGGAGTGCCCGCCGATGAAGACCTTGTCGGGATCGCCGCCGTAGTCCGCGATGTGGTGGATGGTCCAGGCGACGGCCGCCGCGGCGTCTTCGATGAAGACAGGGCAGGGCACTTGGGTGGAGAGCCGGTAGCCAGCGGAAACAAAGGCGATTTCCCTGCCATTGTATTTCGGGAAATCCCGCGAACCGCCTGTCAGTCCGCCGCCGTGGAACCAGACCAGCGTGGCGAATCCTTTGCCGTTCTCCGGCAGGCGCAGGTCGAGCCGGCAGCGGCCGTCGGGGTCGTCCACCGGCTTTTCGGCCGATTGATAGGAAATCCCGGCGAGCGGCAAGGCCGTCTCCCGCGCGACGGCGGCAGGGGCGATTGCGAAAAGCGAGAAGCAGGCGAGGCGGAGGAAATGGGCGCTGGTCATGGCGGTGGGAACGGGGGATGGGGGGAGGGTTTTATCGTACGGCTGCGAGCCGGAGTTCAACCTCCAGAGACCGTCGAAAAACGAAGCGCTTCCGCTTTGGAATTCCGCCGCCTGGTTAATCCGCATGGCGCGGTCTATCGAGGGAGACAACCGGAACCAGTCCATGCTGCTGCCCGCAGCCATCGACGCCTACGTCTCCCCAGCCAGTCCAGGATCGAACCGCAAGACCAATGGCCGCTTCTAACGGCGCTGGCCGCCCACGACGAGGACATCGAAGTCCGCAATTTGCGGCTGATGCTCTGGTATGTGACCGAAGGTACGGTGGCCGCGGATCCGCTGCGGGACGTGGCACTGCTGAAGGCGACCCGGCAGCCGCGGTTGCATCAATTCATCGCACGGCGCGTGATTTCAGCCGTGCGCGATGATGAGGCGGCGGGTGAGCCGGCGACGAACATGCTGGCGAAAGCTCTGGCGGAAGCGGACCCGGCGAACCGCGCCCGCATCCTGCGCGGGATCCTCATTCGGCCCAAGGTCGGCCGATGTCGATGATGCCGACCGGCCTGCTCGACGGACTTGAGGAAGCGGAAGTGCGCGACCCGTTCCTCTATCTCCGCCAGCCGGCACCGCGGGATTCCGACATCCCGCAACGCGGCAAATATTGGAAGAAGCGCGCCCAAGTCCGGCCCACCAAATCTTCGCACCAGCATTCCGGCAGCAGCTGGTGAGGGACCGGTGAGCAGCCGTGACATCCCAGCACCATCGCTGGCGGGGGCTTGGTTTTGGCGTGATTCAAAAGAAAAGCGCCCGCGGTGGTGCCCGCTTACAAATAATGTGACAGGCACATTATTAGTTGACGCGACGGGCGGGCTGAATCGCTGGCGGTGGCTTGGGGGGAACTCGAAATTCAGCTTCCGCAGTGGCGTGCGTGACTACCATCCCGCTTTCTTCTCCCGCATCGCAGTTGGAATAGGTCTGCATAATGTGACAGGCACATTGTTTGTTGTGCATAATGTGACAGGCACTTTATTTGTTGACGCGAGCGACCTGCCGGATGGCTTGGCGGCGGGCGAGGGTGATTTGAAGGGCAACTCCCGCAGCGGAGCGCATGACCGCTGATCCCGCTTTCCTTCCCGGCGCCCGGAGCGGGAAGGCAAGCGTGTCCTGCGCAGGCCCGTTGTGGTCTGTCCGGGCTCGGATCGGCGGGTCAGATGCGGGCTGGCGCGGGGAGGTCGCCGATGAGGCGGGGCCGCTCAGTGCATGCCGCGTCCGCAGTGCTTGCAAAAATTCGCGGACGGATCGTGGCCGCGCCAGCCGCACTCGCCGCAACGGCGGCGATCCATCTGTATCCCATCGCCACCCCGGCCCATTTCCGCAGTGACGATGCCGGTCGGCACGGCGATGACCGCAAATCCGGTGAGCATGATGATGGAGGCGAGGAATTTCCCGATTACCGTCAGCGGCGCCACGTCGCCATAGCCGACGGTGGTAATGGTCACGATGCCCCAGTAGATCGACTGCGGGATCGAGCTGAAACCGGGATTTCGCTCGCCCTCGATGAGGTACATGAGCGTGCCCTCGATGGAGACGAGCGTGAGAATCCCGAAGAGGAAGACGGCGATTTTCGGGGCACTGAGGCGCAGGGCGTTCATGAGCACGTTGGCCTGGCCGAAGTGCCGCGCCATTTTCAAAACCCGGAACATCCGCAGCAGGCGAAGCACGCGGATGACCATGAGGTATTGCGTCCCCGCGATGATCAGGGCGAGAAAGGCCGGCAAAATCGAGAGCAGGTCCACGATACCGAAAAAGCTGAGCGCGTACCGGCGCTTCCGCCGGACCACCGCCAGGCGCAGGACGTATTCCGCCGTGAAAAGCAGCGTGAACGCCCACTCCGCCACGTAAAATCCGCCCGCATGCGCGAGCCGGAGCGGCTCCACGCTTTCCAGCATGACGACGAGCACGCTGGCGGAAATCAGCACCAGTAGCGCCACATCGAAGGCCCGGCCCGCCGGTGTGTCGGCCAAAAAGACAATGCGCCAGATCCGCTCGCGCCGGGCATCGGCACGGGCGGGTCGGGCGGTTGAAAGGGGATCGTCCGGCATGGCAGGCGGCCAAGCTAGCCGCCCGCCGGACCCGGTCGAGGCGGGAATCGACGCCCCGGCCGGCCGGATTTTGTTACGGTAGCGTCACCCGCACGCGCAGGAAGTATTGCCCGGCGGCTCTCGGCACGCGGGCCTCGCGGGTCTTGAGATTTCCGGCTTCGGAGACCTGCAAATCGGTGAATCCGGCAGGCGCTCCCGTCTCGTCGGCCGCTTTCCACCCAGCCAGATCGGAGGAAATCACGGCCACGGCAACGGCGTCCGGGCGATCGCCGCGGACGGTGTAGCGCAGGACCAGATCGGCATTATCGGCGACGATGACGGGCGGCGCGGCGTCACCGGCAGCGGCGGGCGAGGTGCCGAACGCGTATTCCACGAGGTTGGAGCTGCCATCGGCATCCGCGTCGCCGCCAGGGTTGGCGGAAATCGTGCCGGCGGGCAGGTTGGCATCAGCCTCGGCCGTCGCGGCCCAGGTAGCGAAGACGGGCACGGCTGCTCCGGCGATTTCGATTTCCCGGCTCCCCGCGGGGAACAAATTTCCCGAAATCATCGGGGCGATGGAAATGGAATATCGGCCGCTTTCCACGGGGAACGACCCGCTGGTGCCAGTGAGCGTGGCGCTCGCGAGCTGGGTGGGTTCGGAAACGTCCTCAAAGGAAATCGCGTCGATGAACCAGCCAAAATCATCGTCCGTGGCGGCGTAGGTGCTGCCGCCGGGGAAATCGAGGAGGAAGCGCAACCGGAATTCCTTCCCGGCGAATGCCGCCAGATCCACCGTCCGCAAGGCGAACTCGCCGGGCGCCTCGCCGCCGGTTTGGCTGTCCACATCGACCCAGTTGGCCGCGCCGGTGAGGCGGGCCTGCACCTTATGCTTCTCGCTGGAAGTCGTGTAGCCGAGGCGGCTCTGGAAGCGTAGTTTTGGGGCGGAGTTCCCGCGGTAAAGCGACTTCAGCTCGACAAACTGCTGTGAGATTTGACCGGGATCCGCCAGGTGGAAGGACGCCGCGCCTTCGGATTTTATGCTGGTGCTCAGCACATTGTAGAATCCCGTGACGGCCAACGTCACCCCGGCTAGGGATTCGCATGGCTCGGCTGCGGCCGTTGCAAGCCGGCTGCCGCTGAACTGGTAAGCGGTCGCTCCGGGCACCGCGGCGAAGGTGAAATCCTGCGTTCCGCCGGCGGTGGCAGGCACGGCGACTGCGATGGCTGGCGGAGCGTAAGTGAGCTTCAGGTCGGCCTTGGCATTGGTAGAATCCGGCACGACGAGCGACTTGGCGGCATTCGCGCCGAGGCCGGAAAACGTCACGGTCCGGGTGGCCGCGGCCGCTGGGACGGGCACCACCCAGCCGCCGCCGATGGCCGTCTCGCAGTAGAAATTTGATCCGGAAACGCGAACTTCCAGCCCGGCGATGCCTTCGCCGGGGTCGTAGAAATCATTGCCGTTGAGATCATAGTAGGCGACGCCGGTGCCGAAGTTTCGGCTCGCCCACGGCGCGCCGAAGTCCTGGGTGACGACCTGCGGACCCACGGCGCCATTGGTGCCGCGCACGACGCCGATGCCCACTTCGACCAGGCCGGCATTGTGAATCGTATTCCGGTGCCCGCGCGGATCCTGCATGCCGCCCGTCCCGCCACCCCAGTCCACCTCGAAGCCGTCGTGGCCGTATTCCACGCTGCTCGAGTAGGAGTAAACGTTCTCCCCGTAGGTCCACCAGTCATAGCCCGCCGCCGTCATGCGCTCGCCCGGGTTGTTTGCGGGGCTCGTCTCGTAGTGGGACTGCGTGGCATTGGCCAGCATCCACTGGGAATGCCCGCGCGCGGCCACGGTCAGCGCGCCATTCGGAGCCACCGGCGCGGCCGCCGGGATCGCCGCGTATTCCTGCTGCATAAGCGCCAGATCGACGCGGAAATAGTTGTAGGCGTTGACCACGGCGGGATTCGTCACCGCGGCGAGCCGCACGCCTTCGGCCGTGGGATTTGCCCGCGAACGGTTGATCATTTCCACGTAGGCCTGCTCCTCCGGGTTCGGATTTCCGAATTGGTAGAGCGTCTCCCCGCGGGTGGCGGTGGCGGCGAGGAGGCAGAGGAATCCGGCGCAAGGCCGGGGCATAAGGGTGCGGATTGTCGGATGGGACATGATTTCGGGTGTGTTGAAGGCAGCGGAACTCGAAGGACCAAGTTCCGCCGCCGGATGTGAGAGCGGCTTCCACGGCCGCACGCGGCGTGCCAGCGCGCCGCCGCATCTCTGGCGGAGGTTGATTAGGAAAGATTTCCACGAACGTCAAGAAGCCTTCGGGTGTCGCGCCGCGTTGGCGGTCCTGCACCGTTTGCGGGATTTCCCGAAGCGATTTCAGGGTTCCGCCGGGCGTTTCCCGCAAAGCACTTCCCGCTTGGATTCCCCGGCGTTCCGCTGTTGGTTCCGCCCGGAGATGCGCTGCTTTTACTCACAGGATTTGGAAATCGACCTCCCGGCGGGACACCCGTTCCCGATGGACAAGTTCCGCATTTCCAAGGATATGCTGCTGGACGGCGGCATTCTTCGGCCGGAGGAAATCATCGAGGTCCGCAGCGCCGATGTGCATCTGCTCCAGCGCGTCCACGAGAAGGAATACATCCGCCGCATCGAGTCCGGCCGGCTCGGGAAAAAGGAGCAGCTCCTGCTCGGCCTGCCGGTCACGCCGCAGCTTTTCCGCCGCAGCGCCACCGAAGTGGAGGCGACCCGGCTCGCCTGCTTCGCCGCTCTGGAAGAGGGCATCGGCGTCTGCCTCGCCGGCGGCACCCACCACGCGTTCCACGGCCACGGCGAGGGATATTGCGTCTTCAACGACATCGCGATCGCCATCCGGGATTTGCAGGACAAGCGCCCGGGCATCCGCATCATGGTCGTCGATACCGACGCGCATCAGGGCAACGGCACCGCCGCGCTGCTAGGCGACGATCCGCGCGTCTTCACCTACTCCATTCACGTCGGTAAAAACTACCCGACCCACAAAGTGACCGGCTCGCTGGACATCGAAACCGTCCGCTACGTCGAGGGGGAAATGTATCTGAAGCAGCTCTTCGTCAGCCTGGCCGGCGCGCTCGACAGCTTCGCGCCGGACCTGGTCATTTGGATTTCCGGCGCGGACAATCACCGCAACGACCGCTTTGGCCAGATGCATCTCTCGCTCAAAGACATCCAGCGCCGCGACGAGGTGCTGCTCAGCGCATTTCTGCGGAACCGCATCCCGGTCGCGGTGCTCTACGGCGGCGGCTACAACCGCCAGCCGGAGTTCACCGCCAAGCTTCACCGGAACACGATCGCCACCGCCAAGCGCCTCGCCACCGAGTTCCGCGGCGTGTGAAGCGGCCGCCGGCCATTCTTGCGGCGCTCTGCCTGCTCGCCGCCGGTTGCGGGAAATCAACTCCCGCCGCCCGCCGCGCCGCGCCGATGGAGCCGCCGGCCTTCTGGGTCTGGCACCGCGGCTCGCCGCTGGACCCGGCGGAAATCGCCAGGCTTCGCGAGGCCGGCACGCGGAAATTGTTCTGGGAGGTCGTCGAATGCCGCTGGACCGGCACCCGCTGGGATGCCGCGCGAATCGCGAAATTCCAACCGCCGCCAGCCGGCATCTCCCTCGTCCCCGTCTTCCGCATCAAGCCGGACCCCGCCTTCCTTGGCTCTCCGGCGGCGGTGAAATCGCTCCACCAGCTCATTCTCCTCTGGGCGGCGGGAAATCCGCTGGAGGAAATCCAGCTCGATTTCGACTGCCCCGATCGCGTGCTGGAAAGCTACGGGAAATTCCTCCGCGAGCTGCGCCGCGAGCTTGGACCGAAGAAATTGTCCATTACCGCGCTCGCCGCCTGGCCGCGCCATCCGGCATTCCCGCGGCTCGCCCGCTCCGTCGATTCCCTCGCGCCGATGTTCTACGATCTCACCCCGGACCGCCCGGAAAACGTCCGCCAGCGCCGCTTCCAGCCGATGGCCGCCCGCAGCAGCCGCGCGCTCGTCGCCGCCTGGTCCGCCTGCCCGGTGCCGTGGCTCGCCGGGCTTCCGAACTTCGAGCGCGTCTCGATTTTCCACCCGGACGGCCGGCTGAGCGGCCATCTCCGCGGCGGCTCGAATGACGGCCTGTTCTTGCTGCCCGGCTGGACACCCCAGCCGCTCGGCGACGGCGTCACGCTGTTCGAGCCGGCGAAATCCGTCACGTTCCGAGGCACGGAAATCGCGGCCAAATCCATCGTCGTCCACCGCATGCCGGACGCGGTAATCCTGCGCGATTTGGCGAATGCCGCAGAGGCCGCCGGAGCGCGCGGCATCGTTTATTTCGTCCTGCCCGGCCCCGGCATCCAAGCCGCGTATTCCGCCAGTCACCTCGCTGGAACCGGCCCGCCGCAACTGTCCCTGCGATTTCCCGGCAACGGCACGGCCGTGCTGGCCAATGCCGGCCCCGGCGATTTGCCCGCGAATCCGGCTGGCTGGGAACTCGTGCTGGAGGCCCGCGGCATCGGCCATTTCCACCAAGGAAATCCCGGCGATTTCGCCACCGTCTCCAGCCCCGCTCCCGCCGAAATCGCCACCCGCCTCACCCTGAAATTCCCCCGCCTCCCCGCCGGCGAAACCCTCTCTACCGGCCCGCTGATCGCAAATCCAGCCGGCATCCGCTGGAGCATTTCCGGCGTCACCAATTCTGTCGGCCTAGAAGAAAAATCGACCGCTGTCAAAAACAGATAAACGCGGATTTAGAACCCCCCAAGCCCTCGCCTCCCCGCTCCTCTCCGCGACCTCCGCCCCTCCGCGTTTCGATTCCTCCAAAAGCCCCCCCCCAAAAAACCTTCGCGACCCTTCCCGACCTCCGCGCCTTTGCGTTTCACCCCCCCCAAGCCCAAGCCCGCCTCTCCGCGTTTCGATTTGTCTTCCATCCCTGCTTTTTCCGGAAATCCCCTTCGTATCCGTTTCCCATGCGCATCTGGATTCCCCTCTCCCTCACCACGCTTCTCGCCTGCGGTCCGTTCTTCTACCAAGCCCCGCCGTCGCTCGGTGAGTATCCCGAGCGGGTCGCCACCAAGACGTGGGCTGAATTGTTCCGCGAGAAATCGCCGCCGGATCTAGCGCTGCCCGCCGCGGAGGCGATGGACTCGATTTGCCGGAATTTGCCGGATGAACTGGCCCCGCTCGATACCGCCGCGCGATTGGCAAAAATCGATACGTTGCTCGCTACGAACCGCGCCGGCGGCTACTCGTCCCAAGCCGCGAATTTCCTCCACGAACTCCGCGAGCTGGCCGCCGATCCCGCCGTCTTCGCGGCGGCGGATGCCTATTTGAAATGGCGGACCGACCCGGCCGCGCAGACCCTTGGGCTGGTCCGCCCGGCCAAGCACTGGAACACCAGCGATGAGGATTTCGCCAAATCGACCGCCGCCTACGAAGCCAAACTGGAGGAGAAAATCGATTTCTTCACCGGGAAAATCGCCACCGCGGAGCCGGCGATCCGGCCTCACTGGCTGGTCCGCGAGGGTGCGGCCCTGTTTGCCAACGGGCAATACGAGTTGGCTTATGAGGCCTTTGCCGAGGTGGTGAACGGCACCCCGGACCACCCGCGGGCCGAGGCCGCGCTGCTGATGCAGGCCCGCTGCCGCCTCGAAATGGCGCGGGAGGCGAAGCGCCGCGCGAATCCGCTGATCCCCGGCGCGCCGGAAATTTACGAGCCGTTGCGCGAATCCGAGGAGTTGCTGGAGACGTTCATCGCGAAATATCCCAGCGGCCGCTTCACGCCGGACGCTTACGGCTGGCTCGGCGCCGCGGCCTTCGATCGCGGCGATTTCCACCTCGCCATCAATCGCCAGTTCCAGCGCCAGGACCTCCAGCCGACGCGGGAAATCCGCCGGACCGTCCTGCGCGAGTGCGATTTCATTTTCAGCCGGATGTTTGAGGAAACTTTCCGGGACCGATGGGATTTCGACGCTGCGGCGGTGGCCGCGCATCCGCTGGTGGCGCGGCTTTTCGTCCAGCACGCGCTCGACCCCGCGGCGCGGGAAATGGAATGGGCGGTGTTTCACGAGGATTTCGACGGCGGCCGTCTTTCGCTGGGCCTCCTGAACCGCAAAGTCTTCCGCTCTTCCCGATTCACCCGGGAGGCGCTCAAGGCTCTCGGCGAGGAAATGGCGAAACGGAACGACCCCGCCGACCCCGCAACGCTGATGATTCTCGCCTGGTCCGCCACCGAATCCGGCGAGCACGCGCTGGCGCTGGCGCTGAATGAAAAGATTTCCCCGCAGGACGACGGCACGGTTTATCAACGCGCGCTGATCCTCCAGCGGCTCGGCCGGCATGCGGAGGCGGCGACGGCGTTCGACCGGTTCCAGCGCGATTTCCCCGGCAGCCCGCTGGCGCTCGACGTCCCGGACCGGCGCGCCATCTCGCTCTTCCGCAGCGGCCGCGCGGGCGAGGCCGCCGTGGCATTGCTGAGTCCGGACTTTGAAGGGCGCGAATCGCTGGGGCTGCCCTATCAGACCAGGCAAATGGCGGATGCGATTTTGCAATTCGCCCCGCTGGACCAGTTGGAAAACGGCCTGACCGGACTCGATGCCGGCGACCGCCGTCTCGGCATTTTAAAAACCGTCATCCGCTGCCGCGCGCTCGCCGCCGGGACTTTCCAACTGGCGGAACGGTCGATTCCCATCCCGCCGCAAATCGATAACGACGTTTCCTCCAATCCGGTCGCGGCAGCGGCGGAGAAACAGGCGGCACTGATTGGCGGCTTGCGGGAGTTATATCAAAAGCTGGCGGGCGCCGCGACGCCTGCGGTGCATCTGGAAATCGCGAACTATTGGTTCCAACATCGCGGAAGCCTCACCTTTCCGGCGATCGGTTCGCTGGATTTTGCGGGCAGCGAGACCGAAAAGTTGGACCTGCTGCGCCGCGCGAATGCTTTATCGCTCGGATTTTCCAGAGAGTCGGTAAATGCCGAACTCGATTCCCATGACGAGGCGACCCACGCCCTGGCCCATGCCCTGAACGCCGCGCAAAGCGCCGACCCGGCCATCGCCGCGCCCGCCTTGGAACTGGCGAACGAATGTCTTTTCCGCCGCGCGGAAGTTTCGATCTATCAGCGCACCCGCGCGCTGGAATCGGACGCCACCAAACGATCGCGGGAGATATATAATCGTCTGAAAAGACTGCCCGGAACTCCGGAAGGCCGGCGCGCGATATTCTATCGATTCGAGATGCCTGCCGGAGCGTGGATGCCGGGCGATTCCTCGCCAGCACGCTCCGCCGCCGGAATCGTGGCGGCGGTCCAGGACCGGGAATCGCACGATTGGGGCAACCCGGACGCACCCGCGCTCAGGAGTTGTGGGAAATTGATAGATGGCATTGAGAGAATGCCTGATACCACAAGCATCAGCGAAATCCGCGCCGAGGTGGATCGCGTTGCGGCGGAGTTCGAAAAGACTTGGGCAAGCTTGCCCTCCGGGGTGCAGCTCGACCGGGTGGCCGCGCTCAATAAACTGCGCGACTTGCAGGATGCCGCCCTGCTGGACGGCATTTCCGGGGCGGATTTCCTCAGTTATGCTAACGGAAACCGCGACGCGCTTCCGCCGGCATTCGCAAGCTTCGCCGTTTACGAATCGCTGGCCACAACCGGCACCCCGGCGGGCTGGGAGCAATATCTCGTCGAATTCCCGGACAGTCCGAAAGCCGCCGCCGCCGCGCTGCGCCTGCTCCGGCTGAAAGTGCGGAAATCCCGCGGCACGCCGGTGATCGCTGCGTTCCATTTCCCGCAGGCGCCGATCTATCATGGCCACAAGCACGTCGAAGTCCCGCGCCCCGAAGCCGCGCCCGCGCCGGAAGTGGTGCTCGCCGCGATCGACGCCTATCAGGCCCGATTTCCTCAATCGCGATATGGCTGGAGCGTGAAGCTGCTGCGCGTCGGCGCCCTCATCGACCAAGGCAAACTCGCCGAGGCGCTGGCCATACTAACCGCCATTCTCGACCAGCCGGACCAAGGCGACCTCCACTCCATCGCCGCGCTTCATTTGTGCGAAATCGGCCAAATGTTGCTGGCTCCCGAGACGCGCGTCCCGGCCGCCGCCGTCTTCCACACCAGTCCGCGGGCGACGGAGCTGCTGACCCGCCTGACCCGCGGCGACACTTATCTCACCCGCCTGAAGCCACTGCTGCCCTGGCTGCGGGAAAGCTGAGTTCAATCCGGCCGCGTGCTGACAATCGCGCTGCCAACACTCCAAGCTTGAGCCAAAGTTGCGATTGAAATCACCCATGACCCGATCGTCCGGATTAGTAGTCGATCGAATCATGTCAGAAGTTGCGAAGCCGCCATCTGTGGCTCTTCGTCGAGATCGGAGATTGCGGAAACTGACGGCTTCGGATTTCCCTTAACGATTTTCTAAGAAGATCCGAACTCGCGTGTCATCAGGGAGACCCACGCTCCCATCATGAACGAACAATCCACTCCTCCTCCCGCCCGCCGCACGATCTGGCGGAAACTCGGTATCGGCTCGCTTTCCTTATCTCTAATCGTCCACTGCATGTTGCTCGTTGTGGGTTTGATCTGGGTGTTGCAGGTGATTCCCCAGCCGGAGAAAAAGGTGGATTTCGCACCGAATTCCGGGGGCGGCGGGAAGCCTTCCGCGGGGCGCGAAACGGCGCGGCCGGTATTGGCGCCGGTGCCGGTCTCGCGGGTGGTGGCGAACGGGTCGGAGAGCGATGTGGTTCTATCGGAGCCGGATGAGATTGGCAGAATGGCGGCGCTCGCGAATGTCGGAGCGGGCAGTTTGGGCATGGGTGGTTTGGGCAGCGGCGGAGGCTTGGGAGACGGGCGGGGTCCGGGCATTGGCGATGGCATTTTCCAAGGAATGGGCAAGGGGATCGGCTCGAAGAATCCTTTCGGACCGCTGGGAATGAACGAGCCGGGACTGGCCGGTACCTTTTATGATTTGAAGCAGACGCGCGCCGGCGAGCCGACGAACATGACGGACGACGGCATGCGCCAGGAGCTGCGGGAGATCGTCCGCCGCGGATTTCGGGATAGCGTTTTCAATCCTTATTTCAAAGCGCCGCGCCAGCTCCAGCAGAACCGGCTGCTCATCCGGACAATCCCGGCGGACGCCGCGCCGGCCGCGTTCGAAGTGCAAAAGGAGGTCCAGCCGAAGCGGTGGATTGTGGTCTATCGCGGCATGGTGCGCGCGCCGGAATCGGGGCGGTTCCGCTTCGTCGGGCAGTGCGACGATCTGATGGTGATCCGTTTCGACAAGCGAATGGTGTTCGATTATGGATATACCATGGCGGGAATCGGCGCGCATGTGAACGGACGTGCGGACGAAATGAATGGCAGCAAAGAAAACCGCGCGTTGGAAAAGGAAGTGCGGCGGCTGACGCCGATGAGGATTCCGATCCGGTTCTATCAATATGCAAGCATGCCGGCGATCAACTCCGCCATCGGCGGGCTGGCGGTGGGGCCGGAATTCAACGTTACCGCGGGCAAGACGTATCCGATTGAAATCATGATCGGCGAGATTCCCGGAGGTTCCTTTTCGGTCTCGCTGCTGATTGAAAAGGTGGGCGCGAAGTATCAGAAGGATCCGGGCGGCGCGCCGATTCTGCCATTGTTCCGGGTGGATGCCTCGCTGCCGGATGCGAAAGGTCAGGGCAAGGGCGAGGCGCCGCCATTCGATCCGGACGGCCCGGTGTGGAAGGCGGTCGCCGGAGACGCCGGAGGGGAGATCTGAAATTGCCGCGGTGGGCGGCAAGAATTTCCGCTTGCTTCCACTCGTCGCCGCTTCAAGCCTTGCGCCCGGTGATCCGATTTCTCCTCACAACCCTGATGGCGCTCTGCCTGTTAGCCGGGCAAGGCGCCCGCGCTTCGGTTGCGGATTGCTGCGGGGCCGGGGAGAGCACGGATGGCTGCGAGCAGGTCCACCTGACGGACGACGGGGCGCCGCGGGAGCATCCGGCCGGCGACGATTGTCCGGTGGAGCACGATCACGGCTGCTACTGCGCCCAAGGGTTCGCGCTGGATGCCGGGCAGCCCGCCGCAAGCCGACTGGATTTGCCGAAAAACTCCCGGACCGGCGTCCGGCACGAGGACGAGGCGCCGCCCGAGGGGCCGTTCCTGAGCGGGGAAAAACCGCCGTTGATCTGAGCGCTTGGTAGAGCGCTCCGCCGTGCCCCTTAGGCGCGGTTGGTTTGTCGGTTCCATGCCCATTATGCCGGGCGGACCGTGAATGGTTAGATCAACTCCCGGGTTCCTTGCGACCCGGCATTTCCCTCTTGAAAGTCGATATGAAATCCATAACCGCCGCCTTCCTGTTAGGCGTGCTTTCTCCATCACTCCGCGCCGCTCCCGGCGTGGTCGTCACGCTTGCCGGCGCGGGGGACCGCATCCGCGCGCAAAATCCCGATCTCGCGGCGGCGCGCCTGCGCATCCAAGAGGCGCTCGGCCGGCTGCGGCAGGCGGGCCGGCTGGACAACCCCGAACTCGAAACCGAGGTGGAGCACAACGCCCGTTTCCAGGAAGGGAAAATCGCCATCGGGATTTCTCAGCGGTTCCCGGTGACCGACCGGCTGCGGCTGGAGAAAGAGATTTCCCTGACGGAGCTGCGCGCCGCGGAGGCGGAAGTGCGCGAGGTGGAGCGCGAACTCGCCGGTGCCGCACGCGGGCTGGTGGTGAAATCTCTCGCCCTCCGGCAGCGCCGCTCGATCCTCGCCCGCCAAGAGGATCTTTCCCGTGAATTCACCGATTTCCTTGCGAAAATCTCGGCCCAGGGCGAGGGCTCCGCGCTCGATGCCGGCCAAGCGAAACTCGAGACCGCGACGCTCGCCTTGGAACGCCGCCAGCTCGACGCCGCGGAAGCCGCGCTCGCCGGCGAGCTCCGTCCGCTGCTGGGGATGTCGCCGGGCGAAGCGCTGCATATATCGGGAAATCTGGAAGATCCGGTGCTGCCGGCAGGGGTCGTGGATCCGGCGCGGCGGCCGGATTTCCAAGCAGCCAGGCTGGAAGCGCGGGCCGCGGCGCAGGGCGTGGCGCTGGAGGAAAGCCGCCGCTACGAGGATTGGGAAGGCGGCGTTTTCACCGGACTGGAGCGCACGGAGGACGCGCCGGTGGGATTTGAAAATGAAGTCGTGGCCGGGGTGAAACTGAAAATACCGCTGCCGCTCTGGAACAAGAACGAGGGCGCCATCGACGAAGCGATCGCACGGCAGCAGCGCAAGGAGCTGGAGACCAGCGCGCTGGCCCGCGGCATCCGGCTCGAAGCCGACGCCGCGTTCGCCGAGATGCGCGAGTGGCTGGCCACCATCCGCGAGATCGATACCAATCTCCTCCCGCTCGCCGACGAGCAGACGAAATTCGCCGAAACCACCTATCGGGATGGCCAAGGGGAGATCCAAGCCGTCCTCCGTTCCCGCGAAAAGCGCCTCCAGCTCGCACTCGCCCGGATCGACGCGCTACGCGAGTTCCACCTCGCCCGCGTCCGCCACCTGACCGCCCTCGGCCACCGTTGAACCTCCATTTTCATGAAATCCCTGATTCTACTATTGATCACTCTCGCTCCCCTCCGTGCGGCGGGAACCAACACAATCGTGCTCGACGAGACCGGCGTGAAAAACCTCCGGATCCAGACCGTCGAGGTGGAGGAAACCGATTTTGAGGAAACCGTCTTCGCACTCGGCCGCATTGCGGAAATCCCGGAACATCATGCCGTCGTGAGCAGCCGCATTTCCGGCCGCGTCGTCGGGCTGGACGCCCAGGAAGGCGACGCCGTGGCGAAAGGCGACGTCTTGGTCCGCGTCGAGAGCCGCCAGCCGGGAAATCCGCCACCGGTCATCGAACTCACCGCGCCGCTCGGCGGACTGGTCGTGGAATCCCACATCCGCCTCGGCGAGCCGGTCGAGCCGGACAAGGAACTCCTCGATATTTCCAACCTTGCCGAAGTGTACGCCATCGCCCGGGTGCCGGAAAACCAGGCCGCCAAGTTGGCATCCGGCAGCAAAGCCCACATCCGTGTTTCCGCTCTTGGCGATCAGCCGCTGGAAGGCGAGATGATCCGCTTAGGCACCACGGCGGACCGTGAGAGCGGCACCATCGATGCCATTTTCAAGGTCGCAAATCCTGGGCTGAACATGCGCCCGGACATGCGCGCCGAGTTTTCCATCGTCCTGAGCAAGCGGGCCAATGTCATGGCGGTGCCGCGCGATGCCTTGCAGGGCGATCCGAGCAAGCGCTTCGTCTATGTCAAACACTTCGACCTGCCCCACGCCTTCATCAAAACCCCCGTCCAGGTGGGCGTGATCAACGATCGCTTCGTGGAGATTATCAACGGCCTTTTCCTCGCCGATGAGGTAGTTACCCGCGGGGCATACTCGTTATCCTTCGCAGGCGGCGGCAGCGTCTCCCTGAAAGAAGCGCTCGACGCCGCCCACGGCCACGAGCACGCAGAGGATGGGAGCGAACTCACCCCCGCCAAGAGGGCGGAAATGGCAGCTGCAAAACACGGCGGAACAGCCCATGCGGAAGGCGGCGGCGGTAGCAAGCTGTGGATGTATTCGACAATACTCCTGGCGCTCCTGCTACTCGCATCCTTTTTCGCCAAGCTGCGTCCAAACAACAACCCGGAGTCAAACTGACCTATGCTCAACAAAATGATCCATTGGTCGCTCGCCAACCGGGCCATCATCATCGGCCTCGCCATCATCCTGATGGTGATGGGGCTGCGCACCGCCACCGAGCTGCCTGTGGAGGTGTTGCCGGACCTTTCGAAACCCACGGTCATCATCCTGACGGAATCCGCCGGTCTCTCGCCGGAGGAGGTGGAAACCCGCGTGACCCAACCCATCGAAAGCGCGCTGATGGGTGTCGCCGGACTGACGCGGCTGCGGACGAACAGCGATGTTTCGCTCTCGCTGGTTTATGCGGAGTTCGGGTGGGACACGGATATCTATAAAGCAAGGACGCTGGTGCAGGAACGCTTGCAAGGAGTTCGCGAGCAGCTCCCGGAAGGCGTGCAGCCTTTCATGACTCCGGTCGCTTCGCTGATGGGAGAAATCCTTTTGGTCGGAGTTCGCTCGACCACCAAGGAAGGCGAACCCGGCTACATGCCGCCGAGCGATGTCCGCTCGATGGCGGACTGGACAATCAAGCGCCGCCTCCAAAGCATATCCGGCATCGCCGAAATCCTTAACATGGGAGGCGGGGTCAAGCAGATCGAGATCCAGCCGGATCCCTACAAGATGCAGGCCAACGATATCAGTCTCGAAGAGCTGGAAAAAGCTGCAGCCGAAGCTGGCACCACCACCACCGGCGGATTTATCAACACGGGCACTACCGAGATCATGGTGCGGAATCTCGCCATGACGGTGGAGGTCGAAGACATCGCCAGCACCGTTATCAAAACGGTGAATGACCGCCCGATTTCCATCGGCGATGTCGCGAAGGTCGTGTGGGGTATCGAGCCGATGCGAGGCGATGCCACGGTCAGCCAGGCCCCGGAGAAAACACCAACCTATGGCGTAATCATGTCCATCACCAAGTCCCCGGGCTTCGACACACGCGCCCTCACCAAGGAAATCACCGAGGCGCTGGATCAACTCCAGCCCTCGCTGCCGAAAGGACTGGAAACCACTTTGCTTTTCCAGCAGAAGGACTTCATCGACCACGCCATCGGCAACCTCACGGAAGCCATCCGCGACGGCGCGATCATGGTCACCATCGTGATCTTCATCTTTCTCCTGAATTTCCGCACCACATTCATCACGCTGATGGCCATGCCGTTGTCCTTCGGCATCACCATGCTTATTTTTAGATGGTCCGGCATCAGCGTGAACTCGATGACACTTGGCGGCCTCGCCGTCGCCATCGGCATGGTGGTGGACGATGCCATCGTGGATGTGGAAAACGTGTTCCGTCGATTGCGGGAAAACGCCGCGCTGCCCAATCCGCATCCTCGCTTACCGGTCATCGCAAGGGCATCCGGAGAGGTGCGGAACTCCATCCTCTACGCCACCGTCCTCGTCATCCTGGTGTTCCTTCCGCTGCTCGGCCTAACAGGAGTCGAGGGAAAACTGTTCGCTCCCATCGCCATCGCCACGATCATCTCGATGATCGCTTCGTTCATCGTCTCACTCACCGCCATCCCGGTGCTTTGCTCCTTCCTGCTAAACCCCAAGGCGGGCCACGAGCACAAGGACGGCATTGTCACCCGAGCGATGAAATGGCTATTGGAGCATGTCTGGCTGCGCTTCGGCCTGAGCCAGCCCTACCTGCTACTCGCGCTGGCCGTGATGATCGTCTTCGCCGCGTTCTCGCTCTATCCGCAGATGGGCAAGGATTTCCTCCCCAAATTCAAAGAAGAGACCGCGCTCGTCGCCGTCACTTCCGCACCCGGCACCTCGTTGGAGGAAATGAATAAGATTTCCGATGTCGTCGAGCAGCAGATCCTGTCAGTCCCGGAAGTTCGGAAAGTCGGACGCCGCCTCGGCCGCGCCGAACGTGGCGACCACGTCGTTCCCGTTTCCACCGCCGAGTTCGATGTTGATTTCCGAGAAATCGAAGGGCAGGAAAAATCCCAGATGCGCGACCGCGACGAAATCCTCGCCGATATCAGCAAGCGCCTGAAATCTGTCCCGGGAATCTTCGCCGTCGTCGGCGGCCCTCTTGCCGACCGCATCGGGCACATGCTCAGCGGAGTTCCGGCACCGGTCGCCGTGAAAATCTTCGGCCCGGATCTGGAGGAGCTGCGCAGGATAGGCATCGAAGTGCAGTCCGTTTGCAAAACCATCCCCGGCTTCGAGGATGCCAAGCTCGATGTGCAATCTTCGATTCCACAGCTCCGCATCGAGGCCGACCGCGATCGTGCAAGCGCGTACGGCATCGCACCCGG
>JBBSUD010000115.1:0-18151 GCA_038235225.1 Verrucomicrobiales bacterium
CCTCGTCGAAAACCACGATGACGTGCTCCGGCACGCGATCCATGAAGCGGTCGATCGCCGCCTGATCGACCATGGTGCCGGTCGGATTGTTCGGATTGGCAATGAAAACAAGCCGGGTTTTCTCCGTGATGGCGGCGGCCATGCCATCGAGGTCATGGACGAATCCGGGGTCCGGCACCTCGACGTATTTGGCGCCGAAGAGCGTGGCCATCAGCTTGTAAACGACGAAGGCGTGCTCCGCGGCAATGAGTTCCGTCTCGCGGTTGAGGAAGGTGTGGCAGAGCAGCTCGATGATTTCGTTGGAGCCATTGCCCAGCACCACGTTGGAAATGTCCATTCCCACGGATTCCGCGAGGGCGGAGCGGAGACGAAAGCCGCCGCCGTCCGGGTAAATATGGGCGTCCTCCAGCGCCTCGCGCATCGCGGATTTCGCGGCGGGAGAAGGGCCCAGCGGGTTTTCGTTCGAGGCGACCTTGACGATGTCCGCGGGGTCGAGGCCGAGTTCGCGGGCGGTCTCATCGATGGGTTTCCCCGGTTCGTAGGCCACAAGATCGCAGACGAAGCGGTTGGCGAAGCGGTCGAGATTCATCGCGCGTCGGTAACCGCGCGGCCCGCGCCGGTCAACCACGGCGGGTGGTGTCGAGGAGTTCGCGGAAGCGGCCGAGGGCATCGTCGTAAGTGGCTGCCAGCGAACGATCCGGAAGGAGTTCGGAACCGGGTGCGGTCTTGCAAAACATCTCCTGAAGCTCCGCGAGATCACCGCCCATGGCTGCCGCCGCGATGAGCGCGCCGCCGAGCGCGGCGGAGTTCGAGATGTCCAGACGCTCGACGGGCGCCTGGAAAATGTCGGCGGCGAGCTGGGCGATGCCGTCGTTCTTCGATGCGCCACCGGTGAGGCGGATTCGCTGGATTTCCACGCCCATCCAGAGCGAGTGCAGGCGCATGTTGAGGAACTGTCCTTCGAGCAACGCGCGGACTTGTAGCGCCGGATTTTTACCGGATTCGAATTCCGGCGAACCTTGTAGAACTGGTCCGGTGAAATCGTGGCGCGGCGTGATCTCCGGCCCGAAAAAGGGCAGCATCAGGTTCTTGCCCGCAACGTCACGGGTGGCCGCCAGCGGGGCGCGGTCGAAGGCGGACCAATCGACGCCAAGCCGATCGCGCAGCGCCTCGCGGGCCAGCGAACCATTGCGGAAGCAAATCAGCGACATGAAGCCGCCTGCGGGATTTCCGAAGACGTGGCCAAATCCTTCGGGATCGGTTTTCGGCTCCGGCATGGCGGCGAAGTAGGTATCGCTGGTGCCGAGGGAAATCACCACGGTGCCCGGCGCGCCCGCCCCCATGCCGACAAGCGAGGCGGGATTGTCGCCGGTGAAGAGGGCAACTTCGCAGTCTTCCGGGAAGCCATATTTATGAGAGAAATACGGAGAAATCCGGCCTTGGAGGCTGGTTGCCGCTTCGGGTGGGAGAAGTTTGCCGGCGATTCCCGGGGCGGTGGCTTCGGCGAGGCGGTCGTTCCAAGCGAGCGTGGCGAGTTCCATCAGGTTCATGCCCGCGCCATCGCCGGTATCGACGGGGACGGATTTTCCGGCCAGCACGGAAGCGATGAACGAACTCACCAAGTGAATGCTGGCGGTGCGGGCGTAATTTTCAGGTTCGGTTTTGAAAAACCGGCGGATTTGCGGGCCGGTGAAACGCTCGGTCGCCCGAGATCCGCTGAGCTGGAGAACATTGGTATCGCCACCGAGGGCGGCGGCGATTTCCGCGCACTCGGTGCCAGTGGAAGTATCCATCCAGATTGGCGAGGTGGCGCGGGAAAGGGCGGGGCAGAGCTGGGAGACGAGGTCGCCTGCAGGAGCCAGATTTTTCAACCGGCCATCGAAGGAATCGTCCAGATAGACCGAGCCGTGTTGCTGGCCGGAGCCGGCGATCGCGCGGACTTGAGAGAGATCCGCCGCAGCGACGAGGCGGCTGCAGAGAAGATCGAGCGCCTCAAGCCACATCCGCGGATCGGCGTGGACCTCGCCATTTTCGCCGCCGGGCAGGAAGCCGCTGGGCGATTGGTAACCGGGGAATTCCGTTCCGAAATTGACGGAAATCTGGCAGGCGACGCGGCCGGATCCGGGATCGATAAGAACGGCGGTTAGTGACTGGGTGGAGGAATCGAGACCTAGGAACATGCGGGAGTTTTGGCGTTCGCTTCCCTCATTCCAAGCCGGAATCGGGCCCGGATTTCCGGACATGAAAAAGGGCGGCCGCTTTCGCGACCGCCCTTGGAATTTGCTTTGGAAGCCTGCTTCAG
Organism: Verrucomicrobiales bacterium; assembly: GCA_038235225.1. Lineage (GTDB taxonomy): Bacteria > Verrucomicrobiota > Verrucomicrobiia > Verrucomicrobiales > Akkermansiaceae > Luteolibacter. Next base: position 2,303 of record JBBSUD010000115.1, read on the forward strand.
CTTAGAAGCTGACGCTCAGCATCGAACCACCGACGAGTTCGTTCTCGGTGCTCTGCCAGATCGTTCCGTTCGCCTCGCCAAGGCCGATGGCCACGGCGACGAAGGGGGAGATTTTGGCGCGATCGACAAAGCCCCAGTCGAGGGAAGCCTTGGTCGTCCACGAGGTGAAATCGCCGCTTTCGATGAGGTAGCCGACGTTGGTGCCGACGTTCAGCGCGAGGCAGGGGCTGATTTCGAAGCTGCGGCTGAAGCCGAGTTCGGTGTAGCCGTTGTTGCCACCGTTGTTTTCGATGATGTCCCAGAAGTAGGTCAGGTAGGCGTTGGCGAATCCGATGTCACGGGAGATGGAGAAGTAAACTTCTTCGTCATCCACGCCGAGACGGCCAGCTTCCCAGTAGTAGATATAGCCAACCGAAGCGGTCAGGAATCCAAGATCCTTGGAGACTTGAGCATAGAGGTCGGTTTCGCTGTCGATCTGGTTGCCGGTGTTGCCGTTGAGCACGTTGGAGGAATCGAAGGCAGTAGCCCAGACGCCGCCGCTGATGCTGAGGCCATTCCACTCGTAAGCGGCGTCCACGCCGACTTCGACGAGGTCATCGCCCTTATCAACGCCACGGAAGACATACTCGCTGGAGTAGCCGGTGTGGAGTTCGTATTCGACTTCCGCCTGAGCGTTGCCGGCCACAAGGGCGGAGGCAGCGGCCAAGGCGCCAATGGTTTTGCAGTAGTTTTGCATCTTGTTATGTTGGTTTTCGGTTGCTGCTTGCGTCCTTGGCTGCACCGGTTGGAACAGACAGGAGCGATCGGCGGATCGATTTCCCGCATGCCGATGGGATGCTGGACTTTCTCCGTGGCGCGAATAGTTCACATTTCCGAAAGAGTTGTCCAGCCTTTTCTACGGGCATGCGGATCCTCGCTCCGCTGGCGAGGGGGATAGGCGCGCGCTTCTGCGATGGCAAGCGGGAATGAGCCATGTTTTTCGAGATTTCCGCAAGCGGGCACTTCCGCTTCGACTTGGCCGCTTGGCACGGCTGGTGCTTTCCGGCCGATCCGTCTGCCCCGGCCTTGGAAAATGGCCGGGGAGGCGATCGAACTATCAGATCAACCCCGCACACCATGACCCGTCGATATCCAAACAAATTACGGGCGCTCGCCATCGCGGCGGTCGCGTTCCTAGCCCTACCCCTTTGTCCGGGTGTCCATGCCCAGGACGAGCCGGCCGTACCGCCGGCCAGTTCGCAGGTGATGGCTCCGGCGGCGGAAGCGCCACCCGCGGCGGCTGCGGAAGAGGCGGCACCGCCGGCGAAGGGATCCTATGAGGCCTTCATGGCCGGGCCGGACGCCGCCATGTTCGCGATCAACAACTTGTGGGTCCTGCTTGCTGCCGCTCTGGTGTTCATCATGCACCTCGGATTCTCCGCGGTGGAATCCGGCATGTGTCAGAAGAAGAACTGCGTGAACATCATGTTCAAGAACGTCTTCATCGTCTGCATCGGCGCGCTCACCTACATGCTATGGGGCTTCAACTCGATGTATCCCGGCGATAACTGGCTGGTGAAGGGTTGGCTCGCTCTCGGCTCGCCGCTGACCAACTCGTTCGACAGCGCCGGCGTCGCGGCGAACATGACCGCCACCTACGCCGGTTACACCTACTGGACCGATTTCATCTTCCAAGCGATGTTCGCCGCCACCGCGGCCACCATCGTTTCCGGCGCGGTCGCCGAGCGCGTCAAGCTCTCCAGCTTCATGATCTACGCCGCGGTGCTCGTCATGTTCTTCTACCCGATCACGGGTTCGTGGAAATGGGGCAAGGGCTGGCTCGATCAAATGGGCTTCTATGATTTCGCCGGCTCCACGCTAGTCCACGCTTTCGGCGGATTCGCCGCGCTCGCCGCCATCCTCGTCCTCGGACCGCGTCGCGGGAAATACACCAAGGAAGGCGTGAAGCCCGTGCTTCCCCACAACCTGCCCTTCGCGCTGACCGGTGTGTTCTGCCTCTTCATCGGCTGGTTCGGATTCAACGGTGGCTCTGTGCTCAGCGCCGATCCCCAGCTTGTCTCCCGCGTCTTCGTAACCACCGCCATGGCCGGCTTCGCAGGCGGACTCGGTGCCACGTTCACCTCTTGGATCGTCATCAAAAAGCCCGACCTCTCCATGGGCCTCAACGGCATCCTCGCCGGCCTCGTCGGCATCACCGCCGGTGCCGATGTCATCAATCCGTGGCAAGCCGTCCTTGTCGGCGCGATCGCTGGTGCGCTGGTCGTCTTCTCCGTGCTCTTCTTCGACAAGCTGAAGATCGACGATCCGGTCGGCGCGGTTTCCGTTCACGGCGTTTGCGGCGTCTTCGGCACCCTTGCTGTCGGCATCTGGAGCACGAATGCGGACCACAGCATCGTCAAACAGGCGATCGGCACGTTCTCCGTCGGAGCGTTCGCTTTCATCGCCTCGTTCATCCTGTTCCTCATTCTGAAAGTGACCCTCGGCGTCCGCGTCGATGCCCAGGAGGAAGAGGAAGGACTCGACATCGCCGAGCACGGCTCCCCGGCCTACGCCGACTGATTCATCCCATGCCGGCCTGTCGGCGAAATCCTTAACCTTGGGGCGGACCGGCATCGGTCCGCCCCTTTTTCGTTGCGCGCGCGGACCCGGCACGCTTCCCCTGCGCCCGTGACGAAGCCGCTCGCGCGCAATCTCCTGCTGGCCGCCCTCCTTGGCGCGGCCGCTTTCGCCGCTTGGGCCTGGTTCCGGCCTTACGAAATCGCGGTCGATCCCGCCGCCGGCTGCCGCATCGCCGCAGCCTCGGTCACCCGCGACCATACTTTCTACTGGCTCGATCTGGAGCTGGAAATCCAGCCCGATTTCCCCTCCGCCGCCGCGACCGACGCCATCCTTGTCACCGCTGGCGGGAAATCCATCAGGCCCTCCGCCGTCGATCGCGCGCTGCTTCGCTTCTGGCTGGATTCCGCCGAATTGTCCGCCCCGCTCGTCCTTCGCATCCACCGCGGCCGCCTCACGGTGAAATCCACCACCGGCCTGCCGGAAATCCCGGACAGGGCCACACTAGCCTTCCGCACCCATCGCTGGTAACCATGACCTGGCTGCTGATCGACAATTCCAACACCCGCACCAAGTTCGCGCTTGGCAACGCCGCCGGCCTGCTGCCGTGGCGCGGCGTCCTCCCGACCGCGGAAATCTCGCCCGCCACGCTCCGGCTGATGCTCGCGGAAATCTCCTTCGATGCCGTGGTCATCTGCTCCGTCGGGCCCGCCACCGCCGCCTTTCTTGAGAGCCATTTCGCCGGAGAAATCCCCGTCCATTTCCTCGATTGCGACAGTCCGCTCGGCATCGGCATCGACTACCCGGAACCGGCGAAAATCGGTGCCGACCGCCTCGCCAATGCCGCCGGCGTCGTCAGCCGCCACGGCGCGCCCGCCATCGTCATCGACTTCGGCACCGCCGTGACATTCGACGTGATTTCCTCAGCGCCAGCCTACTGCGGCGGTGTCATCGCCCCCGGCCTCGGCGCGATGACCGGCTACCTTTCGAGCAAAACCGCGCTGCTGCCCGCCATCGAACTGGCCGAACCGCCGTCCGCGATCGGGAAATCCACCGTCCATGCCATGCAGGTCGGCGCGGTCATCGGCTACCGCGGGCTGGTCCGGGAAATCGTCGCCCGGATCCGCACCGAACTGCCGGGAAATCCGCTCATCGTGGCCACCGGCGGGGATGCCGCGCTCATCGCCCGCGGCCTGCCGGAAATCGGCGCGGTCGATCCGGACCTGACCCTCGATGGTCTCCGCCAGGTCGCCGCGCGGCTGTTTTTGTGAGCGAAAAGGCGTGCGGTTCCCGGGCGATCCGGTAGCTCTGGGAACCATATGAGCGACAGCCCCCTGACCATTGGCATCGATTTCGGAGGAACCACCGTGAAAATCGGCGTGGTCTACCAGAGCCACATCATCGACAGCGCGCCGCCCATCGCCACGCAGGAATTCAAGGGCAGCGAGGAACTCGTCACCGCCATGGTCCGCATCGTGGAAGACTTGCGCGCGCGGCACCCCGGCGTCGCGGCGGTCGGCGTCGGCATGCCGGGATTCGTCAATTTCGAGACCGGCATGGTCTATAATCTCACCAACGTGGAGGGCTGGGAATCCATTCCCCTGCGCGGCATCCTTCAGGACAAGATCGGCCTGCCCGTCATTGTCGAGAACGACGCCAACTGCATGGCGTTCGCCGAGTGGCGGCTCGGCGCCGGGCGCGGATTTCAAAATGTCGTCTTCATCTCGCTCGGCACCGGCGTGGGCGGCGCCATCATCGCCAACGGCCAGCTCATCCGCGGTGCTCGGCATGGCGCGGGGGAAATCGGTCAGGCCTCCGTCGATTTTCGCGGCCAGCCCGGTCATTACGGCAATCTCGGGGCCTTGGAAAAATACGTCGGCAATGGGGAAATCACCGCCAAAGCGCGCGAATCCTACACCGCCGCCGGCATCCAGAAATCGCTGGAGGAATGCACCCCTGCCGCGCTCGCCGCTGCCGCCCACCGTGGCGACGAGGTGGCGATCGCCCAGTGGAACGAGGTCGGCCGCATTATCGCGACCGCCGCCATGAACTGCTGCTGGCTGCTCAATCCCGAGGCCATCGTCATCGGCGGCGGCGTCGCCCGCGCCGGCAGCCTGCTGTTCGATCCCATCAAAAAGCACCTCTTCGACCAGCTTTCCGGCCCCTTCAAAGACCACCTCATGGTCATGTCCGCCGCCTTCGGCCACGAGGCCGGCACGATCGGCGCCGCCGCCCTCGCCGGGGAATCGCTCTAAGCTGCCCGTGGCGGCGGATTGCATCCGCCAAGCCCCGCAATCGTTCCCAATCATAATCACGTCCTGCCGACCCGGCCGGAAATCACCGCGATTTCTCCCGCATCACCGGCGGCGCGCCCAACAGCATCTTCGGCGCGTCCTGCGAGACATGATTTCCCGCAGCCACATCGTGGGAAGGCGAAATCCGGCCCAGCGTCCGCCGCTCCGCACATGCCGGCAGCGCGAAAGGAAACGCCGCCGCCAGCAATGCCGCCAGCGGCTGCCAAATCCGCCGCAACCGGCCCGGCGCCGTCACCATCGTCCCGTCCCGCCGCACTTCGTAGGCAATGCACGCCTTGCCACCGGATTCCTCGACGAAACGTGCCAGCTCGCGCGGCGGCATGGCCGAGAGATTCTGGACGTGGAGCTGGCAGTGCTCGCAAAACCGGCGCTGCGAATCGCCGCTCATTTCTCCCCAGCTCTTCGGGCAGGGCTTCGCGATCTCCAACGGTGGCGCTTGCGATTTCATACCCGCCACCCTCGTCGATTTCCCCCCAGGCTGGCGATTGGGAAATCGCGCGCTTGGACAATCGGACTCCGGCCCGCTAGCAAGCGCGCATGAATTCCTGGCAACCCGCCGTCGCTCTCGTGAAACGCTGTCTCCAGGCCGGAATCGGCGAATACGTCGTCTGCGCCGGAGCCCGGAACGCCGCCTTGCTCGAAGCGCTGGCCCGCGCGGAAGCCGCCGGGCTGGTGCGCGTCTGGCGGCATTTCGAGGAGCGCTCCGCCGGGTTTTTCGCGCTCGGCCGGACGATGGAAACGGGAAATCCCTGCGCCGTCGTCACCACCAGCGGCACCGCCGCCGCGGAGCTGTTGCCCGCCGTGGTCGAGGCGTTCTATCAGGCCCGGCCGCTTGTCGCCATCACCGCCGACCGGCCCGCCGCCTACCGCGGCACCGGCGCGCCGCAGTCGATCGAGCAGCCGGGGATTTTCGGAAATCATGCGGGGCAGGGGACCTTGGAGGACTGGGACGGCAAAATGCCGATCCATCTCAATCCGGAATTCGAAGAGCCGTTCGAGGCGGGAAATGAGGATTTCTCCCGCGAAACCCTCGCCGATTTCACCCCGGCAAAGGACCGGCTCGACGTCGCCGCGCTCGCCCGCTGGCTGCGCGAGGAGCATTACAAAGGCCTCGTCGTCCTGCTCGGCGGCCTGGAACCGGAGGAGCGCGAGGAAGTGTTCCATTTTTGCCGCGATCTCGACGTCCCGCTCGCCGCCGATGCCACCAGCGGCTTGCGCGAGGCGCTCGACGGCTTGGCGATTCAAGACGCCGATCGAGTTCTGAAAGCTCATCCGCCCGGGAAAATCCTCCGACTTGGCGAGGTCCCCACCGGCCGGTTCTGGCGGGATCTGGAGGAGATGCCGGAGATATCCGTCCATTCCGTTTGCCGCAACGGCCTCCCCGGCCTCTGCCGCGATTCCACCGTCCTGCGCGGCCGGCTGGACCGCGTGCTGCCCGCGCTCGGAAAAATCGAACCCGCCAGCGACGCGCTCGATTACCTGCCCGCCGCCGCCGCCCGCGCCACCCGCATCGATGAATTGCTGGAGAATTTCCCCGATTCCGAACCAGCCCTTTTGCGCGCCATTTCCCAGTTCGCTTCCGTCGGCGGCGGGCTTTTCCTCGGCAACAGCATGCCCATCCGCGAGTGGAATCTCTTCGCGCAGCGCGTCCGCCCCGTCGCCTCCGTCCGCGCCAGCCGCGGCGTCAACGGCATCGACGGCCAAGTCAGCACCTGGCTCGGCTGGTCGGCGGAAATCACGGAAACATGGGCGATCGTCGGCGATTTGACCGCCCTCTACGACCTTGCCGCGCCCTTCGTGCTAGAGCAAATCGAGTGCCGAGGCCGCGTTCTCGCCGTCATCAACAATGGCGGCGGCAAGATTTTCGAGCGCCTCCCGCGGCTGGCCGCCATGAGTCCCCGCGCCGCCGAATTCATGACCAATCCCCACACCGCGGATCTCTCCGGCCTCGCCACCCTCTGGCAGATGGCCCACCTGCGCATCCGCACCGTGGACGATTTCGATAATCTCCAGCCCGGCGACCGCACGCTGCTCTTGGAAATCGTCCCCGATGCCGCCCAGACGACCGCCTTTTGGGCCGCTTGGGATCGCATCACCCCGTGAAATCCATTTCCACAAATCCTTCACTTGCCAACCCCCGCCGCGGCCGGTACCCCTACCGCCACAGCGCGAGCGCGAGCAAACCTGGTCCCGTGGTCCAATGGATAGGACGATGGCCTCCGAAGCCGTAGGTAGTGGTTCGATTCCACTCGGGACCACTTCTCGTAAATCCCTGAGCAGGAATTTCAGGGAAACCCGGCAGGACGGGAGCCCGGCCCTTCGGCCGGTTGTGGAAAAGGGCAATTCACGAGGCGGGGAATTCAGTTTTCCGTTACCCCGAGAACATAGAATCCCCGGCCGGAAACGGGCAGGGCGGGCGTGACTCGAACGCGGTCGATGTCTCCCTGCCGGACGATCGTGACGGTGCCCGGCTCGATCACCGGCCAGGCTGACATGTTGGAAAGATCGTTTCCTCCGCGGATTTTCCAGGTGCTTCCCTGCGCTCGCCAGTTCCATGGGAATTCAAAGGAAAATGCTCCGGATGGCGAACGCACGATGGCAAACGCATTGCCCTCGGATTTCGCGGGGTCGGTTAGAAACGCGAACTCCAGCAGGTTGGCGTGTCCGTCCCGCTCCGGATCCGCGGTCTGGACCCGGTCCGCCGGCGAAAAACCGGCTAAGGCCTGCGCCGCCCAGCCGGAGTAGGTTGCGTAGGGATGGAGAGTGGTGGCGGAGGCTTCGGCGGATGGGGCGGAATCGAGGCCGAGCGCGTTGGTCGAGGTCACGATGTAGTAATAGGTGGTTTCCGCGGGCAGATTGTTATCGGTCCACTGGTTCGTCGTCAGGCCGGAGGCGATGCGTTGGTAGGGACCGCCAGGCGTGAGGGAGCGATCCACAAAATGGGTGGACCCGGCGGCGGCCGACCAAGTGAGAAGGACGCCGCCGACTTGGCCGGCGGTGGCGAGCGTGGCGGGAGCCGCGGGCGGTGCGGCGTTGCCGGGACTGACCGGCGTAGTGAAGCGCCATTTGATCGGATCGCCGGAATTGGTATTGGAAACCATGCCGAGGGTACCGTTGCCGTTGTCTTTGAGACGCTTGGAGGTCAAAGGGTGATCGAGAAAAAACCATCCGTCCTGATCCGCGACGAGCCGCCATTCGACAGTGCCATCCTTCTGCCCGACGCTGCCGAAACCTACGGAACCGCCATTCACATAACGCAATGCCAGTCCGTCCCGCATGGAGATGATCCGGTAGGTGTCCGCGGTGATGCCCGCGGCGAGCAGCCACTGGGTGCCTGCCCCGGAATTCCCCGGATCGACGAAGGCGGGTTCGGCGCCACCGCCCGGGTTTTGCATCCGCTCGTATTCGCCGCGGTTGTGGACATGATAGGCCTTGTTAGGGAGGGCCGCGGTGACGCCGTCCCATGTGGCGTAAAGCTCACCGAACGGGGTCAGGGCGCCACCGCTTTTGCGCGTGTTGGAGCGCGGCGCGGCGGCGGGGTCCGGAGCGTTGCCGCCGCCTTCCACGAATTGGAACACGGAATATCGTTTCAGCCAAGGCAGCGACTCCGCCCGCCACAGGAACGCGGCGAGGAAATTGTAGTTATCCGCATTCGTCCAAGTGGCGGTGCCGCTGTAGCGAACGGTGGAAAACTCGGTAAGCCACACCGGCCGGCCGAAAGTGTTATAATTTTGCTGGAGGCTGGAAATGAGGTTGTCCACGTCCGGGGTGCCATACCAGTGAACCGCCGTGTAATCGCGGCGGTAGCCCAGCGCGTTGGCTTGGGAAACGAAACTGGAAAGCCAGCCACCGAACGCGCTCGCGGGCACCGGGGCGACAAGCGGGCGGTCCATCGACTCAAGGCGGGGCCAAAGTTCGATCGCCTTGTCCACCGTCATATTCGCCTGGCCGGTTTGGTCCGGCTCGTTAAAGCCCATCAGATGAATCGGCTTGCCGGTGGATTGGAGGTCGTTGCGAATCAGGTCCAGCGGGCCTTGGGCGTCGCCGTGGTCGAAGTTGAAATTGCCCCACTGCATCGGCAGATAGGTGTTCCACGCCGGGCGGCCGAGGTTGGTTTCGCGATTCCAACTATAGCCCCACGAGGTGTTGAATTGATTGAAGGCATAGTCGTATCCGGCGAGTCCTTTTTTCGGATAGAGAGATGATAATCCGGTGGTCCAGCGCTGGAGAGCGCCGGTGGTCGGGCTCGCGAGATCGAGCGGATTTCCGTCGGCCCAGACGCCGTTCCGGGATTGGATGGATAGGCCGGAAAAGGCGTTGATCAGGCGGAATTCGCTGCCGGAGGTGAAGTCGAGTTTCCAATCTTGAAATGGCAGTGCGGAGTAGGTTTCCGCAATCACCGGATCGCCGGCGACCGAGCCGGGCTGCGGTTGGGAAAGGCATAGTCCGGTGGCGGCGTGCCGGATGCGGTAGGTGCCGTCGCGATGGTTTAGCAGGAGCTGCCATTCCGTCAGCTCGCGGGGATTGCTGTTGTTAATGAAGCGGACCTCGCCATCAACCAGCGCGAGCCGAAGATCGGGACCGCTATTGCGGAGTTTCCAGAATGTGTCGGAATAATCATCCCAATTCGCGGCGGGCGGATCGGTCATAACGACGTCTTGGCCGAGCGGATATCCGCCGGCGTGGGGTGGGAAAAGCACCAGTTCCTTGATTCGCGCGGTGCTGGCCGTGCTGGTGCGAAGACGGATTTTTGAAGTTGTGATGTCCGAACCGAACGTGACGACGCGCGCGGTGCTGGCATTGCCGGCGATGGAGGTTCCGGGAACCACGACCCAAGCCGAGCCGTTCCAGTAGCGCAGGTCGAAATCGGTGATGGCGTTGGACTCATTGAAACCGCTGTAAACATGCGCGCTTCCAATCACGTGATTCGCAAGCAAATCGATTTCGATGTAATCACCGGCGGATGTTCCGGGGGAAAGCCAGCGTGCGGAATTGTTGACATAACCATCCGCCGCGTTTTTCGGATAGTTGCCCGAACTGTTGCCGCTTGCGATGACAGGCCGCTGGCGAGCGAGGTTGAGCGACACATCCGTGCCGATTGAATATCCCTGGTCGCTGCCATTTACAAGATTTGGAGAAAAAAGCGCGATCTCGCGGACGATGCGGTTGCTCCTGTCATCCGACCACAGGCGGAAGCGGTCGGAGGTTGGAGCGGTGGTGAACGGCACCACGAGTTCGGTGGCGGTGTTGCCATATCTTTCGCTGCCGGGGACATCGACCCAGTTGCCGCTGTTGTTGCGGTATTGAAATTTCAGATGGGACAGGCCTTTCGCGGGATTGTTGTCGAGGCCGAGGTAAACGTGGGCGCTGCCGATCTTCATGTCCCGGGGAAAGCGGATCTGCACCCACTGCGGATCGACCGAGTCGATGGTGCGGAACGAGTGGAAATTGCTGACGATGCCATCGGTCGCGAAGCTGGGATCGTAGTCGCCGTTCTGCGTGCTGGAGGTGGCAATCTGGAATTTGGCGAGGTTCACCCTGTCCGCGATCGCCGGTAGGGCCCCGGCGCAGGCGAGAAGGGTGAATATCAGGAGACGGGATAACATGAGAGTGAGGTGGGTTTTTTAGTGGGAGTTGTTCCAAGTATCGTAGCGTTGGCGCAGATCAGTGCGTATGGCTTGGATTTCGGGATCGGCGCTCCCGGCGAGGTCGCTCATTTCAGAAGGATCCTTGGCGAGGTTGAATAGTGCGATCTTATTGAGAGCGGCGTTGTTGAATACAATCTGCGAGGTATGTTTATCGGCAATGTTTTTCTTTCCGAGCACCAGCTTCCAGTCGCCCTTGCGTATCGCCCATTGGTCGTTGAATCGCCAGAAGAGAGTGCGCTCGCCGGGCATGACCGGCTGAAGGGTCTTCAGCGGTTCGATCAACGAATGCCCGCTCAGCAGGGCCGCGTTTTTCACGCCGGCCACGTCAAGCATGGTGGGCACGAGATCAAGTGTGGAGGCGACGTGGTCATAGACCGCGCCGGCGGGAATGCGGCCGGGCCAGGAAATGATCATGGGCACCCGGATGCCGCCTTCGAAGGTGTTGTATTTCGAGCCGGAGAGCGGCTGGTTATTAGCACCGGTAAGGGCTTCTCCGCCATTGTCCGAGAGGTAGATTACAATGGTGTTTTCGGCGAGGCCCTTGGCTTGAAGAGCGTCGAGTAGCCGCCCAATCTGATCGTCGAACGCCTTGAGATGGGCGCGATAGTATTTCCGCATGTCGTCGTCGGAAATGATGCCGTGGGGATCTTGCGGGTAGGGCCGGGAATAGCGGTAGTAATAGTCGGTGTAGCTCGCCGGATTGTCCGGGGTGTTGGTGTTCGGATCGTAAAGCGGCAGCTCGGGAATGCCCTCGGCATCCAAATAGGACTTGGGAACTTGGTGAATGAGCGCGTGAACCGAGGCATGGGAAAGATACAGGAAGAAGGGCTGCGGTTTGCCAGAGCGCTCTACCAGATAGTCGATGGCCCGGTCGGTGAAGAGTTCCGTCTGCCATTTGGTGTCAGGCGCGGTCTCGAAGTTTCCGGGAAGCAGCGTGTTAACATATTTCCCGAGGTGGGCGCTTGACTCGGTGGGCCACGCCGGACGCACCTTGTCAGTGATCGATTGCGAACTGAGCCAGAAGTCGTGGGCGTGGGCGTTGAACCCAAAAAACCGATCGAATCCGTGGTGGGTCGGATGGTCGCGATTGTCGATCGATCCCACCGGCTGGCCGAAGTCGTTCTTGCCGATCATCGCCGTGGCATAACCAGCTTTTTTTAGATATTCGGCGACGTGTTTGACCTTGGCGGGCAATCGTGGCGACCAGCTTCCGGCAGGATCCCATTCATTCTGATAGCGCCCGGTGAGGAAACCGGCGCGCGATGGACTGCAAACCGGACTCGAAACGTATGCCTGGGTGAAAAGGGTGCCACGGGCGGCGATGCGGTCGATGTTCGGCGTCGAGATATCCGGGCGGGCGTTCGGATAGGCGGAAATGTCCGCATAGCCCTGATCGTCGGCAACAAGCATCAGGATGTTTGGCCGGTTTTGCTGCACTGCTCCGGCCGTCACCGGACCCAAGTTCTTGTCAGGAGCCGGAGCCGTTTCGGATATGTCGAGCAGAGCATCGGAATTCGGAGGGGCGACGACATTCCGCTGGCCGGGATTGGTGTCAATGGCGCCTGCGACGCCGCTGCCGGCCGCATGGTGGATTCCGTTGGCTGGCCTGCCGCCCTCGATCAATGACGTCCGAGCCACGCCGATGCCGGGAACGAGCACGATACCCACCAAGACCAATTCCGCGGTTCGCGAAATCGAATATGGCGATTCAGGAAACATGAGTCCGCCGGCGGGTTGTGTATACGGAAATCAGGGTTTCACGGTGTGGACAGGCGGAAGAACGCGCGCGGGTCCGCCGAATTCTCCATGTAGATGGTATTTGTGCTATTGGTCAAAACCTTCATCCAAGGGTTGGTGATACCAAGGTCCGTCGAACGCTCCACCGTCACCGACGGAACGCCGTTCAGGTCCCAGGTGAGGGTGTTGGCGGTGCCGGAACGGGTGAAGCTGAGGATGCGCGGAAGCGCGGGTGCCACGGCAGTGCCTCCGATGGACAACCTGCTGGAGCGAATGTTTCCGAGAGTTCCATTGCCGGTGGCGAAGGTCCACAGGGCGGAACCCAGATTATCCTGCCCCTTGAGCCGGAGGGCTTCGGTGGAAATGATGCGTATGGCCAGCCCCTTGCCTTGGCTTGTGAAATTGATCGGGGTGAAGTTCCAATACATCACCGAGGTGGCCGCGGGTACTAAAAGTGTTCCCCGGGCGACACCGACAAGTGTTTCCTTTTCCAGACCGCCGAGCGCGCCATCGGCGCCCAGGTCATAAAACTCCAGGCGGATGTCACCGCTTATGTTGAATGCGGAGCTAACGGTCCAGGCGAAACCCGTGATGCTCACCGCACTCCCGGCGGCGGGGAATAGATTCGGATAGACGAAGGCGAAGTTGGTGACGCCGTTCGGGTAGTCATAGTCATTGCCACCGTTCGTGGCCTCATTGATGATGACGCTTCCCAGAGTGTTCGGGAGATCTAATGAAGATCCGTTCGCGATGGGGCCGGCATCTTGAATGGCGGTGAAGCTGCCCGGTGCGGGCGAGGTGCCGTCACCCGGAAAGCTGGCGGCCAGTTTCGGATTCGAGCTATAGAAAAGCACTTCGTCCGCGTCCGTGAAGGTGTCATTGTCGAAGTCCGCGTTGGTCAGGGCGTCGAGGCCGTTGTCCACCTCGTATTGATCGCCGAGCCCGTCCGCATCGGTGTCGCGGCGGGTGGGGCTGGTGTTGGTGAAGTTGGCCAATGCGCTGTTGGCCTCGCGACCGTCGGTGAGGCCGTCGTTATCCGTGTCCTGTTTGAATGGATTGGTTCCCAAGGTGATTTCCTGGCCGTCGTTGAGGAGATCGCCGTCGGTGTCCGCGTTGTTTGGGTCCGTGCCGGTGTTCTGATTGGAAACGAAGACGCCGGTGTTGGTTTCCGCGTAATCCGGCAGGCCGTCCATGTCGGTGTCCACGGCGCTGTTGTTGATGCCGGCGAGGGTCAGCTTGAATGCGGGATTGGTCGCGATCGCCGAGCCGTCGCCAGCATTCAGGCGGACGGCGAAATTGGTCCCCGGGGTGGAAATCTTGAACCTTGCAGCAGCGCTGGAGGAAATCCGGACGGCGATGCCGGTGCCGACGGAGGTGAAGTCCACCGGGGTGTCGAAAACGACCGAATACGCGCTGGTGTTCACGGGAGAGAAATTGACGGTGGCAGTTCCCAACAGCGCCTCGTTGGCCACGCCCGTGAAAGCATTGTCCGCCCCGAGATCATAGAATGTGAACGTCAGGGTGCCCGCGGCCGAGTCGGTTCGGATGGGCAGGGCGATGCCGGTGATCGAGATGCTTTGGTTGGCAAGCCAGCGGTCGCTCAGAACGGCGACCCATGGCTGGTCGCCGGTGACGGCATTGGTGTCGCCGCCGCCGCCGGCGGCTTGGTCCACGAAGAGATTGGAGGCGTTGAAGGGAGGCCCGCCGATGACGTATCCGGAGGTGAGGTCCGCGGCTTGGAGCGCGGCGGCCGGTAGCAGCAGGACGGTCGCCAGGATGAGGTGGTATTTCGTTTTCATTTGGGTTGTTTGGGATTTCGGATTCGTTTGGAAGGAGGGCGTTCAGCGCGTGTTGAGATTGAAGCGGAAAAATTCGGCAGGCAAAACCGGGGCCGGAGCAGTGGCCATGTAACGTCCGCCGCCGCGGTACTCAATGAGGGCGTCCGCCGCGGAGACGAAATTGGAGAGGTCCCCGGAGCGTTCCAGTTTGGGCCAAAAGGGCGGATCGCTTTGGAAGCCGACCGAAAGCCGCACCGGCTGGTCTTTTTCGAGTTGGATGAGCGTCGTCTCGGATTCCATACCCGAGGCCGAGCCCGGGCGGAGCGTGGTGAGCTCGCCCTCCATGGCGGCTGCGCCCATGGCGTGATGGGTGAATGGGCCATAACTTCCAGTTAGCACCAGCGAAACGGCGGTGGCCCCGGTCCGCAATTCCAAGGTCTTGCTCGCAGCGGTGTACGTGAGAGTGGCGGCGGCGAAATCCACCGGCAGCGACGGCAACGATACCGATGCGGAATTGCCGTTTTTCCCCTCCGTGATGACCAGCGCCGGATCGCCCGCGGAAATCCCGAAGCGGATGAAATTTCCCCGGGTGGACGATTCGCCGATGCCTTGCCACAGGCCGGACCCGGCTGGCTGGCCGACTGGCTCGCTGGCACGCATCAGGAAGGAGAAGGAAAAATCCGAACTGGATCCAACCGGCTCGCGAAAACTCGCGGAAAGCCACCGGATCGGGGCGGAATCGTTGCGCAGCCGGAGTCCGCCGGAGATGGCCCAGCGCTCAAGGCCGCTGTCCTCCTCCGTGTCGGCGGTCCCGTAGAGCGGCGGAATGGTCAGAGTTTCCCAAGCGAGAAAGCGCTTTTTCAGGTTTGCAAGGATCGCGGGCTGGGAGGCGGCGAGGTCGTTGTTCTCGTCGATGTCATTGCGGAGATTGTAGAGCGTCGTCAGGCCGGTGGCATCGTTGACGAGCATTTTCCAATCGCCAATCCTCGCCGCGGAACCAGCGCTGGTGGCCCCGCCCGCGCGCCAAGTGAGCACGCGATCGGCGGGCAGCGGGGTGCCGTCGCGGAGCAGCGGGAGGAGATCGAGACCGTCGAGGCCGTTGCGGGCGGCGGCGGGTGGATTTCCCGAGTTGACGCACGTGGCCATGAAATCGAGCGAACTAACCGGAGCGGTGACGACCTGTCCGGCGGGGATGGTGCCCGGCCAGCAAATCATGCCGGGGACGCGAACGCTGCCGTCCTGCGTGCTGCCGCCTTTGTAGCCTCGCAGCGGGACGTTGTAGCTCCAGTTCCCGCCGCTGCCGGAGGCCCAGCCGGGGCCGCCGTTGTCGCTGAGATAAACGAAAATCGTGTTCGGGGAGAGTCCGGCGGAGTTCACTTTGTCCACGATTTTGCCGACATTTTCGTCCATCGCGAGGGTCATCGCGGCTAGCCGATAGCGCTCGAGCTTGGTTTTCGCGGCATCCCCGCCGAAGACGATCGGCGCGTTCGTGTAGTCCGCCTCGGTGAGGCCGAATTCGTTCTGAAGCCGCGCGAAACGGGCGTCCATGAACTGCAAATCGTTCGGTCCGTGGACGGCGGTGAAGGACACATACATGAAAAACGGATGTCCCGGATCGGATTGCATGTGGTCGTCAATGAATTGTACAGCCTTGTCGCCAATGCGGTCGGTGAGGTAGCCGCTGCCTTCATCCGCGAAGACAGGCGTCATCTGGCGTTGGAACACATTGTCCTCGCTGGTGGCGTTGTAATAGCTGCGGCTGCCGCCCCACATGCCATACCATTGGTCGAATCCCATTAGATTGGGATGATGCTC
>JBBSUD010000116.1:0-18036 GCA_038235225.1 Verrucomicrobiales bacterium
CATGGAGGAATCCCCTATGCTGTGACCTGCTGTCCCCAGGCGGGCCGGTCAGTCCTTCGAGGCCTCGGCGACAGTGGCAAGGGAGCTGAGGAGGACTTTCTTGAGGGTTTCCCAACGCCACGGACGGCCTTCGAGGAAAAAGGTCTGGGAGACGCCGAGGCGTATTTGGCCGTAGGCCTGCGGCGGGTAATTGGCGGCGAGCGCGGTGGCGAGGGCGGTGCGCTGGCAGTTGGTGATGTGCCGGACGTCCACGTCCGCGGCGGCGAGCTTGGCGCGCCAAGCGGAGGCGAATTTCTCGCCAAGATCGGAGTTCGGCGGGGTTTCCAGAAGGACCTGGCCATCGGTCGAGGAATCGGTGTGGACGGCGACGTGGACGACGGCCGGGTGGCGGCGCAAATCCTCGGCGATGCGCAGGTTGAGCGTCTGGCGGTACGGGCGCTCGTGGCGATCGGCGACCTTGTCGCGGGTTGCTTCGGGGAGTTTTTTGGAAAACCGGCTCCAACGTTCCGCGCCGTCGTGGGCGAAGTCGATAAGCAGGCGCGTGACATCGCCATGGACGAGTGGGGTGCGGAATTTCATGGCGAATCCCTGCGCCAAATTGAGGGAGCCGGGTTCCCAACCCTCGGGCGAGGAGACGGCGTCCTCATTTCCGCGGAAAATCTCGCGATAGGCTTCGGGCACGGCGCAAGTCGCATAGTCACAACTGAATAGAAAGGCAGGCATTCGCTGAAAAGGTCACAAACCGCGGCAGTCTGTCCCGGCACCCGAGCGCGGCGCAACCCCCATCTCCGGGGTGGCGGTCAGGGGCAGCCGTAGCCGAGGACGCGGCAGTCGGGGACAATGTCGGGATCGCTGCCGGCGAAGGAGACGGCGCCTTTGCGGGTGGCGGAGCGGGGGATGTAATCGATGGTGAAGCCGGCCTCGCGCCGGTCGTCGCTGGTGCCGATGCAGATTCGCACGTTGACGTTCTCGGCGACGCTGCCGCCGCGGTTGGTGACGGTTACGGGGATGACGGTGCGGCCGCCGTGGAGGGACGGGGTGCCGGTCATGACGACGAGGCGTGGCGGGCCGTCTTCCCGGCGGATTTCCGCGAAAATGAGGAGGCCGATGGTGGCGAGGACGAGCGCGGCGCTGAGGCCGAAGACGGTCCATTCGAGCGCGTTCTTGGTGTTGGATTTCCCGGCGGTGCTCATGCTTTGGAGGATTGGGAGGAGACGGACGAGCCGATGCCGCTCTCGAGAATCAGGCGGCCGGCGGACGCGCCGAGGACGGCGGGGAAGGCGAGCGCGACGGTGAGGGCGAGGCAGTGGGCGGGCGGTTCGCCATCGAAGCGGAGGAAAAACCAGAGGAAAGCGGCGGATGCGAGCAGGCTGACGGCGTAGGCGCTGACGACGCCGCGGACGGCCAGAATCCAGGATCCGCGGGCGACGTGCTGGTCCGCGCCTTGGAAATCCGCGAAATGGAAGACGAGCGCGCAGACGCCGAGCGAGGCGGCGGCGATGCCGAGCAGGGCGGCGAGGGAATTCTCCACGGCGACGATGAGCACCTCCTCGGTGGGCGCGACGTTGGCGGCGAATAGGACCGCGCCGCAGAGGGCGATCGCCATTTGCGGGATGTAGGCGGCTGGGTCGGCATCGTCGTCCTCGTGGCCTGCGTCATCGTCATCGTCCGGCGCACCGAGCTGGGCGGTGCCGACGGAGACGCCGATGGCGACGGTCATGGCTTCCATGACGATTTTCCCCAGCGCTTCATTCCCGCCGGTCTCCGCGGAAATGCGGCCGGTGAGCGCGAGGACAAGCGCGGAAAGGACGAGGCCGATGCCCATTTCCTCCACGGAATCGATGGCGACCTCGGCAAATGTGGCATCCTTGCGGAGGCCGGAAAAGCGGTTGTAGAGGAGGAGAAGGCCGAAGGTGGCAGCGCCGAAGAGGAGGATGCGCCACGGTTCGAGGGCGAATCCGGACTGCCACATTTCCTGCGTGTAGAGCAGGGGGACGGAGAACATCAGCCCGCCCGCGACGCCGCGACCGTATTCGTGCAACGACTGGCGGACGGTCCGGGAGTGGCTGAAGCGAGGCATGGGTGGCGGTAGCCGGGCCGGTAGGGCAGGGGAGAAATCGGGGATTTCAAGCGGAGGCGGCGAGCGGTTCGCGCTTGCCGCCGGAGACGAGCTCGACCCAGACGACGGCCTCGCGGATGAGGGCGGAGGCGTCGGGCAGGGCGAGCTTGCTTTTGATGTTGGCGCGGTGGGCGTCCACGGTTTTCTGGCTGATCGAGAGCTGCTCGGCGATGCGCGAGCTGGGGATGCCGCGGCCGATGAGTTCGAAGATTTCCAGCTCTCGGTCGCTGAGGCGTTCGACGCCGACCTGGCCCTGGTGGCCCGTCTTGGAAGACAGGCTGCGGAGAATGTGGTTGGAGACATTGCCGCTGAGATACGGCTCGCCGGAAAGAACGCAGGCGATGGCCTCGGCCAGACGGCTGGAGGACGCGCCTTTCATGAGGTAGCCGCAGGCCCCGGCGCGCATGACGCGCTCGGCGTAGAGCAACTCGTCGTGCATCGAGAAGACCAGGATTTTCA
Organism: Verrucomicrobiales bacterium; assembly: GCA_038235225.1. Lineage (GTDB taxonomy): Bacteria > Verrucomicrobiota > Verrucomicrobiia > Verrucomicrobiales > Akkermansiaceae > Luteolibacter. The sequence continues at coordinate 2,579 of JBBSUD010000116.1, forward strand.
AATCCGGATGCTGGGCGAGCAGGTCCTTGGTGAGTTCCAAGCCGTTTTTGTCCGGCAGGGAAATGTCCAGCATGACGAGGTCCGGCGAGAGTTCGGGAATGCGCTCCATGGCCGCTCCGGCGGTCTCCGCGGAGCCGCAGACTTTGTAATCGGCGGTGCGTTCGATGATGCTGACGAGCCCCTCGCGGAGCATGGGGTGGTCGTCCACGATGAATATGGTTTTCATGATTTTTCGGTTGTTGCGGTTTCTTCGGAGAGCATTCGGGGGACGCGGACGGTGGCGGTGACGCCGCCATTGGGGACGCTGTCCAGTTCGAGGCTGCCCCCGAGCAGTTCGAGACGTTCGCGGAGGCCGACAAGGCCGAAACCGGAGCCGCTGCCCCGGTGGAGCTGGGTGGAATCGAAGCCGAGACCGTGATCCCGAATCACGATTTCCAAGGATTCGCCCACCGCTCGCATCGTCACCCAGGCTTCGCTGACCTTGCCGTGCTTGACGACGTTGAACAGCAGCTCGCGGACGGCGAGGAAGCCGAGGAGCTTGGTGTCCTCCCCGGAAGCGTCGGCATCGGTGTCGATTTCGCTGTGAACCTCGAGGTCGTAGTTGTCCCGGATCCAGGTGTGGCACAGCCATTCGAGCGCCTTGCCCAAGCCATCGGCGAGAATCGGCGGGGATAGCTCGACGGCGAGCGAGCGGGAGTTGACGAGCGCCTCGTCGATGAGGGAAACGGCGCGGGCGGTGGCGGCGCGGCGGCCTTCCACCTCCTGATTTCCGTCGTCCTCATAAGCCTCGAGTTTCATCTTCGCGGCGACGAGAAGCTGCTGGAGTTCGTCGTGGAGGACGCGGGCCATGCGGTCGCGCTCGCGTTGCTCGATGAGGGTGAGGTCCGAGCCGAGCTGGGATAGCTGGGCAACGCGGCGGCTGAGTTCCGCGGTGCGCTCTTGCACGCGCTGCTCCAGCTCGTCCCGCGCCTGGCGGAGCTCTTCGACGGCGCGCTTCCGATCGGAAATATCCAGCACGATGGCGGTGGCCCCGACGATTTCTCCCGCTTCGTTTTTCATGACGGACGCGGAGACGGTGACGTCGATGAGGGTGCCGGCTTTCGTCCGGCGGATGGTGTCGTATTGCGGGATTTCCTCGCCTTGGCGGAGTTTTTCGAGGGTTTGGAGCTTCTCTTGGCGGTGGTCGGCGGGGACGAGCGCGTCCATGGATTCTCCGACCATTTCCGCGGCGGTGAATCCGAAGACGCGCTCGGCGCCACGGTTCCAACTGATCACGCGGCCATCCATATCGAAGCTGACGATGGCGTCGTTGGCGCTCTCCACGATGGCGGATAGCCATTTCCGCGAATCCTCTACCTGCTTGCGCTCGGTGATGTCCACCAGCGTGATGACGACGCCTGCGATGACGTCCTCGGTCGTCCGGTAGGGGAACATGCGGGCGAGGAACCACCTGCCCTCCGTGTTCCGGACTTCGCGCTCGACCGGAGCCAGGCTTTCGAGGACGCGATCGGCATCGGCGGTGATCTGGGTGTAGTCGAGCCGGTGCGTGAGGTCGGAAAGCGGCCGGCCGATGTCCGTGGAAATGAAGTTGAAAAGCCCGGAGGTGGAGGGCGTGAAGCGGGCGATGCGGAGCTTCCGGTCCAAGAAAATCGTGGCGATCTTGGTGGACGCCATCAGGTTTTGGAGGTCGCTGTTCGCGCGGCTGAGTTCCTCGACCTTGCTCTTGAGCTCCTGATTGATGGTGATGATTTCCTCGTTGATGGACTGGAGTTCCTCGCGGCCGGTTTCGAGTTCTTCCGTTGCGGAGCGGAGTTCCTCGTTCATCGCTTGGAGTTCCTCGTTGGAGGCTTTGAGTTCCTCAGTGGAGGCTTCGTATTGCTCCACGGTGTCGCGCCAGTTGGCGCGCATGAGATCGAGTTCCTCCTCCAGATGATGAACGATCTCGGCTTCCTCGGGATCGGCAACCCCGGGTGCGATGCGAAGCGCCGGCGAGGATTCGGCACGCTCCCGGAACAGGACGAGCAGGAATTCCGGTCCGACATCGGCCAGGTATTCCACCGTGATTTCCACGGAGACGGGCGTGCCGTCGATGGTCAGCGGGGCGTTGGCGATGCGCACCGCCTGCTGGGATTTTACGGCGAGGAAGAGCGCGGCGCGCAGCTCGGTCCGGAGTTCCGGGCGGATCACGCGGAGCAGGTTCATGGCCGGCTCGCCGCCGGTGATGCGCAGGTATTTCCCCGCGCTTTCCGAGATGTGGAGCACGTCGTGGCCGCGGCTCACCAGGATGGATGGCGGGGCGAGGCGCTCGAGGAGCTGGAAATGGGTTTCCCCCCAACTGTGGCGGCCGCTGCCTTCCGGGCGGGCCGGATTGATCAGCGGGCTGGGGTCGATCCGCGGCTCCGGCACGCGGACAATGCCGGGAATGCCCAAGCCGGATTTGTAGGCGAAATTCAGCGTGGCGGCTCCCGAGGGCACCGTGAGGCCGACGCGCGGCACGGTGCGGCGGGTGTAAATGCGGTGCTTTTTGTCGTCCTGGCGGAACATCGCGCTCACCTCCTCGCCGGATTCCGAGGAGCCGAGGAATAGCCTGCCGTTGCCGATCAGGGCGAAATGGAAAATATCGAAGACGCGGGTCTGAGCCTCGCGGCGCAGGTAAATCAAAAGATTCCGGCAGGAAATCAGGTCCAGCCGCGAGAACGGCGAGTCTTTTAGCAGATCGTGCATCGCGAAAAGCACGATTTCCCGGACGTTGCGGCGGACGCGGTAGCCGCCGGGTTCCTTGGAGAAATACATGCGCAGCCGGTCCTCGGAGACGTCGGCGGAGATGTTGTGGGGAAACCGGCCTTCCCGCGCGAACTCAATGGCGGAGTTGTCCAAATCCGTGGCGAAGACCTGGATTTGCGGCGGGCTCTCCATCTTGGCGGCCTGCTCGCACAGCAGGATGGCAATGGAATACGCCTCCTCGCCGCTGGCGCAGGCCGGGACCCACACGCGCACTTGGTCGGCTTCGGTCTTGTCCGCGAAGAGGCGGGGAATTTCCGATTCGAGAGCGACGAACGATTCGCGGTCGCGGAAGAAGTTGGTGACGCTGATGAGCAGGTCCTGGAGCAGCGCGCCGGATTCGCCGGGGTGGGTGCGGAGGTAGGCGAGGTATTCCTCCAAGGTTTCCGTGCCGCTCACTTGCATCCGGCGGCCGATGCGGCGGAGGATGGTCGCGCGTTTGTAGTAAGAGAAATCGTGCCCCGAGCGCGTGCGCAAGAACGACAGAATGTCGCGCAGGCAAGCCTCGTCCTTGTCCTGCTGGAGCAGCTTGCTGTCGGAAATCCCAGACGTGTCCACCGGCGGGAGCTGGATTTTCCGGCGGTTGTCACGGTAGGAAATCAGTCGCTGCGGGATTTCCGCAACCGGCAGCACCCAGTCCACCATGCCGGTGGCGATCGCCGATCTTGGCATGCCCTCGGCCTCCGCCTCGGTCGGATCTTGGGCGATGGTCAGGCCGCCGCGTTCCTTGACGCGCTTCAATCCGCTGGCTCCGTCGCCGTCTCCGCCGGACAGGACGATCGCGGTGGCGCTGGTGCCGTGCGTCTCGGCGAGAGCGCGGAAAAACAAGTCCACCGCCACGCGGCTGCCGCGCGGGCGGTCGAAATCGACGGGTTGGAGAACCCCCTCGCGCATCAGCAAGTGCTTGCCGGGCGGGATCACATACACGCGGTTCGCAACGAGCTTTTCCGGATGCCGCACCTGCGTCACCGGCATGGTGGTGTGCCGCTGGAGGATCGTGGACATGATGCTCTCGTGCTCGGGCGAAAGGTGGACCACCACCACGTAGGCCATGCCCGTGTCCGGCGGCAGCGAGTTGAAAAAAGTCTGGAGGGACGCCAGCGCGCCTTGCGATCCGCCGAGGCCGACTACCGGCAGCAGGGATCCGGTGGGATCGACGATGCCGTCGGTCTCGTCACCGACCGGACCCGGCGCCAAGGCGACTTCAGCCTGCAGCTCGCTCGGCCTTTCCCGCAGGCGCTCGAAATTCTCCATAGGTGGGCATTCTAGGCTTTGCGTCGAGGGAAGCGAGCGATTGCTCGGGCAGTACCTCCTGGGGCATGGCGCAGCCGGACAGAATCAGCAGCACGTAGGCGTGAAGCTCGGTGGGATTGCAATCCAGGCCAAGCTCCTCAAGGCAGGCCAGCCAAAACCCGCGCGCCGCTTCCGAGGATTTCGACATGCCGGGTGGCGGCGGCTGGCGGCACTCGCCGGTGAAGCGGGCGGGCGCGTCGGCATCGTCGCCATCGAGGTGGAACTCCGCGATGACGTGGCGGACGAGCGCTTGGCGGTTCTTGCCGACCGGCGTCCACCGGAAGCAAGGCGCGCCGCCATTGCGGTCCGGGATCGCCTGCAGCCAGTGCGCCTTCAAGAGTTTCGAGACCACTCCGTCGGTGGAGGTCCCGCACTTGTCCGAGCCATTCATATCCGCATCGTGGGATTGTCCCCAGCGTCTTGTCCATAGGCGAGTTGCGCAGACTCCGAATGTCCGTTTCCCTAGAAAATCATAGGGAAATCCCGCGGAGCCGGCGGCGCTTTCCGAGCACCCCATGTCACACCCCTTGCCAGCGCAGCTTCTGCCGCAGCGCGGCGTAGAACGACTGCCCGTCGAGTCGCAGGAGATGGAACGAACGCCGGGATTTCCGCACTTCGATCTTGTCGCCGTGGCCGATGCGCGTGCTGTCCCGGCCATCCACGGTGAAGAGCATTGGGCCGGAATCCGGGTCGTAAGACGATAGGCCGACCACGGCGCTGTCCGGCAGAATCAGCGAGCGCTGGCTGAGGCTGTGGGGGCAGATCGGCGTGATGACAAAGACGCCGGAGCCGGGCGCGATGAGCGGCCCGCCGGCAGAAAGCGAGTAGGCGGTCGAGCCGGTGGGCGTGGCCACGATGAGGCCGTCGGCGCGGTAATCGTTGAGGATTTCCCCGTTCACGCAGGCGCGGAGGCTGACGAGGCGGCCGGTTTCGCCGCGGGCCAGCGTGACTTCGTTGAGCGCGATGAAGCTTTCCACGCTTTGGTCCGGGCGGGTGACGGTGGCTTCGAGCAGCGTCCGCACGCTGGTCGTGTAGCGGCCGGACGCCAGCGCGTCGGCGAAGGCGGCGAGTTCGTCGTCCTTGCAACTGGTGAGAAATCCAAGCGTGCCGATGTTCACGCCGGCCACGGGTTTCTCGAAATCCCCGAGGCGGGCAAGCGCGTGCAGCATGGTGCCGTCCCCGCCAAGCACCGCCGCGATATCGACGCTCCGGGCGAAATCCGCCGCGGGACTGCCGCCGGCCTCGCCGACGAGCGCGGCCGTCTTTTCCTCCAGCACCGCCGCGCATCCGCGGGCGGCGAGCGCGGCGCGGAGGGCGTGCAACGTCGGCACAGCTCCGGTTTTGTGGGGATTCGCCAGTATTCCAACGGTCACGGGCGCGCAAGCTAGGTAGGCCGCCGCCGCGTGGCAAGCAGGACGGCGCGGGTGGATCAGGCCGGGGCGGGGGCGGCGGGGCGGGCGGCCGGCACGATGTCCGCCAGCTCGTCCACGACGACGAATTCGCCGTTCGCGCACCACGGCCGGAGCAGGGCGATGAGCGGGTCCCAGAAACGGCGGCCGGCGGCATCGCGGCGGTTGAAAATCACGACGGGCTTGCCGGCCATGGAGGCGTGCCCGGCCTGTTTGAAAATCATCAGCGCGAGCATTTCCTGCACCGTGCCGGAGCCGCCGGGGAAGATCACAAATGAGTCGGAATGCTGGATCATGACCTGCATCCGGGTGTAAATGTCCGGCTTGAGCCAGAAGCTGGAAAGCCCGGTGGGCAAGCCTTCCAGCTCGATGATGTGCGGCACGTTCGAGCCGGCCGCCCAGCCGCCGGCATCCACCGAGCCGCGGACGACCTCGCCCATGATGCCGGAATTTCCCGCGCCGGAGACGCAGCCCAAGCGATTCTCCGCCAGCGCCTTGCCGAGCGCATAGCCATCGGCCAGATACGCGGGGTCCTCGATGCTGGCGGAGCAAAACACGCAGACGTTGCCCTCGTGCCCGGCCGGCGGCTCCGTCTCGAACGAGCCGACCGTCCCCGCGCCGATTTTCACCCGTCCCACGTCCGGCACGCCCAGGCGGCGAGCGCTTTCCAAGTGGTTGAGCACCTGCGTGGTGGATTTCGCAAGCAGCAGAAAATCTTCGTGATTCTGCCGGACCGTCCCGAGCGTCCGCAGGTGGGAAAGCAGCGCCAGCAGGCCGTCCCACGAGCCGTCGGTATTGAGGAGCACGGTCGGTTTTCCGGCCAGATTCGCATCGAGCGTCTGGTAGCCCACGAAGATGGAAACCGCCTTGAACAGGTCCTCCAGCGTGGCTCCCGGCGTGAACACGAACGCGTCGGACTCGATGATTTTCCGCTCGATGTTCGACAGCGAGATCCGCTGGTCGCCGTTCGAATTGTAAATATCCCAGCCTTTGCTGAAGAGCTTGTAGAGAAGGCGGGCGCGGATTTCGCGGTTGGGATCGGTTTCTCCGTGGACGGTTCCGGCGAGGCGAACTTTGGGCATGGGTGCGGTGATTGGGCAGGGAAATCGGGCTGAGGGGCGGCGCTGGTAGGGTGATTTTCCAGGATTTCCCAGAAGAAATGCGGCGTGGCGGCCCGGGTCCTGCATAACCACGCGCATGGACGAATTCATGCAAGCGGCACTTCGCGAGGCCCGCGCCGGCCTTGCGGAAGGCGGCATCCCGATCGGCAGCGTGCTCGTCCGCGGCGGGGAAATCCTCGGCCGCGGGCACAACCGCCGCATTCAAAACGGCAGCGCCATCCTCCACGGCGAAATGGACGCGCTCGAGAACGCCGGCCGCCAGCCCGCCGCCGCCTACCGCGATTGCGTCCTCTACACCACGCTTTCGCCCTGCCCGATGTGCTCGGGCGCCATCCTGCTTTACGGGATTCCCAAGATCGTCATCGGCGAGAACGTCACCTTCCAAGGCGAGGAGGAGCTGCTGAAATCCCGCGGCGTGGAGCTGGAAATCCTCGACGATCCCGAGTGTGTAGCCCTCATGCGGGGCTTCATCGCGGCCCGGCCGGAGCTGTGGAATGAGGATATTGGCGAAACTTGACGCTCGCGCGGACCTGCCCTTTTATCCCGCCCCGGCATGAAAATCCCAATCGCAACCACCCTCTGCCTGCTCGCCGCGGCTGCCTTCGCCGGTGCCGCGCCGCGGATCGCGCTGGTGCGTGTGGCGGATATTTACAAGGCCCTCCCCGCGACCGCCGCGCTCAAGACCCGCCTCGAATCCGAGCGCGCGGAAATCATGAAGAACGAGCGCGCGGAGCAGCTCCGAAAAATCATTTCCGACCTCCAGGCGCTTCAGGATCAGCTCTCCAGCAAGGACAAGCCGCTTGACGAGGGCATGCGCACCACGCTCGCCCGCGCCTACGAAGTGAAGCGCCAGGAAGCGCAGTCGCTGCAGGAGGAGTTCGAAAACTACCGCAAGCGCCGCGAGAAGGAAATCAACGCGAAAATGGTTGCCGATATGCGCGCCACGCTCGATGGCATCGCCGCCGCCAGCCGGAAAATCGGCAAGGAGCGCGGTTACGAGCTGGTGCTCGACAGCTCCGGCGATTCCAACACCTCCGAGCCGTTCGTGCTCTACAGCAAGGACGCACCCGACCTCACGGCGGACGTCCAGGCCGCCCTCGCGGATTCCACGCCGCCGAAAGCCAAACCCGTCTCCCAACCGAAAGCCAAACGCCGATAACACCCCTCAATTCATGGAAACCTTCCAAACCATCATCCAAAACCACTTCACCTGGGGCTTCCTGCTCGGGCTGCTCCTCGCCATTTTCATCTGGAAAAGCGGCTATAGCGCCAGGCGGAACGTCACCCGCGAAATGCGCCGCGTGGAGGAGGAGATGAAAAGCCTCCAAGGCCACCTCAACACCCAGCTCAAGATCAACGCCACCGGGAACGAGAATCTCCAGAAAGAGCTCGAAGAACTCCGCGTCAACAACGAGACCCTCCGCGTCAACAACGCCGCGCTCCAGCACAAGCCCGGCCGGGCCGAGCAGCGGCTCCTGCAAATCCACGAGATCGCCATCCGCACCATGCGCGAGCAGGCGCCCGGCTTCGCCCCCGCTTGGGAGAAGGCCATGCGCCATGCCGAGTCGGAAATCGATGCCGCGGAATCCGGCCTCAAGAAGCTCGTCCGCCGCGTTCTGCCCGGCATCGGCAATACGCCCAATACCGGCCCGCAGCCCACGCTCATCGCCCACGACGACACCCCGGAGCACGCGTGAACGGCGCCGCACTGGCCATGTTTCTGCCGGATGCCCCGCATTGGGACACGCTGCTCCGCGGCGTCGTCCTCGGGCCGCTCTGCCTGCTCTGGGTCACCTTCATCGTCCGCCTCGTCGGACTGCGGTCGTTTTCGAAGATGACCGCCTTCGACTTCATTTCGACCGTCGCCACCGGCTCGCTGCTGGCCAACGCGGCATCGGCGGTCGAATGGCGGTCGTTCGCCCAATCCTGTCTCGCCGTCGGGGCGATCCTCGCCCTCCAGGCCCTGCTCGCATGGCTCCGGCGCAAAAGCGATGCCGTGAAAAACCTCCTCGAAAACGAGCCCATCCTGCTGATGCGCCACGGCAGCTTCATCCGCTCCGCCATGCGGAAATCCCGCGTTTCCGAGTCCGACATCATGGCCAAGCTACGCGCGGCCAACGTGCTGGCCATTTCCGACGTCGATGCCGTCGTGCTGGAAACCACCGGCGACATTTCCATCCTGCGCGGCGGAGAAATCGCGCCGGCCCTGCTCGCGGGCGTGCGCTCCAGCGGAGTGGACGATGCTCCGGCGATCAGCGGAGTCTGACCTCCGCAACCCACTCCGCTCCCCAAAAAAGAGCCACCTGGCTCCGAGGGGGGAGGCCCCGGAGCCAGATGACCGGATTTTGCTGTCCATCCCGATGGCAGCGAAATAGGTCTCCCACGCCCGGCCCCCGCCGCCCATAACGCGATCGCGTCTCCTCACCGCCACTCCATGCCAGCCAAGAACTTCCACGTCCGCCAGGCCGCCGTTTCCGCCCTCCGCGCCTGGGCCAAAGGACACGATTACGCCGAAACCCTCATCGACCGCCACGCCCAGCGCCGCAAGCTTTCCTCCTCCGACCGCGGGCTGCTCCAGGCCATCCTCTTCGGCGTCCTGCGCAACCGCCGCCTGCTCGACCATTGGATTGGCGAGCTCCGCATTGGCAAGCTCGACCCCGAAACACGCGATATCCTCCGCGTCGGCCTCTGCCAGATCCTTATTCTCAATCTTCCCGACCACGCCGCCGTCAACGAAACCGTCGAGGCCGGCAAGGCCAGCGTCCGCAGCCTTATCAACGCCGTCCTCCGCCGCGCCACCGTTTCCCGCAAGCGCCTCCTCGAAGATGCCGGGGATTTGCCGAAACCCGTCGCTTGGTCCCACCCCGACTGGCTCTACAAACGCTGGCGCCAAGCCTTCGGCACCCACGACGCCATCGCCCTGATGGAATGGGACAATCAGCCTGCCGAAACCTATTTCCGCCTCAATCCGCTGTCCGCCACCCCCGAGGAAATCCCCGGCACCGCCGTCGAGGGCGCGCCCGGATTTTACAAGCTTACCGGCCCGCTGCCGTCGGCGCTGCTCGCCGCCGGCTGCGTCTATATCCAAGACCCCGCCACCCGCCATGCCGTCGATCTGCTCGATCCGCAGCCCGGCGAATCGGTCCTCGACGCCTGCGCCGCCCCCGGCGGGAAGGCCTTCCTCATCGCCGCAGCCCAAGGTTCCGGGAAATCGCTCATTTGCACGGATGCCAACGAAAAACGCCTCCCGCGCCTTCGCGACAATCTCGCCCGCCTCCACGCCGAGCCAGCCGCGCTTGAGGTCCACGATTGGACCCAGCCCGCGCCGGAAAAATGGCTCGGCCATTTCGATGCCATCCTCCTCGACGTGCCCTGCTCGAACACTGGCGTCATCCGCCGCCGCGTCGATGTCCGCTGGCGCTTGCAGGCTCCGGCCATTGCCGCCATCGCCATCACCCAGCGGCAAATCCTCGAAAATGCCGCCGCCTGTCTCAAGCCCGGCGGCCGCATCGTCTATTCCACCTGCTCCATCGAAGTCGCGGAAAATGACGAACTCGTCCAAGCCTTCCTTACCGATCACCCCGATTTCGAACTCGAGGAATCCCGCACCGCCCTCCCGTTCCGCGACGGAACGGACGGCGCCTACGCCGCCCGCCTCCGCCGCCTCTGAAGCGGTGGCGTCCCGCCGCCAAGCGAAACCGCCCCTGCCACTCCACCCCGCCGAATCTTTCCCCGCATTCCCGCTGGAAACCCGCGGCGGCGGCTTTTAGAACCGGCGCATGCGAAGCTGCCTCAGCCTGCTGATTTTCCTCTTCATCTTCGTCGGAGTCATCGGCGGCGGCGCGCTGGTTTGGTATCTGAGCACCACCTCGGAATTCACCCGCACCCCCGCATCCGCCGGAACCACCCGGTAAGCGCAAAGCCCCTTTGGAGTGCGGTGGCAAGGCCGCCGGCCGCGACACCGCTTTGGATTGCGGAGCACCGGGATTTGCCTGCGCAATCCAAAGCGGTGTGGCGCTCCGCTTCCCACCGCACTCCAAGGTACTTGGCATCCACCACGCTCCTCACTGGCGGAAATCTTGGTCTGCCCGGCGTTATCCCGGATTTCCCGGAAGGAAGCGGATCACGGCAGCGAGGATTTCCTCAACCGGCGCGAGGCGGCCGATGCCTTGGTAGCCGCAGGCGAGATCGCCGGTGGCGGGGGGGATCATGTGGCATCCGTCGGCTTCGAGGTGGGCGAGGTTCCGGCGGGTGGCGGGATGGAGCCACATCTTGCCGTTCATGGCGGGGGCGATGAGGACGGGCGTGGTCCGGGGGAGCGCGAGGTAAATCGAGGTCAGCGGGTCGGGCGCGAGGCCGTTGGCGAACTGGCCGATGAGATTGGCGCTGGCGGGGGCGGCGAGGAAGAGATCGGCGCTGTCGGCGAGCTCGATGTGGCCGGGTTTCCACGATTGTTTCTCATCCTCGAGCGAGACGAGGACGGGGTGGCGTGTGAGCGTCTGGAGGGTGAGGGGGGTGACGAATTCGGTGGCGGCGCGGGTCATGGCAACGTGGACGTCATGGCCGGATTTCACGAGCTGCGAGGCAAGATCGGCGGCCTTGTAGGCGGCGATGGAGCCGGAAATGCCGAGAACGATGCGCATTGCGGGAGGTTTTCTAGCGGAGCATGCCGGCGGCCTTGGTGACGGCTTCGGCGAGGGCGTCCACGTCCTTCTGGGAATTATAAAGGGCGAAGGAGGCGCGGACGGTGCCGGTAATGCCGAAGCGCGCCATCAGCGGCTGGCAGCAGTGGTGGCCGGTGCGGACGGCGACGCCCATTTGATCCATGAGGGTGCCGAGGTCGTAGGGATGGGTGCCTTCGATGAGGAAGGAAAGCGAGCCGGCGCGGTCGGCGGGGCCGAAGAAACGGATGCCGGGGACTTCCGCGAGAGCAGCGGCGGCGGCGGCGATGAGGGCGTCCTCATGGGTCTGGATGGTGTCGAGACCGATGCCCTGGATGAACTCGATGGCGGCGCCGAGTGCAATGGCTCCCTCGATATTCGGGGTGCCGGCTTCGTATTTGAAGGGGAGCTTGTTGTAGGTGGTTTTCTCGAAGGTGACCTCCTCGATCATTTCCCCGCCGCCGCGCCAGGGAGGGAGGGAATCGAGGATTTCCGCGCGGCCCCAGAGGATGCCGGTGCCGGTGGGGGCATAGCATTTGTGGCCGGAGAAAACGAGGAAATCGATGGGCAGCGCTTGGACGTCGATGGGGAGGTGGGCGGCGGATTGCGCGGCATCGATGAGGACGAGCGCGCCGGCGTATCGGGCGGCGGCGGCCATTTCCGCGACGGGATTGACGGTGCCGAAGGCGTTGGAAATCCAGGTGAGTGCGAGGATTTTCGTTTTTTCCGAGAGGAGGGAGCGGAAGGCGTCCTGGTCGAGCGTGCCGTCTTCGTGGCAGGGGATGACTTTGAGTGCGGCGCCGGTGCGCTCGCAAAGCATCTGCCAGGGGACGATGTTCGAGTGGTGCTCAAGGGTGGAAATCAGGATTTCATCGCCGGCGGAAATGCGGCCGGAGAGAGCGAGCACATTGGCGACGAGGTTGATGCCATCGGTGGTGCCGGACGTGAAAATAATTTCCTCCGGGGCGGCGGCGTGCAGGTAGGTGGCGACGGTCTGGCGGGCGCGCTCGAAGGCCGCGGTGGATAGCCGGGCGAGGAAATGGGTGCCGCGGTGGATGTTGGAATTCATCGCCTCGTAGTAGTGCCGGGAGGCGAGCAGCACGGCCATCGGCTTCTGGGTGGTGGCGGCGTTGTCCAGATAGACGAGGCGGCGGCCTTGGATGGCCTGGTCCAGGATGGGGAATTCGGAGGTGAGCGAATCTTCGGAAAACATGAGGAAATAACGGCCCCGCAACGGGAGCGGGGGCAGGGTGGGGCAGGGGGGCGCGGCTCGCAACGCCGGATTTCCCACTGCCGGACATCGGCCCTTGCGGTGGCGGATGCGCGCGATTTGAATCCCGCCCCGCCGCAAAAATGTATTTGCTGAAAAAAGTCATCCAGCTCAGGGAGCACGCGCACCCGGACCACGAGAAACCATTCCTCGAACATCTGGAAGACCTTCGGACGATGATCGGCCGGGTGGTGCTCACGCTGCTCATCGCGATGATCGCGTGCTTCGCGTTCAACAAGAAGATCATGGCGTTCTTCCGCTACCCGGTGGATCAGGTGCTCGTCACGCAGATCAAGAGCACGCTGCCGGAAAACGCGCCGGTGCCGCTGACGGTGGAGCGCTGGACGGACGCGCGGAAGGTGGAGCACGCGGCGAACAATCTCTCGGCCGGAGCGCGGGAGGCATTTTTCAAATCGCTGGAGGATGACACGCTGGTGTTCCACGCGCGCACGTTGGGTGTGCTGCGGGCGGCGCAGGTGCTGGCACCGGAAAAGCAGGCGGATTTCGTGGAAAATCTGCCGGAGGACGCGCGCTTCAAGGCGCAGATCCGCGCTCTTTTGCTGAGCAAACCGAACACGGACGGGGACATCACCGGGAACCTCCGGATGATGTCCGCGCTCAAGCCGACGGAGGGATTCATGCTTTCGATGAAGCTGTCCTTCGTGGCCGGCATCGTGATTTCGTTCCCGCTGCTGCTGATGTACATCCTGCAATTCGTGCTGCCGGGGATGCACCAGCACGAGAAGAAGGTGCTGTGGCCGGCGATGGTCGTGGGCTTTGGATTGTTCCTGTTCGGGACGGCGTTCGCATACTATCTGGTGCTGCCGCGGGCGCTGTTGTTCTTCGCGCAGTGGAGCGGGGACATGGGGATTTCCAACGACTGGCGGATCGGGGAATACATTTCCTTCGCGACGCAGTTCACGCTGCTGTTCGGCGTCTCGTTCGAGTTGCCGGTGGTGGTGATGGTGTTCGTGAAATTGGGTCTGCTGACCTACGAGACGATGTCGAAGACCCGCTCGTATGCCATCGTCGCGATCTTCATCGCCGCCGCGGTGCTCACGCCGACGCCGGACATCATGACCATGTCGCTGATGGCCATGCCGATGATCATTCTCTACGAAATTTGCATCTGGCTCGCCTTTTACGATCGGAAGAAAAACCGCCAGCGCGAGGAGGAGGAGGCGCGCGAAAGCGAACTGCGCCTGCTCGCCGCCGAGGAGCGCCGCGCCGCCGCCGTTGCCGCCGGAGAAATCCTGCCGGACGAACCCGTCGAGCGCGACGTGGATGAGGACCCCACGGCTTGGGATGCAGAATCCGTCCTTCACGATACCGAAAACGCCGATGACGGCTGGATTGGTGAGGACGCCGATCCGGAAGTGACCGGCCCGGAGGACGATACGGAAGATCCGGACGCGTGGAGCGGCGAATCGATTCTCCGCGATATCGACGATGCCGGCCCCGGCGACGATGGCTGGGTCCGCGAAGATGACGGGGAGACGGAAACCGGAAATCCCGTTCCGCCACCGCTCGACGACGGTCCGGACGATCCCGCGCCGCCGCCCGCCCGCTAATTTCCCGTGAATCGCAAACGCAACTCCCAGCCGCCCTCGTCCGAAGTCCGCCGTTCGCCCTTCGCGGGCTGCGCGATCCTGCTCGCCGTTGTGGGGATGGTGGCGTTTTTCCTGGGATTTTCGGTTTACACACTGTTCCGGCAGTTCGGGGAAATCGAGAAATTCACCTCGGAGAAGCCGGTGCCGGTGCTGGTCGCGAAGGTGGAAGATCAGGACGCGCAGGTGAACCGCCTGGCCGAAAAGGTCGAGGATTTCCGCCAGACCCTCGCCGGCGAGGAGTCCGCCAGCCTCGCGCTTTCCCCGGAGGAAATGAACCTCGCGATCGCCACTTATGACGCTTTCAAGGAGCTCCGCGGCACCTTCCAAATCCTGGAAATGAAGGACGGCGTGGCGCGGATCGCGATTTGCTTCCCGCTCAACGGCCGTCCGCGTCTCGGCGGCGGACAGGGGCGCGGCTGGCTTTCCTCGGACCCGCGCTACCTGAACGGTGTCATGGTCGCGCGGCCGGAACTCGCTAAGAGAGAACTCGTCCTGCGCATTGACGCGATCGAGGTGCCCGGCGCGAAGGTGCCGGTGGAGTTCGTCGAGCGGATGTCGCCCTACCGGATTACCGAGCGCTACACGACGGATCCGGTGCTTGGCCCGGCATTGGCGGCGCTCACCAGCGTGGAAATCGCGGATGGCAAAATGGTGCTCGGCCGCGTGAAGGGCTCGGTGCGCGAGGATTTCGTGACGCCCGCGCAGGTGGACTCGGCGGCGGGGCGGCTGTTTCGGTTCATGGCCATCGGCGCGTGCGCGTTTCTGGCATTCGTGGCCGTGGTCCTGCTGATCGGCCTGCGGGCGAAGCGTCGGAAATCCCGCGAATCCTGATTTTCCAGAACGATTTCCCGCCTCCGCTCCGTTCTTCCACCCGAACGACTTATGAAACCGACCCACGTCACCACCACTTTGCTCGGCCTCGCGCTGGCCACCGCGCTCTCGGCCAAGGAACCCGCCGCCGTCCCGGTGCTGGCCCAAGCACCCGCCGCCGCGGCAGCCGCGCCGACGGTTGAAATCACCGTCACGCCGGCTCCGGCCGCGGCTGTGGAAGTGAAATCCCCGACCGATGGCTCGCTCGACGCCATGCGCGCTGAGCAGGAATCGCTGGCCGCCACCAACAAATTGGAGGCCGAGCGCCTGACCGCCGCCACGAATTCCATGCGGGCGGAAATCACCCGACTCAAAACCGAGCGCGAGCTCGTCACCGAACGGCTCGCGCTGGATTCCGCCAAGCAGCAGGCCGCGTTGCAGGATGAACTCGGCAAGGTGCAGGCCGACAAACTCCGCCTTGCAGAGCAGGGCGAGCTTTCCAA
>JBBSUD010000117.1:0-18032 GCA_038235225.1 Verrucomicrobiales bacterium
GACAGCTCGGCTTCACCCTCCCGCCCCAGCCCCCGCCCGAGATCCGCGCGGGGAGCGCTGTGGTGGAGACCTTTTGACAAAACCAACGCAATTCCAAGCACCGGACCCCGAAATCCCGGCAAATAGCGAAAGTCGGGTTAACAGCCAAACCGCAGTCCCCGAACGAATGGATCGCCTCCCGCCTAGCAATGGGGCACTTTGCCTCGATGAGCAAGCATGTGCACTACCTCCGCCGTAATTCCATAGGCAGGAGAATCTTAAAAAGCATGAGAAAATGCTTAAATCCAAGGACCGAACCGTGATTCCTGATCCGTGTTACTGAGAGTTTTCACCGTGCCATCGCAAAGCGCCCGCCGCTGGCGGGGGAAAACGAACTTGCGTCAAGTTTTCGGACCGTTATGTTCGGCGGATGAACGTGTATAGGCAAGCTATGGGCGATGGCGGCGGCACGCTCGTTCCGCAAGGTGAGGCGCGAAAGGGGGCTCAACTGAGCCAATCGACGGAGGCCGAACTCAGGAAGCAGCGGGTGTTCAGCGCGCAGTGGTCACGGATTCAGCTTCCCCTTCGGGCCTATTTGGCAAGTTTTCTCGGCAACGCGATCGCGGTGGACGATTGTGTTCAAGAGGTCGCGGTGGTCGTCTGGAAAAAAGGTCCGTGGGAGGCTGATCCCTCCGATTTTTTGGGGTATTCCCTAAGAAGCTCGAGCGGCTGCGTGAGCTGCTTCGGGTCTGCGTGACACGCGGTCAGCACGACGACGCCTGATGCACACCCGGCCGGACAAACCCATCGATCCAGAGGTCGCGGACCTTGTGGCGAGATTTCTCGATGAAAGGTTGGATAGCGACCAACTGGCGCGGCTCGATGAGCACTTGAGAACTGATGCGGATATAAGGGAGTATTGTGCCGAACGTCTGCGTTTTTCCGCCGCGTTGCGTGAGAATCTCGAACCCCAGCGATTGGAGTTCTTGGAAACCCGGCGCACCATCATCGAGCGCGGGGCGACCGGTCCGGAATGGTCGGTGGAGCAGCAACGCTCGGTCCGCTACGGCAAGGATCGTACTTCCATGGTGCCGGTTTTGCCTGCTTCGATCCGGCAGATCGGTCGTTGGAAATGGGGGATTGCGGGCGCATCCTTCGTGCTCGGTGCCGCCGCAGTGATCGCCATCATCCTACTCCGCAAACCCGCTGCGCCACCGGCGCATGTGCCGCAATTGGTCCTCAGAAACGGAAAACTGGAGGCGACTGACTTGAGCCTTTCTCCCCGGGGCATCAGTACCACGTTGATCGACTGGCAGGATCCGTATTCCGTTGCCCTCGCCGAATTGTGCGAAGTGGGAAGGACGAGCAACGGCAGAATTTTCGCCAAATCAGGGAAGAATGTCGCCCACTTGTTGCCGATGGGGTACCTGATGCAGGAACTGAGCCGGGATGACGGTGGTAAACTGCTGGCCACCGCCGACATGAAAACCCGGGTTTCGGGGTGGGCCTACGTGGACTCCGCGTCCCCCATGTATTTGAAATGTTCCCTCACTTTCATCGCCAGCGGGCGTCCAGATACGATCCGCTATGAGGCCACCAAGTCGGACTGTCTCCTCAACCCCGGCGGGTGGCACCATTTTCAGGCCGATCTGGTTTTAGGTGCCGATCTAACGAGGCTGCCGATCTACACCGCGGCAGTGGTGAAAAACAAGTCGGCTCTTGATCTGAGCGGGAGGCCGCTCTACCTCATGATCGAGCGGCGCGGCCAAACTCCCTATCCGATCACGGATATCGGAGAAGCCGCGAGGCAGGGGGAACTCTATCTGGACGATCTGAATTTCGAGACGGTCCGGTAGCATCCCAGGTGAAAGGCGGATTTTTTGTCAGATCGCTCTGTTGCCGGAGCATTTCCCTGAGAGTCGACTCCCTGACAAAACCCAGATGATTCCAAACTGTCACCACGGCGAGCCTGTTCGTGCCCGTTTCCACACCCGCGGTCGCGCAACTCGACCCTCCCGTTTCAGCGATATTCCGGACGACGCGCGTCCAATGAACTTGATGCACATGATGAACGGCAACGCCTCCAACGAGGGTTTGATTAAGCCGTTAACCTGCCCAACGGGAACTAAGACGATTTATTGCGGCGGTAGCGATGCCCGCAGAAAGAAGTGATCGAATGTCCTTGAGCCATTTGCCGTGATAACTGCAATTCCGTTCTGAATATCCGACGTGATTACCGCTGTCAGACCACCACCTGGTCCGGAGAGTCCATCACCTCGATACCAATCCATTAGATCTGGCGACCATTCATAGTAGCCGTATAGGCTTGCTGGAATATCTGGATTGACTGGGTGAACGGCTGTGAAGCTGGCCCCAACCAGAGAACCTGCGATGAATCCGTTCGAAAATTGGTCCGGAGGAGTACCGAACCATGCTTCGATTCCATTCACCAGGCCATCATCATCCGGATCGTCATGGATTCCGTCGAGCAAGCCGATGGAAGGATGTGCGCCAACCCACGCATCATAAAAAGCCGCAAAGGTGGGGGGGACATTGGGGTCGGCGACAGTAATGGTCGTGCTGATTGAGGAAGTTACTCCCGTTCCTAGGGTCGCTACCGCACGAAGCGTGTGCGATCCAATCTCCAGATCCCTAAGAGCGGCATCAGAAGGCTGGTTTTCCTCGTTCCAAGCATATGGAGATACACTCTCCGTGCGGATATACGCATCATCCCAGAACAAATCGATTTTTGAAATGCTGATTCCTTGCCCCACCGGGCTGACGATTACGGTTAGGCCGTCTCCTTCACTCAGAATCTTACCAGGTGTGAGCGATTTGAATTTGATGACCGGCATCAAAATTTGATTGGTTATTTCCGTGGTTGCTCCTTGGGCGTTGAATGCGATAGCCTTCAATGAATGAGGTCCCGCTGCGATGTTCTCAAGCAGGGGCTCCTGTCCTTCCTCGTTCCATGAAAACGGAGGGGAGAAATCAGAAGAAACGAACGCGTTGTTCAGATAGAGGTCCACCCTGGTCACTGCGTTCGGATTCTCGGCATCGACGGTGACCGTCATCCGCTCTGAAATTTCGGACCCCGCCAATGGGAATCCAAAGTCGATCCGAGGCCCGTCATTGTAAGAAATGTTGGACGCGAATCCCTTGTTCTGAATCGGTCCGTCGCTGTTGCTTAGTATGAGATTTTCACCGAAATACACATCTGTAATTGAGACATGGGTAATTCTGTTGTCTGCATTCTCGCCCCAGAAGTAGGCGTTGTTGGGGGCAATTTCCTTGAACTTCACCCTGGTGATCTCGATGTCGCTGATGTTTCCAACCCCTTCTTCGTATGAGGTGCTCGGCTGCCTTGCGATTTCGATACGGAATGGACAATCAATGTAAGCCCCCTTTTTGAGACTTTGCGAAGTGCCTGTCATTTTGTCCACGACCCAGTCCACGAAGTGGATGTCATGCCAGTATCCGTCGCCATACCAATGGTCGATGTTGAAAGCCCTTTCGCAATCCAACACATTGACATTTACAACGCGCACATTGTAAATGTCGTCTTCCGCCTGCATTCCAACTTTGAATCCGGAAGATATTCCCGAACGCAACACCAGATCGTCATAGACAATGTTGTAGGCGGCGTCACCGGGATTCGCCTTCGGGAAATTTTGTGTCTTGACACATGCCGCATCGTCGGCGGTGGAGATGAAACAATGGCGCACATCAACGTCGTGTGATCCGATGACGTTGATGCCGTCATTCCAACCCCATTGCATTTCATTGATGATCTTGATGTTTTTCACATCGATATCACTTGAACCCAAGGTGAAGGTCAACGTCCAACCGGAACTCTCAATCAGGGTGATTCCCTCGATTGTCGCGCCATGGGTGTTAGCAAATTGAATCGGCGCGATCCTGAAGGTTCCGTCCGCGGCCGTGTTCTGAAAGTTATTTAGTTTTACGCCACGGCAATTGATGCTTCCCCTGCCGCGGACCTTGACGTTTGACACGTTGTCAGCCCTGATGACGTGTTTGGGATTCGTGCCTGAATAGGATGACTTGTTGAGCGTAGCTAGAAGCACGGCACCTCCTTGCAAGTAGATATCCACATTGCTTTTGAGGGCCAGCGTGCCCGTTTGGTAGGTCCCCATGGGTACATAGACGATACCACCTCCGCTCCTGGCTGCCGCAGCGTTGATCGCCTGTTGAATGATGCTTGTCACCTCGATACTGCCTGTGTTGTCGGCATTGTAAGGAGGAGCTGTGATATTGAAAATTCCAGTGCCTGATGGAGACGGGACGCCAACTTCAATCGGATCTACCAGAATGTACAGCAGTGTCCGCAGATTGATTTTTATTTCAAGATAGCGGGGCTGGTCCAAAGTGAAGCTCAGCTTTGTGGAATTTACCGTCCCGACCATCCCGTAGGAACTGGGGCGTATCGCGTAGTCGGTGATGGCCTGAAAAGCCTCGACCTCGAAGACGTTCGATCCACTTGCTGACAGATGTGCGAAGTAATAGTTGATCCCGCCTTGAGGATCGAATTTAGCAACCGGAACGCTGAGTCCGTTTACCTTTACCTGCCAGTATCCACTGCTGGTGTAGGAAGATTGCAAGGGAGGTATCTGAACCTCGCCCGCTCTGGCTGAGGCCGGTTGCAATATCACACAATAGATGAAAACAAGGAACTTGAAGTATAAAGTATTCGTTTTCACTTTCTCTTCGTTCCTGTGGGATGGATGATTATCCTCAAGAAACTATAGGACGGACTCCTCAAATCGAGTGCGATCATTGTGGACTGTCGGCAATGGACACCAGCGGGATAGGATTCAACATTGAATCAAGGGGCGGCACCTGCGTCCTCCACCCGGTAGAACATTCTCGGATCCGCGGGCTTTGCAAAGGTTGTCGTCGCGATATCGCCAGGCGGATCGAAGGGAGCGAGGATTTCGAGGGGAAAACCGTTGAGATCAGTCGAACCTCGAACAGTGTAGAGGCGGCCAGGAAGAGCATTCCAGGTGAGGGTGAGCTCGTTGGTGGCCGAGTTGTAAGCGATGGTAAGATTGATTTTCTCAGTTGGAGCTTGGCCCGTAGCAAGAAATTCTGCCGATGCGATCGCGACCCGTGGGGAGTTCGTGGTCCCTTTCGCGAACACCAATGTCTGCACGCTGTCAAAAGCCCCGCCATCCTTGGAACCGACAAACATTGCCACACCCGACCCTGCCGGGTTGATGAACGAGGATACCGCACTCATGGATGGTGCGATCACATAATCGGTCGCAGACCCACCGCTCATCAGGGTAGAGATCAGGAGGGAGTTGGAACCCTGCGTTGTCAACTGGGTCGATTGAGGACCGGAAGCGACCGGTGCCGCAAGAGTAGCGGTCGCACCGAGAGGATCTGATTGATTCACATTTGAAAGGGTGAATGCGGTCATCGAGAGGGTGTTCGTCTGCCCGTCTGTTGTAACCGTGATGTTCTGGGCCGTGTCCAGATCAGGATTGAGAAGGTACCAGACTCCGGAATAGCCAAAAGTGGCTCCGTCATCCACGACGATGCCATCGGCTTTTTCGAAAGTGCCGCTTCCATAGGTTACTCCGGTGACTGCGGTGCTGGCGCCCTCTTCGATCACCACCGTGATCACCAGCAAGCTATCGACCACAGCTCCGTCAACGGTGTATCCCAAATTATGGAAAGTGGTGCCATTCCCGGGTGCGGAGTTGACCCCCGTAATGATGTTGCTCACCGCGATCGGCGTCTGAGCTTGGGCTGGCAGAGGGCTTAGTGTGGTTAGCGCGACGAGCGCCGGAATGCGAAACAGAGATAAGTTTGTTGTCATTGGATCATTTGGTTTTGTGAAGTAATAGTCCCTAATATTGGGTAGATTGAAGTGGTTTCCTTATGGTTACCAGTATTTTTTTAAGTTTTTTGATAATTTTCGCAGTTCGCCGAGCAACTTGGTTGTTTTGTTGGAATGGTTCGTTTTCATGGGCTTCTGCGGGTGTGGTTTAGCTCATAAAGCGCGATATCGCGAGGCGACGTGGAACTCTTTCATGCCTAGTGGCCTCCTCGACTAATGCCGGGAATCTTGAGATGGTCTTCAGGCTCGCTTGCGGCGAAGGAGCGCGATAAGGCTGATCATCCCCACTGCGGCGGAGCCGGACTCTGGAACATTTGCATTGAAGACAAGATTGTCGAAGTCAACGGATCTGCCATTGTTCCCGGTGCCAGAACCCGTGTTCGCATAAAACGTGAATGTAACCGGGGTGGTGACCCCCTGCAGGGCTGTGACGCCACTGAGGTCGGTGGAACCCGAAGTTGTGGAGAATGCTGTCACAGCCTGAGCTATGTTGGTGTTTTCAGCCAAAACTGTTGCGCCGGTGAGCGATGAGACGAGCCTCCATCCCCTGGTGGAGGTGCTGCCATTCTTGCCGACGTCGCCGCCGAAGCTGGTGAAATCCAGCGGCTGTGCTCCAGGAGTGACCGTGAGCGAAAAACTGATGTTGTTGGTGACGGCATCATCGCGTGAATTAATCCCGACCGACGAAGACGCCCTGATCGAGAGTAGTTCGCTGGAGGTGATAAGGATCGTGGGAGATCCCGGTATGGAGACGTCGGAATCGGTGGAACCCGCGTCCGAGTCGCTGGAAGCAAGGAATCCACCGGTGACGGAGTATTCCGCGACAACGACCGCTTCAGCTTCGGAAACTGTAAAAATTGCAGCGCAAGCTACCACGGTGCTGTTGATTCGATGGATTTTCATTCTGGATTTTTGATCGGTTTTAGAGGATTCTGGATTTTCAGGTTTCGCGCCCATCTTTCCGTCCGACGGGGGCTCCGCGTATCATGAATCCACGACCCGCCAATGAGGAATGCTTGATGCCGAGGTTTCCTGACATTTTTTTAATTTCTTTTCGACCAATGTTCGCCTTCGGTCTGAATCCGACATCAGACTCGTCGGTCAACCGATCGTCGTCGGCCTGAGCCGCGCCACCGGGAACTTCAGCTACAGCGTGAAAGTGACCGCGACTGGGGTCAGGCCGGGGATTGTGGATTTGTGATCGTGGATGCTTCGTTTAAGATCAGCAGTGTCAAAGTGAAATAGGTAATCTTTTATTTGTTTTTGTGGCCGGATTTGGGCATGACGGGACTTGGACTGGTCGGACGATCCGATGTGTCTGGTGTGATTTTTGGCTTAGGCCGGATGGCGGCTACGGGGACGAAAGGTAGGAGGCTAGCGCGGGAGGTGGCATTCACTGCTTGCCGTGCCCGCCATCGTGGTCGATCCCGATGCCTATACCGTCACCGCCGATGGCGGGCGCCTGACCTGCGAGCCGCTCGCGGTTCTGCCGATGGCGCAGCGGTGATTTTGTGTTTTAATTGGGAGCTGTCGGACTCCTGCCGCCGCGTGGTCCGGCCAGGAGCTCGACCTTGAGATTGCTCTTCAGCATCGTTCCGGGCGCGAAAGAGCAACCTAAAGGTTGAACTTCGGCAAAGAATCTCTGCGGAAGCAATCGCCACTGTGGTCGCTCACCATGTCTTCAGCATCGTCCCGGTCGCGGAAGAGCAACCTGAAGGTTGAACTCCGGCAAAGAATCTCTGCGGAAGCAATCGCCACTTTGGTCGCTCACCATGTCTTCAGCATCGTCCCGGCGGCGGAAGAGCAACCTGAAGGTTGAACTCCGGTTAAGAATCTCTTCGGAAGCAATCGTCGCTGCGGTGGTTCACCATGTCTTCAGCATCGTCCCGGTGGCGGAAGAGCAACCTGAAGGTTGAACTCCGGCTAAGAATTTCTACGGAAGCAATCGGCGCTGTGGTCGCTCACCATGCCGGTGGCTTGCATGAAGGCATGCATGGTGGTGGCGCCCACGAAGTTGAATCCGGCTTTGCTTAGTGATTTGGAAAGCGCGGCGGATTCCGGACTGTTGGTGAGTGTGCCGGGTAATTTCGGGCGGATCGGAGTGTCATTTATGAAACTCCAGAGCCAGTCGGCGGGGTGGGGGATCTCCTGCCACGCGCGGGCGTTCTGACGGACGGAAAAGATTTTCCCGCGGTGCCGGACGATGCCGGGATCCTGTAACAAAGATTCAAGATCGGCATCGGTCATGGCCGCGATTTTCTCCGGGTGGAAGTTATGGAAGACCTCCTTGTAGCGGCGGCGTTTTTGCAAGATGGTCCACCAGGAAAGGCCGGCTTGCGCGCCTTCGAGGCAGATCATTTCGAACAAGTGGCGCGGGTCGCGCGAGGGAACGCCCCATTCCTCATCATGATATTGGACATAGAGCGGATGCTGGAGCGGAACCCACGGGCAACGAGTCATGGTTTCATTGAGCATGCTTTCCAGGCTGGGGGGAAACGCGCTTTCCTTCCCAAGTCCAGAAGCCTTCGGAGTCCTTGGTTAGAATGCGGTGGGCGCTGCCGGGAGCGGGTGGGACGTCGGGCTGCGGCAGCCATTTCGCCAAGCGGAGCTTCTCGGCGGCGTGGGCGGGATCGGCGGCGAGATTGGTGAATTCATCGGGATCGCTTCGGTGATCGTAGAGTTCTTCGGAGCCGTCGGCATAGCGGATGTAGCGCCAGTCGCGGTCGCGGATGGCGTGATTTCCCTGATTCGCCGTGGTGATGGCCGGGCGATCGCGCTTTTGAGCCGGATTCTCCAATTGCGGCACGAGGGAAATGCCGTCCAGGGCCTCGGGCGCGGGCAGGCCGCAGAGCGCGGCGAGGGTCGGATAGATATCGAGAAGCTCTGCGGGCTCGGCGGAGCGACCGGGCTTGATTCCCGGCGCGGCGACGATGAGCGGAACGTGGGTTGAGCGCTCCCAAAGGGTGTTTTTCCCGGAAATGCCCTTCTCGCCGAGGTGCCAGCCGTGGTCGGAAAAGAGGATGACGACGGTGCGATCGGCGCGCCCGCTTTTCTCCAGCGCTGCGAGCACGCGGCCGACCTCCGAATCCACGTAACTCACGCTGGCAAGATAGGCGCGGACAAGCGGCCGCCACTGGCCGCTCTCCTTCAGCCACTTGAGCGTCGGTTCGGGAACGTCCCAATGGAGGTAGCGGGAGAAATCCGGGACATCGTCAAGGTCGTCGTCCGGGACATTGGGGAGCTTCACATCCGCCTCGGGATAGAGCGCGAACCACTCGGGAGAGGCGAAACACGGCACATGCGGCCGGCCGAATCCCACGGCGATCATGCGTGGTTTTTCCGGCGATTCCCCGAGCCGGTCGATGGCCCAATCCGCAATCGCGCGGTCGTTCTGCAGTTCGTCGCGCGGTGGGTATTGGCCCCAATCGACAAGGCGCTCGGGATTTGGCGTGGTGACGAATTTCGCCGGCGGCAGCGGGCCGAAATTGCAAGCAGGTCCCCACGCGTCGAAATCGCGCGCCCGAAATTGCGGGGGCGGATAGGTGTGGAAGATTTTCCCTGCGATGGCGGCGGTGTAGCCGTGATTCCGGAAATACTCGGGGAAAAGCAGGAGATCGCGCCATTCCGGAACATTTCGAACGAAGGGGGCGAGTCCGTAAATCCCGGTGCGCCCCGGCCGCAACCCGCTGAGGATGCTGGTGCGGGAGGAATTGCAAAGCGGCGCTTGGCAGTGGGCGTTTGTAAAAAGCACACCGCGCGCGGCCAGCGCATCCATGTGCGGCGTGAGCGCCTGCGGGTTCCCGCCCAGGCAGCCGACCCAGTCGTTCAGGTCGTCCACGGCGATGAGCAGGACGTCGGGTTTTGGCGCGGCAGCGGTGATATTGATGGCCAGCAGGAGGAGCAGGAAAATGCGCATGGGTGAGTGGAAACGGTGGCGGGATTGCCGCACTTGCAAGAAATCACCCGGACCGGGTTACGGGATTGCCATGCCATGGGACACGATTTCCGGCAGTGCGTTGGCCGGGCAATCCCGCCTTGCCGCCTGCCGCCACGGCTGCTTCCCTTCGCGCCCAACCTTCCCAAATCATGGCCAACAAAGATGTCACCGACCCCGCCCGCATGGAAAAAATCGTGTCGCTGTGCAAACGCCGCGGCTTCATTTTCCAAGCTGGGGAAATCTACGGCGGCCTCAACGGGTGCTGGGACTACGGGCCGCTCGGCGCGGAGCTGAAGCGGAATCTGAAGGAATACTGGTGGCGGAAAACCGTCCAGGAACGCGATGACGTTCTCGGCATGGACGGCTCGATTCTAACAATGGAACAGGTGCTGCAATCCTCCGGGCATGTCGGCGGATTTTCCGATCCCATGGTCGATTGCAAGACCTGCAAGGGCCGTTTCCGTGCCGATAGTTTGGACGCATCCGAGTGTAAGGAAAAGCCGAGCGTCTGCCCCGGGCAATCGCCAAAATGCGATCTCACCGAGCCGCGCGATTTCAATTTGATGCTGCAGACGAACTTCGGCGCCACGGGTGAACAAATCGCCTATCTCCGCCCGGAGACGGCCCAGTCGATTTTCTGTCAGTTCAAAAACATCGCGGACTCGAACCGCGTGAAGCTCCCTTTTGGAATCGCCCAGATGGGCAAATCGTTCCGCAATGAAATCAACCCACGGAACTACATCTTCCGCTCGCGCGAATTCGAACAGATGGAAATCGAATATTTCTGCCATCCGGACGACGGCATGCGACTCACCGACGAGTGGCTTCAGGCGCGCCTCGATTTCTATGGCGAAATCGGCATACCGCGCGAAAAACTGCATATTCTCGACGTGCCGGACGGCGATCGCGCCTTTTACTCGAAGAAGACGTATGACATCGAATACGAGTTTCCCTTCGGCATTCAGGAACTCGAAGGCGTTGCATACCGCACCGACTATGACCTCGGCGTCCACCAAAAGGGCTCGGGAAAATCGCAGTTGTATTTCGATGAGGAAACCAAGGAAAAATTCCTCCCGCATGTGGTCGAACCGTCCGCCGGTTGCGATCGCACCATCCTCGCGCTCATCTGCGAAGCCTTCGACGAGGAAACCCTCGCGGATGACAAGGGCAAGGCCGATGTCCGCACCGTGATGCGCTTCGTCCCGCGCATGGCGCCGATTAAAGTCGGTATTTTCCCGCTCCTCAAAAAGAACGAGGACCAAGTCCGCATCTGCAGGGAAATCCAGAAGACGCTGCAACCGTGGATGAATGTTTTCTACGACGATTCCGGTGCTGTAGGCCGTCGCTACCGGCGCCAGGACGAAATCGGCACACCGTTCTGCGTTACTGTGGATTTCGACACCCTCGGCGAGGAGAATCCGGATCTGAAAGACACTGTTACCCTCCGCCACCGCGACTCGATGGAGCAGGAGCGCATGCCGATCGGCGGCCTGTTAGCTTGGCTGCTGGAGCGGGTAAGGTAACCGTGGCGGCGGATTGCATCCGCCAAGCCCATCATTTCCGCCACTCGTCCCAATTCTCAGTACGGTTTCCTGGCATGCATTTCCGCATGGCAGGAAAGAGCCTCCCATCACAAAAACCAATCCGCCGGTGGCGCGACCGCCCTCAGCCCATTGACGTGGGAAAAACGGGTGTCGAACGTCATCCCATCCGCCTCCGCTGACAGCGCGCCTGTGGCGATGGAGGCGTCCGCACCTGGAATCGTGATGCCTTGGCGGTCCAGGTTCCACGCAAGCTCGATGATGCAGATCGGTTCCATAATTTTTGCGGAGGTCGGCCATGCGCAGCGCACTCAAATCGTAATTCGGATTCACGGCGCCTTCGAGTTCCTCAGGCGTCATATCCATGCCTTTTTCGGGCATTTCGTGGGACGTCTTCTTCTGCCCATTTCCCGTTTCAAAAGCTCCTGCCCACTCGGTAGAGCTGCATTTTCGCCTCGCCGAGATTTCCCTCCGCATGGGTTCTTGATTCCTCATTTCCACTCCTCACTCTCCCCGCATGTCCGCTCCAGCCCCGACCCCGATGATGGCTCAATACCAGGCCATGCGGAAATCCCTGCCCGCCGACATCATTCTGTTCTACCGCCTCGGCGACTTCTATGAAATGTTCTACGAGGACGCGAAAAACGCCGCGCCCATCCTCAATGTCGCCCTCACCAAGCGCTCCGGCTACCCGATGTGCGGCGTTCCCTACCACGCCGCGCAGGGCTACATCGCCCGGCTGCTGAAGGCGGGAAAACGGGTCGCCATCGCCGAGCAAACGTCCGAGCCGGTTCCCGGAAAACTCGTTGATCGTGCGATTTCCCGCATCCTCACGCCCGGGTCCATCGACGATTTCGAGCTGCTAGAGGACCAGCGCCCGAACTACCTCGCCGCGGTCTTTCGCCACGGAAAGTCCGTGGGCCTCGCGTGTGTCGATCACACGACCGGCGAGTTCATCATCGCCGAGTTCGCGGAAATCGGCGCGCTTCAGGACGAGCTGGCCCGCGTTTCCCCGTCCGAACTGCTCATCCCCGATCACCAGTCCGCCGAGTTTGGAAATCTGGCCAAATGCCTGATCTACGAAGGCTACACTTTCCTTCCCGAGCACGCCTCGCAGTTATTGAAAGACCATTTCAACGTCCACTCGCTCGATGGCTTCGGCTGCGCCAGTCTCCATGCCGCCAGCGGCGCCGGCGGGGCCGTCCTTCACTATCTCATCCATCAACTCCGCCGTCCGTGTGGCCATTTGCAACCGCCGCGCGTCCGCGAAAGCGCAGACCACGTCCTGATCGACGCCGCCTCCCAGCGCAATCTCGACCTCGTCGATTCACGCTCCGGCAGACAACATACGCTTCTCGGCGTCCTCGACCGCACCGCCACCCCGATGGGCGCCCGCCTGCTGCGCGATTGGATCCTCCACCCGCTTCGCGACCTCGCCACCCTAACCGCCCGACAGGACATCATCGCCGGACTACTGGAAGAGCCGTATATCCTCTCGAAATGCCGCGAATCTCTCAAAGGCATCCGCGACATCGAGCGCACCACCTCCCGCCTTTCCCAAGGTTCCGGTAATGCCCGCGATCTCCAGGCACTTGCCATATCTCTCGGCCACATCCCCGCCCTCAAACAGGATTTCTCCACGCTCTCCTCATCTTCACTGATTACTCACCTCCACGATTTCCACGAACTAACGGAAATGCTCGCCAACGCCCTCGCCGACGAGCCGCCCGCCCACCTCCGCGATGGCGGCATCATCCGCGATGGATGGTCCGCCGAGCTCGACGAACTCCGCTCCGCTTCCCGCGGCGGCAAGGATTGGATCGCTCGTCTGCAAGAAGACGAGCGCAAGCGCACCGGCATCGACTCATTGAAAATCAAGTTCAACAACGTCTTCGGTTACTTCATTGAAATCACCACCAGCCAGCTTGCCAAAGTCCCCGATGACTATACCCGCAAGCAAACCATGTCCAACGCCGAGCGCTACATCACACCCGCGCTCAAGGAAATGGAAAACAAAGTCCTCGGCTCCGAAGAACGTTCCAAACAACTCGAAGCCGAACTCTTCGCCCAGCTTCGCGCCGAAGTTGTTACCCACGTTCCACAGCTTCAGGAGACCGCCGCGGCCGTCGCCGAAATCGACGTTCTCTGCGCCCTTGCCGAAGTCGCACAATACCATCGGCACTGCCGCCCTGTCCTTAATGAAGGCAAAGGATTCTTCGTCACCAACGGCCGTCACCCCGTCCTTGAGCAAACGCTCACTGACGTGAAATTTGTTCCCAACGACACCGAACTCGATCCCGAAACCGCCCGCCTCCAAATCCTGACCGGACCGAACATGGCCGGCAAATCCACTTATATCCGCCAGATTGCTTTGATATCAGTCATGGCCCAGATCGGCGCGTACGTCCCAGCCGAATCCGCCACCCTCGGCGTCGTCGATCGCATCTTTTGCCGCGTCGGCGCCAGCGACGATCTGTCCCGCGGCCAGTCCACCTTCATGGTCGAAATGAGTGAAACCGCCCTCATCCTTAACCATGCCACCGACAAATCGTTGGTCATTCTCGACGAGATCGGCCGCGGCACCGCCACCTTCGACGGCCTCTCCATCGCCTGGGCCGTAGCAGAGCATTTGCATGATGAAATCGGCTGCCGCACCCTTTTCGCAACTCACTATCACGAACTCACGGATCTCGCCAACACCAAGTCCGCCGTTGCCAACTACAATGTCGCCGTCAGGGAATGGAACGAGGAAATCATCTTCCTTCACAAGATCCTCCCCGGCGCCGCCGACAAGAGTTATGGCATTCAGGTCGCCCGCCTGGCCGGCCTCCCGAAAGCCGTCGTCGAGCGCGCCAAATCCATCCTTTCCCACCTCGAACTCCACTCCGTGAAACCCGAGGCCAAGAAACAAGGCCCCAAAGCGAAAAACACCGACCAACCCACCCTACCCAAGCCCAACCGCCCCCAAATGGACCTCTTCGCGGATTTCTAATCGTGGTGTCGGACTGCATTTGCCAAGCTTCAATAATTCAGGACTCCATCTCAATTCAATCATATGCATCGGGGCGAAGAGAGTTCGCATTTTCCCCGATGGGATTTGGAATCGATGGATCACACTCATACGCATTTCCCGTTTCAATCCTGCCTCATGCTCAAATGGAGCACCCGTGATGACGGAGAATAGGGAGAGCGGAGCGCACGACGTCAGACGATTCATCTGCCACTGACCGTGATTGAAATAGAAAAACTACTTCTTGCCGCTGCGAAACTACCCGAAGTTGACCCATACGAATGTCTTGGTGACACTTAGGTTCAAGCACACGGAGGCAGTTCCCCCTGAATCCTCCGAAGGAAGTTAACTTAGGGGCGACGCCAGGTATCTTCGGGCCAGAATTGGTGGGATTGGAGCGGAAATCGGTGAGGTGGCAGTGGTTCGAAAGCGGACAGTATCGACTCTCAATCCAGTCCATCCCGCCGGTCCCACTGCTTGTCCATCTTCTGGTCGATCAGCGCCTCCAGATAAGCCCGGACCAATGCCGTCACGATCGATTTCTTCGCCGCCACACCGCGTCTGCTGCCGACTTTCAAACTCGCCCACCCGCCGTTTCCGAACATGTCGTCCATGATCGGCTCGCGGCCTTCCTCTACCTCCATCATTCCGCTCACCAACACTTCCCGGAGTTTTAGTCGGGTTGCGCCTTGCTTTAGATATTCTTGAAAACCTTTTTCATCGCCCGCATCCGCTCTCGGCGTGTTTGCCCGCCAGTCCCGGCGGGCTTCCGCTTTCGTCGTGGCAAACAGTTTTTCCCAATCCGCCTTTGCGGCGAACTCGCTTTCCTTTTCCTTCATGCACGCCTCCGCGAAATGGCGCAGGGCTTCATATTGAGCCTCCAGCGCGTCATCCAGTTTCTTCCCATCGTCCTTTTCCAGCTCCGCCTGGTTGATCACCAACTGAAACAGCGCCAGTCGCAGAGGTCTCGACCATGCGGTCACTGGTTTCTCCACCGCTCCTTCGGTGGACCAATCCGCGGAAATCTTCATCACCGCGTCTTTTCCTGGGTTTTTCTCCAGCCGCTTCAATTCCATAACCCGCGGCACCCCATTTTCGACGCCCGAGGATTGGCGCTCCAGCATCCCCGAACCGCGGTTGATTGTAAGAAGTCCTGACTTCTCGGTCAGGAACTCCACCTTGCTATCACTGGCGGATTGGATCGAACCGTTTTCCACATCGGAAGTCCACGTTGGTTCCAAATCCGTCTTCAAGCGCAGGCCCGCGCCGAAATCCGATTCACCCAGAAGGATAAACGGCGACATTTGCACCGGCCTGATATCCGAACCCTTACCTGCCAATGTTTCGGAAAGCTGCCGGATGCTCTCCAACAATTCGCCCAGCCCCTTGAATACCACCAACCCACCGCCGCTGGAAACATAATAGCGATCGCCCGGCGCGGTCCACTGCCGCATCTCCATCCGATTACCATCCTTGGTTGCGACCAGATGAATTACTCCCATCCCGCTGGCGAAATCCGTTGCGAGCGTGCAATGCAGCGATTTCCCCGGCAATTCGCTTTGATATGTTGCGATGAATCCCCCTAGCTTTTCATAAGTCGCAGCGAGTTCGGCAATGGTCGTCCCGATCTCCGCCGTATCCGGCTTCACGTCCTCCGCACGCACCGCGTTCGGCAGCAGAAAAAGCGGCAGGGCGAGCAGCGCCCGGAGAAGTGTTCTACTGAAAATCGGGGTTTTTGAAATCATGCCCGCCATCCAGTCCCGCCGGTTCCCGCATGTCAATGCGGCGGATCTAGCGATCTCCATCACCGCGGGCTTGGCCATTCCCGCTCTTTATGAATCATTCCGCTTCGTATGAGATTGCTCACTTGGTTTATCGCGCTCGCCGCCGCAATCTTGGTCACGTGGCTGTTGTGGGGCGGCGCGTGGGAGCGGGAATTCTCGTTGCCCGGCGCGGTCGCGTGGCTGGAAAAGGTCGGCCCGTGGGCATGGGCCGGGGGCATTGGATTGCTGGTGGCGGATATCGTTCTGCCCGTGCCCGGCACCGTCGTCATGTCCGCGCTTGGCCTGATTTACGGTCCGTTCCTCGGCGGCGCGATCTCCGCCGCCGGATCCATCCTCGCCGGACTCGCCGGCTACGCGATCGGCCTCCTTCCCAGCGCAAAACTCGCCACCCGCCTGCTGGGCGAGCGCGATTTCGCCCGTGGCCAAAATTTGTTCCAAAGCGGCGGCGGCTGGCTTGTCGCCATTTCCCGCGCCCTGCCGATCCTTCCCGAAGCCATCGCCTGCACCGCCGGCCTCGTCCGCATGCCCTTCCCGCGCTTTCTCACCGCCCTCGCCTGCGGTTCCATCCCGATGGGTTTCCTCTTCGCCTGGATCGGCTCCACCGGAAAATCCAGCCCCGTCCTCGCGCTAGTCCTCAGCCTCCTCGTCCCCGCCCTCCTCTGGACCGCCGCCCGCAGATGGGGAAAAGATTTCAAAACCGGGAAGTCATAATCTCGGGAACACTGAAACAAAATCCGCGATTGAAACCCATCCACCCGGACGCAGCTTCAGATTGAATCACAGATTTCACAGAGGGCACAGATGAAGACGGATTCCATTCTTGAATTTCCCACCTGTGCTCATCTGTGGAATCTGTGGTTTAGGATCTTCCCACCCGGACGCAGCCCCAGATTGAACCACAGATTTCACAGAAGGCACAGATGAAGAGGGATTCGATTCTTAGGCTTTCCTATCGGTGTTCATCTGTCGGATCTGTGGTCGAAAGTTCTATTTTATAGAGAAACCCGTTTAATGCCAAGCTTCGCGTAACGAAAATTGAGCAGCAGCGCCGTTTGCAATCCTGTGATGTTCAGATAGCCGAGCATCTGCGCCATGTGGCTCTCCGTGAACGCCGTGACAACCTTAGCATCCACGAGCAGCCGTCCCTCCACGATAAGGTCGGGAATCAGGTTTCCGATCAGTTGCCCCTCATAGAACACTTCATGTTTCTTCTGAGGCTCGCATCGCAGGCCTTGTTTGGTCAACTCGATGACCAGCGCGCGCTCATACAGTTTTTCATCAAGGCCGGGGCGCAGGGTGTTCAGCACCTTCATCGCGGCTCCGATTACGGTCTGGGTGAGGTCGGCATTTGGGGAAGGGTTCATGATTTCAGGTGTGAAAAGGAGCACCACGGATAACACGTACGATCCTGGTAAGAAAGGATTCAATTCCTGGCTTTTTGCCAGCCGTGCTCATCTGTGAAGCATGTGGTCCAGACCCCAATCGCCCGGGCGCTGCCTTAGATTGAACCACAGATTTCACAGAGAGCACAGAGGAAGAGGATCACAATTCCCAGTGCTTTCCCATCTGTGTCTATCTGTGGAATCTGTGGAATCTGTGGTCAAAAATCGTTCCACCCGGCCCCTGCCTGAGAATGAACCACAGATTTCACAGAGGGCACAGATGAAGACGGATTCAATTCTTTGATTTTCCGTCTGTGCTCATCTGTGGTATCTGTGGTCAAAAAAGCTTTCCGCTCGGCCGCTGCCTCAGAATGAACCACAGGTTTCACAGAAGGCACAGATGAAGAGGGATTCCATTCTTAGGTTTGAGGCGGACCCCGAAATTCGGGCCAGGGGCTAAGCTATGATTGGGGTGGCTGGGAGCGGGTTTTGACCCGAACCTAAACCACACAAGATGAAAGCAAAACGAAGAAGAC
>JBBSUD010000118.1:0-18022 GCA_038235225.1 Verrucomicrobiales bacterium
CATTTCTCGAAAACATCCGACGCTTTTTGAACCGCGTCAGGGCCAGCTTGCGCGGGCGGGGGAAAGGTCGAAAGGACCGGCTCGTTTGAGACCAACAACCAAGCCGCAGCGCCCCAACCGGAGATCAGAAAAATGCCAAGGAGGAGAAGCTTCACGCGGCGAGAGTAGGTAGGTGGAAGCGGCTTGGGAAGAAGTGGGACTTTGTGGATGGCGTCGGGCGCCCGCGATCCTCTCCCGGCGATGAATCGCCGGGCTACGGTCAGTTGCCGCTGACGCGGCATTGGTCGGCGGGCCGCCGCTCCTCCCGAACCAAGATTTCCGACGACCTTTCAGGCCGCGATTCCGGGGTTCGGGCGAATCCCGGCCCTGAAGGGCCGGGCTTTGTTCCCTCGGACTTTCAGCCCGGAGACGAATTTCCGGCGATGAAGCGCCGGGTTACGTTTGGCTTCCGGCATCGCGGCATCGGTCAACGGGCTGATACCTTCCCAGCAAACCTCTATTTCCCGGCGACCTTTCAGGCCGCGATTCCGGGGTTCGGGCGAATCCCGGCCCTGAAGGGCCGGGCTTTGTTCCTTCGGGCTTTCAGCTCGGAGACGGTTTCCGGCGATGTAGAACTTGGCTTGATTGCGAGCTGAGAGTTTGTTGGAACGAAGCTCTGGACTTCCGTTCTGGGTCTCGGGGACCGCGGGCTAAAGGTTGCCGGAGTTCTGTGGCGTGGGGGAGCGTGCAGATGTTCTATGGATCAGTCATCGTTAAATCCGCCTCAGCCGCGTTTTGCATAGCTGAGTTCGTTCTATTTCGTACGGTCCCGGAAGTAGCATTGATTTTCAAACCTGAGGCACGGCAGCGGGGACCGGTCCGCGCATTGGCGACGTCACCCCATTCCCTTTGCAGTATGCCCCACGAACGCTTGCCCCAGCGTTGGCGACCCGGTCGCGAGGCATGGCGGCGGCAAGAAAGACGGCGATTTCATGAGGACGTGGGACCGGATATGAGAGTTGCGGCCCGTGTGGCGAGCCGATATCCGACAGCCAGATGAACGACGGCAAAACCCACGCGCGCGGCATCGTCCGCCGCTATTTCTGCGCGGTGATCGCCGCCGTTTTGGCCAGCGCATCCGCTTCGGCGGCAACGCTTGGCGCGAATTTCACTTCCGCCACGACGGTTCCGCTCACCACAGCGAGCTACACGGCGGCGGGCAACAGTGTCAGTTTCAATCTCGGATTCGCGCCGGCCACGGGCTCGGAGCTGACGGTGGCGAAGATCACCGGCTTGGGCTTCATCCAGGGGAAATTCACGAACCTGGCGCAGGGCCAGCACGTGAGCCTGATCTACGCCGGCATCGCCTACCCCTTCGTGGCGGACTACTTCGGCGGCTCGGGGAACGATCTGGTTTTGCAGTGGGGCTATCAGGAGCTTGCCGGTTGGGGATCGACGGAAAACGGCCGGCTCGGCGGCGGTGCGATCGCCTACGCGGGGGGAAAACCTGCCTTGGTGGATCTCGACCCGCTGCTAATCGGCAAGACGATTTCAAAAATCGAGACCGGCGCGGCGACGTCGCTGGTCTTGCGCGGCGACGGGAAAATCGTCGCTTTCGGCGATAACCGCAGCGGGCAGCTCGGCATCGGGGGCACGGCAGGTCAGCCGGGGGCCGTGCTGGTGGATCAGTCGGGAGTGCTTGCCGGCAAGGAAGTCGCCGGCTTTGCGGCAGGGATTTCCACCTGTTTCGCGGTGTGTACGGAGGGCACTGTGGCGGGCTGGGGAGCGAATAGCTTCGGCATCTTGGGCAATGGCGCGACAGCGGACAGCTACGTCCCGGTCATGGTCACCGCCACCGGCGCGCTGGCCGGGAAGAAAGTCGTCGCGGTCTCGGCAGGCGGCGGGCACGCGCTGGCGCTTTGCTCGGACGGCACGGTGGTGGCGTGGGGGCTGAATTCCTCCGGCCAGCTTGGAAATGGCGGCACCGCGAACAGCCCAGTGCCGGTGATCGTCCCGAAAACGGGAGCGCTTGCCGGGAAATCCGTCGTCGCTGTCCAAGCCGGCGAGAAGCACAGTCTTGCGCTCTGCTCGGATGGCACGATCGCGGCGTGGGGCGGCAATCTCCACGGCGAGCTGGGCGCGGCGAGCGGTCTGCCGATGAGCACGACGCCGGTGCAGGTGGTGAAATCCGGCGTGCTGGCTGGCAGGCCGGTGGTCGTGCTGAGATCCCGCGGGGGCTTCAGCTTGGTCCGCTGCACGGATGGAACCCTCGCCACTTGGGGCATCAACGAAACCGGCAACTTGGGCGATGGCACCAAAACGGACCGTTCCGCACCCGTGCTGGTCAAGCGGGACGGCGCGCTGGCCGGCAAGACGGTCGCTTCGCTGGCGGCCGGATTCGGCCATTGCCTCGTGGTCTGCACGGATGGAACGCTTGTCGGCTGGGGAAACAATTACGCCAACGTCCTTGGAAATCCGGAAGTTCCCGACAGCCCGATCCCCCTCGCACTTGCGGATCGCGGCATCTTGGACGGGAAGAAGACTGGTCGGATTTCCGCGGGCGGCGCCTTTAATCTGGCCATCGCCGGAGTTCCGCTTTCTCCGGATACGCGGCTCGAATCGCTGGCGCTGAGTGCCGGGGTGCTGGATTCCGGCGCAGGCGAAGGTCTCACGAATCTCGCCTGGAGCGTGCCGGCCGGAACAACTTTGGTACATTTCACCCCCACTCTCGCCAACGCGCAGGCCAGCTTGAAGGTCAACGGGACCGCCCTCGCCTCCGGCACGCAAAGCCCCGCGATTCCGCTGACATCCGGCGGTGCGATCATCACCATGCAGGTGAAAGCGGAAAATGGCGCGTTTTTGACTGTCACCATCACGGTCGCCACGCCGCTGCCGCTTCAGGTCACCTTCACCTCTGCCGCGGGTCCGGCAGCGGATTTCCCCGCGCTCGCGGCTGCGGGCCTCACGGCAAATCTTGCCTTGGATTTCGCGCCCGCGCCGGGAACGGACCTGACCGTCGCGAGGATTTCCGGCCGCGCTTTCATCTTGGGAGAGTATGCCAACCTGGCGGACGGGCAGCTTGTGACGCTGAATTACAGCGGGGTCGCGTACCGGTTTGTGACGGATTACCACGGCGGTGACGGCAACGATCTGGTACTGCGCTGGACTCCGCGCGAACTGACAGCCTGGGGCGCGAATCTGAACGGGTCCCGCACCGGTTTGCCCCTGCCGGTGGCACTTCCGCTGAACGGTGCGCTCGCCGGGAAAATCGTGGATTCGGTGGCTTCGGGCGATCGTTTCACCCTCGCGCTGAACTCGGACGGCACGATCGCCGGCTTGGGCCTGAACTCCAACGGCCAGCTCGGCCCAGCAGGCGCGGGCTACGTGGCCGTGCCGGTGGAAATCCCGCTCGGCGGGCTGGCTGGCAAACGCGTTGTCGCAATCGACGCGGGCGATCAATTCGGCTTGGCGCTTTGTGCGGACGGCACGGTGGGCGCTTGGGGCCGGAATGAAAATGGCCAGCTCGGGATCGGCAGCTTGATCGGGACGAACACACCGATGGCGGTGGCCGGAGCGCTGGCCGGAAAATCCGTGGTAGCCATCGCCGCGGGTGCGAATCACGCGCTGGCGCTGTGCGCGGACGGATCCGTAGCTGCATGGGGGAAAAACAACTCCGGCCAGCTCGGCAACGGAACATCGGACGACAGCCCGGTGCCGGTCCTGATCGACCGCAGCGGTGTGCTCGCCGGCAAACGGGTGATTTCCATTGCCGCCGGTGAGGATTTCAGCCTGGCGTTGTGCTCGGATGGTGCGATTGCCGGCTGGGGAACGAATTCCCAAGGGCAGCTCGGCAACACCGCCGGCGCTCCCGGCAACGTGCCGGTCCTGATCGATGCATCCGGGGGGCTTGCCGGTAAATCCGTGACCGCGATTTCCGCTGGCAACGATTTTGCGCTGGCACTCCTGTCCGACGGAAATGTCGCATCATGGGGGGCGAATACCTCAGGTCAGCTAGGAAATCCGGGCAATGGCGCACTGCCCGCGCTCGTGAATACCGCGGGAATTCTGGCGGGGAAAATCGTGACCTCCATCGAAGCCGGCTACAATTTCGCCTTCGCCATTTGCGCGGATGGGACGGTGGCGGCGTGGGGCGGCGGCGTGCTCGGCGTCCAGGTCCCGTCATCCAGCCCGACTCCGGTGGACGTCACCGGTTCGGGGAATTTTGCCGGTCGAAAGGTGCTCTCGGTATCCGCGGGAAAGAGTCACGCACTGGCCATCTTCGCAGGGCCGCCGTCCACGCAGCTTGCTTCGCTGACGGTGGCAGGCGGATCGTTCACGACCCCGTTTTTGGCGGGTCTCACCGAATACATCGTCACGGCCGCGGATGCGCCCGCGGCGCTGGTGATCACGCCCACCGCCTCTGAATCCTCGCCAATTTCCATCAATGGCGCTTCTGCGGCAACGGACGCGCCATTCGCGATTTCAGCGCCCGCCGGGACCAGCACGATTACGATCCGCGTCGGCACGCAGACGCGATTCACCGATTACCGGCTCACGGTGGTGGTCGGGGGCAGGTTGACCATCGGCCTCAATACGCCTGGGGCGCCGTTCGTGACGGGCGGCGGGTTCGATTTCAGCGGGCTGGCGGTGGATTTCTCCTTGGGCTTCGCGCCGGAAATGGGCGTCGGCTTGAGAATCGCGGAGAACACCGGGCGCGATTTCATCGGCGGGAAATTCACGGATTTGGCGCAGGGCCAGTCGGTCGTGCTTGCCTACTGCGGCAAGGTCTACCGCTACGTGGCCAACTACTACGGCGGGACCGGCAACGACCTCGTGCTGGAATGGGCGAACCGCAGCGTCCTCGCCTGGGGCCGCGGGACCTCCGGTGAGCTCGGAACCGGCGTAATGGCTTCGTCCTCGCTTCCGCAAACGGTCGCCTCCGGCGGATTTCTCGCCGGGAAGTCTCCCATCGCCGTTTCCTCCGGGGATACCCATAGCGTAGCGCTCTGCGCCGACGGCTCGGTGGCCGTCTGGGGGAGCGGGCCACGCGGCCAGCTAGGAGCGGGGGCGGTCGCGCAGAGTTTGATACCCATTTCACTCGATAGAAGCGGCGTGCTGGAGGGGAAAACCGTCATCGCGATCAGCAGCTCGAACCTAAGCAACCTCGCCCTCTGCGCCGACGGCACACTTGCCGCGTGGGGCTACGGTCCGTCCGGCCAGTTCGGTAATGGCTCCATCATCGACGCACTTTCGCCGGTGCTCGTGATGCGGACCGGCGTTCTGGCAGGGAAATCGATCGTCGGCATTTCCATGGGCGGCACCCATGCGCTCGCCCTGTGCTCGGATGGCTCGATCGCCTCATGGGGATTGAATTCCAGAGGCCAGCTCGGCAACGGCACGACCACCAACTCCACGGAACCTGTGCTGGTCACCGCCACCGGCGCGCTGGCCGGGAAATCCGTGGTGCAAGTGGCCGCCGGCTACGACGACAGCCTCGCCGTCTGCTCGGACGGCACGGTTATCGGCTGGGGAAACAACCAATATGGGCAGCTTGGTTCCTCCCTTCCATCAACCGTCCTTCTGCCCGCATCCCTCTCCGACAAAATTTTGCCGGCAGACAAAAAAGTCGTGGCACTCTCCCAAGGAGCGCATTCCACCACCGTTGCGCGCTGCGCCGACGGAACGGGCATCGCTTTCGGGCAAAATACCTTGGGACAACAGGGCGGACTTACCGCAATCCGCCCCTCCCCCGGCGCGCTGGACGGGAAATTCGTAACCCACGTTGGCTCGGGATTCGCACACACCATCGCGTGCTGTTCGGACGGCACCGCCATCGCCTGGGGCTACAATATTTATGGCCAGATCGGCGATGGCACGGCGACCACCCGCAGCACCCCGGTCCCCGTTTCCACCGCCGGACCGCTCGGTGGAAAGCGCGCGCTCTTCGGCTCCGGCGCGACCCACACGCTGCTTGTCGTCGCGGCCCCGGATACCGGCTTCGGCACATGGGCGGATCGCTTCGCCGATCTCTCGGACCGGACTACCACGGGCGATCCCGATGGCGACGGCATTTCCAATCTTTTGGAATACGTCCTTCAGGGAAATCCGGCTATTTCCTCCGCCGCCATCCTCCCTGCCGCGTCCGCGGATGGGACAAATCTGGTCTTTCAATTCACCCGCGCCGCCGGGTCCCCGGCCGATACCACCCAGATTTTCGAAACCAGCGAAAACCTTGTCGATTGGACCCCGCTCGCCCTGACCGGCCCCGGCGCGATTCTCGGAAACGTGCGGAACGATGGCGGGCAATCGGTCACCATCACCGTCCCGCGCGACGGTCGCAGGCGGGTTTTCGGCCGGCTTGCGGTGGGCAGACCGTGAAGGTGATTGGACGGGCTGATTCCCGCCAACGGCGTAATCAACGGTTAATGACTTTGCGGAATGAATTGAAGAGTTTGACCGCGGATTTCGCGGATGGCGTGGATGAAGTGTGATTTGGATAGCTTGGAAAACGGCGGTCGGCCAATCCTTTTGGTGTCATCGGAAATTCTTGAATCGCCCCTGATCGTATGGCCGGATCCGATTTCCGCCTGGTTCCTTTATTTCCACTATGAATCTGAGTCGCGACGGATTCGCCATCATCACGGGCGGGCTTTCCATTGATTTGCTGGAACGGGTGACAGCGGAAACGTTCACCAAACTCGCCGCCGGGGAGCGCTGCTTGCTCGACTTGGCGGCGGTGCGGGAGGCTGCGATTTTTCTGAAATCCCGATTGATCAAGGCCGGGTTTCTTGGCGATGCGGCGGTGGCGATCCAGGCGATCGCGTTCGACAAGACGGCGGCGAAGAATTGGAAGGTGCCGTGGCATCAGGATTGGGTGTTCCCCTTTGCCGGGAGAGTTGCCTCGGCCGGATTCGATTTGGCGACGGTCAAGGCGGGGGTTGATTACGCGCGCCCTCCTGTCGCGATTCTTGAGCGGCTGCTGGCGGTGCGGCTGCATTTGGACGATTGCGACGCGATGAACGGACCGTTGCGGATTTCTCCCGGAAGCCATCGCGATGGTGTGATCGAGACAGGTGAAATTGCGGGCGCGGTCGCGCGCCGCGGGGAGACGGCGGCGACGGCGGCGCGGGGTGAAATCCTGCTGATGCGGCCGCTGGTGCTGCACGCTTCGTCGCAGGCGAGCCGGCCGCGCCGCCGGCGGGTGCTGCATTTCGTTTACGACTCCGGCGGCGCGCTGCCGGAACGCTGGCACCGGGCGATTTGAGCCTTGTAAGTTCCACCGCTACACCGATTCCATGGGCCGGGGGAAAATCGATACCCGTTACAACTTATGAACATCCAGAAATTGATGAAACAGGCCCAGCAGATGCAGGCGGGGCTGGCCGCAAAGCAGGAGGAACTCGCGCAGCAGACGGTGGAGGCATCGGTCGGCGGGGGGAAGGTGACGGTGGTCGCGACCTGCGCGGGCGATGTGCAATCGATCAAAATCGACCCGTCGGTGATCGACCCGGAGGATGCGGAATTTCTCGAAGGGCTGGTGCTGAAGGGGGTGCAGGAGGCGATTTCCAAGGGCAAGGAGAAGTCCGCCGCGGAGATGCAAAAACTCACCGGCGGCATGGGCCTGCCGGGCATGTAGCACCCACCGACCGCAATGTTCCGCCGCCGCCTCGGGTGGACGCTGGTAGGGATTTCCCTGCTGCTCCACATGTTCACGATTTACTGTTTCGCGCGTCAGCCGGACCGGTTCGCGGCGTTCACGGTGATGCCGATCTGGCTGTGGGGCGGCATCGGGCTGGCGATCGCGACGGGTGCTTACTACTTCCTGCGCGCGCCGCTCTCGCTGGTGATGACGGCGGTCTGGGCGATCACGCTGCTGATCGGGGCGGACGAGGCGCGGGTGCTGGCGCACATCGGGACCGAGGTTCCGCTGCCGGGGCCGGCCGCGCCATTCGAGGATGAGCCGGTCGTGCGCGTTCTGACGCTGAATTGCTCATCCTTCGCTTACGGAAATCCCGCCCCGGACATCGCCGCGTGGGATCCGGACATCGTGCTCTTGCAGGAAGTCCTGCCGTTCCAGACGCGGCAGATCGCGGACACGCTCTATCAAGGGCGCGGGGACTACCGCTACCACCAGACTAGCGGCCTGGTAACGCGTTGGAAAATCCTGCAGGAGGTGCGGGACAATTCGCGGCGCGAGCAACAGGTGACCATCCAATCGCCCGGCGGAGATAAAATCGAGGTGGTGAACATTCATCTTGCGACGGCAGCCACGGACCTGCGGCTGTGGCGGAAAACCGCGTGGGTCCGCCACCGGAACAACCGGCGCGTCCGCGAAGCGGAGCTGGCCACCACGCTCGACGTGCTGGAACGC
Organism: Verrucomicrobiales bacterium; assembly: GCA_038235225.1. GTDB lineage: Bacteria > Verrucomicrobiota > Verrucomicrobiia > Verrucomicrobiales > Akkermansiaceae > Luteolibacter. Next base: position 8,351 of record JBBSUD010000118.1, read on the forward strand.
ACGACGAGTTTCCCGAATGTCCCGACGCTGCTGGGCGGGGATTTCAACTCGCCGGCGCCGGATGTGGTCCACAGGCAGCTCGCACGGGATTTCGCGGACGCGTTCGGCGCGGTGGGCACCGGCTGGGCGGATACGTATCAGCGGCGGTTTGCGATTTTACGGATCGACCAGATTTACGCGACGCGGCATTTCACGCCGGTCCGCTGCCGGGCGGTGACGACCCGGCACAGCGACCACCGGATGGTAGTGGCGGATTTCCTGATGAAGTAGGCGTCAGTCCTTCCGCGTGAGCTCGACGAAGACGTCCTCCAGCGTGGCGACGTGGCGGAAAAGCGAGCGGAGCGGCCAACCGTATTGGGCAGCGAGACGGGCGATGCGTTCGCGGGAATCCGTCCCGGAATCGACCCAGACGGTGTAGCGGGTCCAGCCGTCGGCGAGTTCCTCCGGAGTGACCTTTTTCACCTTATCGATGCGGGAAAGCGCGCCGCCGACGACCGCGGGATCGGCCTGGATTTCCACCTTGATGCGGCCGGCGGCGCGCATTTCCGCGATGAGATTGGCGGGGGTGTCGGCGGCCTTGATTTTCCCGCCGTCGATGATGATGACACGGTTGGAAATCATCTCCACTTCCGAGAGGATGTGGGTGGAAACGAGGACGGTGTGACTCTCGGCGAGGTGGCGGATGAGCTCGCGGATCTGGCGGATTTGGTTGGGATCGAGGCCGTTGGTCGGCTCGTCGAGGATGAGCAGCTCGGGGTCGTGGACGAGGGCGTCGGCGAGGCCGACGCGCTGGCGGTAGCCTTTGGAAAGGGTTTTGATCATCTTCCGGCGGACGCTCTGGAGGCCGCAGGTATCGATGACACCGCCGACGCCGCGACGGACATCGCCGCCGGAAAGGCCTTTGAGCTGGGCGCGGAAGCTGAGGTATTCCTTCACGCGCATTTCCTCGTAGAGCGGCACGTTCTCGGGCATGTAGCCGATCTTCCGGCGGGCCTCGATGGACTGCCGGAAAATATCGTGGCCGGCGATGGTGGCAGTGCCGGAATTGGGCGGCAGGTAGCCGGTGAGCATGCGCAGGGTGGTCGTCTTGCCAGCGCCGTTCGGCCCGAGAAACCCGACGATTTCGCCACGTGCGACGGAGAATGTGATGCCGCGGACGGCCTCGTGGCGGGCGTAGCGCTTGGTCAGTTGGTTGACTTGAATCATGGCGGAATCGGAGGCGCGCGCGGGCCGGATTTCCCCGCTTGAACGGTTGACGCGGCGTGACGCGCCCCTTAATGAATCCGCGTGCGTGGCGGGCCAAGCGGGAAATTCGCGGCTAACCGCCGCGCAACTTCATTTCCTGCTCATGAACTCATCGGTTTCGGCGCGACAGAACGCAGTCCTTCTGGAAGAAAAATACGCGCAATGGTGCGAAGATCCCCGCTCGGTGGATGAGACGTGGGCGGCGTTTTTCGAGGGCTTCGAGCTCGGCTGCGCGCAGTTGAAAAAGCCCGGCCAGCCGGCGTCCGCCGCGGCATCCTCCGGCGGCCCGGCGAGCGTTACATTGGCGCCCACTTCGGACTCGGACATGGCGTTCTACGGCCGCGTCACGAGCCTGATTTACAACTACCGGACGCTCGGCCACACGCAGGCGCGCATCAACCCGCTGGAGGAGGAGCCGGAGCGGAATCCGCGGCTGCGGCTGGAGCAGTTCAGCTTCACGCAGGCGGATCTGGAGCGCGAAGTTTCGAACACATTTTTCCGAAATGGCGAGAAAATGAAGCTCCGCGAGATGGCCGCGGCGCTGGAGGAAACCTACTCGGGCTTCATCGGCTTCGAGTTCATGCACATTCACAACACGACCGTGCGCCACTGGGTGCGGGGCCGCATCGAGACGCACGCGCTGCGCTCCGAGGGCACGCCTGAGCGGATGCTCAATTCGCTCTGCTGGGTACTTGAGGCGGAGGCCTTCGAGAGCTTCATCGGCAAGCGCTTCATCGGCGAGAAGCGCTTCTCCAACGAAGGGGGCGAGGGGGTGATGATCGTCCTGAATGCCATCTTGGAAGCCTGCCCGGCCAGCGGCGTGCGGGAAATCGAGATGGGCATGTCGCACCGCGGCAGGCTCAACGTGCTGGCGAATTTCGTGCGCAAGTCGCTGACCACCGTGCTCTACGAATTCACGCCGAACTACGATCCCGGCCTCGTCGCGGGCGACGGCGACGTCAAATACCACCTCGGCTACGAGAGCGTGCGCGAGCTGCCGGACGGCAAGGTGCGGATCGGCCTGGCGGCGAATCCAAGCCATTTGGAAGCCGTCAATTCCATCGTCGAAGGCAAGGCCCGCGCCCGCCAGCGCGTGCTCAACGAAGGGCAGGGCGGCGAAATCGACCGCCAGCAGGTGCTGCCGATTCTGCTCCATGGCGACGCCGCCTTCGCTGGACAAGGCTCGGTCGCGGAAGTCCTCAATCTCTCCCAGCTTAAGGGCTACCGGACCGGCGGCACCATCCACATCATCATCAACAACCAGATCGGCTTCACCACCGTGCCGGCCGACGCACGCTCGTCCGCCTACGCCACGGACATCGCGAAAATGATCGAGGCGCCGATCCTCCATGTGAACGGCGAGGAGCCGATGGAGCTGTATTGGGCCGCGCAATTCGCGCTCGAATTCCGCCAGCGCTTCGATCGGGACATCGTGCTCGACATCTATTGCTACCGCCGCCAAGGCCACAATGAGGCCGATCAGGCGGCGTTCACCCAGCCCACCTTGGCCAAGAAAATTGCCGATCGTCCGACTTTTGGCGCGATTTACAAAAAGCGCCTCGTCGCCGAGGGCATCATGCCGGAAAGCGATGTGAAATCGCTTGAAGCAGCGATCTGGGACAAGCTGGAGGCCGGCTACCAGAAGATGCTGGAGCTTCAGGAGGCCGGTGACCGCACCGCATTCAGCGGTTCGACCGCGGTGCATCAGCCGGAATACTCCCACGCCCCGGTGCCCACCGGCATTTCCCGCGAGCTGCTGCGGAAAATCGGCGCGGCGCTGACCACCACGCCCGAGGGCTTCCACCTCAACCCGACGCTGGCCAAGCGCTTTCTGCCCCGCCGCGCCGACGCGCTGGAAAATGGCGGCCCGTTCGACTGGGCATTCGCCGAATCGCTCGCATTCGGCTCGCTGTTGCTGGAGGGGACGCCCGTCCGGCTTTCCGGCCAGGACTGCCGCCGCGGCACCTTCTCCCAACGCCACGCGGTTTTTTACGATTACGAGGACCGGGAGCGCTACATCCCGCTGGAAAATCTCGATCCCGAGCAGGCGAAATTCTGCGTTCACAACTCATTCCTATCCGAGTTCGCCGTGCTCGGCTTCGACTACGGCTACTCGCTTTCCTACCCGGGCATGCTCACGCTTTGGGAGGCGCAATTCGGGGATTTCTCCAATGGCGCGCAGGTCATCATCGACCAATTCATCTCCTCCGCGGAGTCGAAATGGCAGACGCCCAGCGATCTCGTGATGCTGCTGCCGCACGGCTACGAAGGCATGGGTCCCGAGCATTCCAGCGCCCGTCTCGAGCGATTTCTCCAGCTCTGCGCGGAGAAGAATCTGGTCGTGGGAAACTTCACCACGCCCGCCCAGTATTTCCACGCGCTGCGCCGCCAGAAGCACCGGAATTTCCGCAAGCCGCTCATCCTGATGACGCCCAAGAGCTTGCTCGGCCGGCCCGAGGCGGTCTCGCAAGAAGCCGATTTCATGGAAGGCGCCTGCTTTCAGGAAATCCTGCCGGACACCAAAACCTTCGCCGATCCCGCCAAGGTCGAGCGCGTCATCTTCTGCAGCGGCAAGGTGTACTACGACCTCGTCGAAAAGCGCACCGAGCTGGGCGCGGAGAATGTCGCCATCATCCGCATCGAGCAGCTCTATCCGTTCCACCGCGAGATGGTCGAAGCCATCGTCAGCGAGTATGCAAATGCCAACCGCTTCGTCTGGTGCCAGGAAGAGCCGCTCAATATGGGCGCATGGTCCTACATCGTCCTGCGCCTCGGAAAAGCGGTCGGCAGCGCGATCCGCTACGCCGGCCGCGGCACCGCTTCGAGCCCGGCGCCGGGCACGAAATCCGCTCACTATCGCGAGCAAAAGGAACTCCTCGCCCAAGCCTTCTCGGTCTGACCACTTCCGCCGATTTTTCTCCAAAACTCTTCATCCCGACTCATCCATGTCACTCGACGTCAAAGTCCCCGCCGCCGGCGAATCCATCACTTCCGCCAACGTCGCCCGCTGGCACAAGAACAACGGCGACGCCGTCAGCAAGGGTGACATCCTCGTCACGCTGGAAACCGACAAGGTCTCCAACGAACTCGAAGCGGCGCAGGACGGCATCTTGGAAATCGTCGTCGGCGAGGGCGAGGAAGTGTCGATCGGCACCGTCATCGCCCGCATTGCCGATGGCGCTGCCGCGAAATCCGCTCCCGAATCCGCGCCGGCCGAGGCCAAGCCCGCCACCGCCGCGGTCCACAAGTCCCCCGCCCCGTCCGCCGGCAAGGTGGAGCTCAAAGTTCCGGCATCCGGGGAATCCATCACCTCCGCCAATGTCGCCAAGTGGCTGAAAAACGACGGTGAATCCGTCAGTCAGGGCGAAATCCTCGTCACGCTGGAAACCGACAAGGTTTCCAACGAGCTGGAAGCGCCCGTTTCCGGGAAACTGAAAATCCTCACGCCGGAAGGCGAGGAAGTGGCGGTCGGCGCCGTCATCGCGACCATCGATCCCGCGGGAGCCGATGCTCCGGCCGAGGCCAAACCGGCCTCCGCTCCGGCGCCCGCGAAACCCGAACCAGCGCCAGCGCCCGCAGCGAAACCCCGGCCGGATTTCACCGCCCAAGCAGCGCCCGCCGAGCGCGTCACGCCGACCGAAACCCAGGAAGGCCGCACGACGCGCAAGAAAATGTCGATGCTGCGCCGGAAAATTGCGACCCATCTCGTCAACGCGCAGCAGACCGCCGCCATTCTCACCACGTTCAACGAGGTGGACATGTCCGCCGTCATGGATCTCCGCAAAAACGTCCAGGAAGGCTTCATGAAAAAGCACGGCGTGAAGCTCGGCTTCATGTCGTTCTTCGTGAAGGCCGTCGCCCAGGCGTTGAAGGACATCCCGTCCGTCAACGGCCGCATCGATGGCACCGATGTCATCCAGAACCATTTCTACGACATCGGCGTCGCCATCGGCACCGAGAAGGGGCTGATGGTCCCCGTCCTGCGCGATTGCGATCAGAAGTCCTTCGCGCAAATCGAGAAGGACATTCTCGACTACGCCACAAAGGCCAAGAACGGCAAAATCACGATCGACGATCTTAACGGCGGCGTTTTCACGATTTCCAACGGTGGCACCTATGGCTCGTTGCTCAGCACGCCGATTCTCAACCCGCCGCAAAGCGGCATCCTCGGCATGCATACCATCCAGCAGCGCCCGGTCGCCCTGAACGGCCAAGTCGTCATCCGCCCGATGATGTATCTCGCTCTCAGCTACGATCACCGCTTGGTGGACGGCAAGGAAGCCGTCACCTTCCTCATCCGCATCAAGGAATGCCTGGAAAACCCGACGCGGCTGTTGCTGGAAATGTGAATCGCACCAGCCGTGCGCTGGTCACGGTTGCTCGATGGCGTCCTGAATGATTTCGTCGTCGCCCACCGGAATGGCGCGGGCGGGCGCGGGTTCCGCAGGTTCGGGGGCGATTTCCTCCTCGAAGGGGACCGCGCGTTCGATTTCCAGCGGTGCCACAGGGATGGCTCGCAGCGTGGCGACACCGGGGTCGGTGGAATGGATTTCGTCTTCGACGGGAATTTCCGGAGTCTCGGGCGTTTCCTCGTCCGCCGCCGCCGCCGATTCGTCAACGACGATAAGCGCCTTCTTCGGTGGGGCGATGGTGTCCTTGATGTCGTCTTTGATGCCCTCGAAAAATTCTTTGACCATCGGAGCGGCCATTTTGCCGCCGGAAACCGTCTCGCCGGGGCGGCCTTCGTAAAGCACGGCGAAGGCGTAGCGCGGATTGTCCCGGGGGAGAAATCCGGCGAACCAGGCGAGCCGCTGTTCTTTCGATTTCGGCCCCCACTGCGCGGTGCCGGTTTTGCCGCAAAGCTCGGTATAGCTGAGGCCGCCGCGCCGGCCGGTGCCGCCGGAGCCATTCACCACGTCGCTCATGCCGTCTTGGACGATTCGCACGGCTTTCTTGTCCAAGCCGAGCCAATCCCGCCGCTCCGGCGTCTCCGCCTTGATCACCCGGCCGCGGGGATCCTGGACCTGCCGGATGAGATGGAGCTTGGGCGCCACCGAGCCGTTGGCGATGCAAGCCATGGCTTGCGCGACCTGCAAGGGCGAGGCGAGCAGTTGACCTTGGCCGATCGAAAGGTTGGCGGTATCGCCATTGAGAAACCGGCGTTTTTCGTTACGCAGCATCCATTCGTTGTCCGGCACCAGCCCGCGAGCCTCGCTGATGAGCGGCAATCCGGTCAACGAGCCGTACCCAAGACGGCGCGCCAAGCTGAGAAACGCGGTGGGGCCGACGTCGATTCCCACCTGATAGAACCAGGTGTTGCACGAGCGGGCGAGGGCGCGCTTCACGTTGATCGAACCCTCGGGGATTTTCGACCAGTTCCGGAAGGTGGTGTTTCCGATGCTGAGGGAGGCCGGGCAATAGACGGTGGAATATTCGGTCACCGTGCCGTTGTTCAGCGCCGCCAGCGCAACCACGGGCTTGAATGCTGAGGCCGGCGGATATTTTGACTGAAACGCGCGGCCGAAGAGCGGCTGGCTGGGGTCGTCCAGCAGCGCTTTGTAATCCGCCTCGCTGATGCCGGGGATGAAATCATTCAGATTGAAGGTCGGTCGCGAGGCCATCACGAGCACCTCGCCGGTAACCGCGTCGATGACTACAAACGCGCCGCGGCGGCAGCCTCCGCGCAGGGTTTTCTCCGCCAGCCGCTGCCATTTCAAATCGAGCGTGGTGACGAGCGTGCCCCCGGCCAGCGGGCGCTTCGCCTCTTCTTCCAGCAGCTTGTTGCCGTTCTCGTCGAAGAGCAGGCGCTTCATGCCGGGTTCGCCGGTGAGCTGCTGGTCGAAGACCTTTTCCAGTCCGGAGCGGCCTTCGGTTTCCTCCCAAAGCGGTTCGTTGAAATTGATGGGACCGGTCGGCAATTTCCCGACGCTTCCCGAGTAGCCGATGATATGGGCCGCCAGCCCGTCCTCCGGATAGACGCGGCTGTAAACCGGCTGCAGGACCAGCCCGGACGGCAGTTTCGATTGCAACTCAAGCGCCTGCTTGTCGCCAAGCTGCCCGCTGACGATGAGCGGCAGCCAACGCCGGTCGTCGTAATGGGAAAAGAGCTCGTCGTCGGTCTTGGAAATCTGGTTTTTCGCCAGTTTCCCGAGCTGGTCGAGCCGGGTGCGCGCCCAGTTGACGACGTAATTCCGATCCGCCTTTTCGAACTGCGGGTATTGCAGCGCGATCTGATAGGCGACCCGGTTCTGGGCCAGCGGCGCGCCATCGCGATCCACGATCTGCCCCCGCGGCGCCGGGATTTTGAGGGTGATGGTGCGGGCGTCCTTGCGGGTGAAAATCGCGCCATCGGCCGCATTCCGGGAGACCGGGCCATCCGCGGCAACGGCCGGCGCGGCAACGGCGGACGGCTGATTCAGAACGAGCTCCGGAGCTTGTAGATCCTGCGCGCCAAGCGGCAGCGCCGTGGTGCAGACGGCCAGCGCGAGCCGGGAAAATTGGATTGGAAACGCCATGGAAGTGCCGCGGAAGCTAGAACCCATCCCCCACCGTGGCAACGCCCAATCCGGTGTTGCAGCAACGGCCGAACCCTAAGAGGCCGAGCGGGCAGCCCCGACGAATTTCCAGCGGACCTCCGGCCTCGCCCGCTGCTACCCGGCTGTGTTTTTCCCGTCGGACGGTGCTTTTCCATCCTCCGCACCCGGTGTATCCGGCGGGGGAGTCGTTCTTATTTCCGCCCGTGACTGTCGCCATCGTCCATTACCACTTGCAGCCCGGCGGGGTGACGCAGGTGATCCGGGCGGCTTCCCGGGCGCTTGGCGAAACCGGCATCCGCCATGTGGTTCTCACCGGCGCGGCGTGCCCGTCCTTTCCCGCCCCGGCCCGCGAAATCCCCGCGCTTGGCTATGGCGCGCACCCGGAAGTATCGGCTGAAGTGCTGGCGGCCGATCTCGTGAAATCCGCCACCGAGTCGCTCGGCGATCCGCCGGATCTTTGGCATTTCCACAACCACTCGCTCGGCAAAAACGCGATTCTGCCCCGCGCGGTGGCGATTCTGGCCGATTCCGGCGCGCGGATTCTTCTGCAAATCCACGACTTGGCGGAAAACGGTCGACCGGAAAATTTCCCGCTCATCGCCGGCATTCCGCATCTCTATCCACATTCGCCCAGTGTCCGGCTGGCATTTCTGAACCGCCGCGACATGGAAATCCTGATCTGCGCCGGCCTCCCGCGAGAGCACGCGATTATTCTGCCCAACCCGGTTTCCGTCCCCGAAATCGCCGCCACTCCCCCGTCCCACACGATCCTTTTCGCACCGATCCGCGGGATTCGCCGGAAGAACCTGGGCGAACTCGTGCTCTTCGCCGCGCTGGCTCCGGCGGGCGCGGCAATCGCCACCAGCCGCCCGCCGCGAGATCCCGCCGCGCTGGCGATTCACGAGACGTGGCAAGCTTTCGCGACCCGCCACCGCCTGCCAATCGCCCTGGGCGCCACCGACCGGTTTTCGCCCGTGCCCGGCGCGGCCGCCACCTTTGAAGCATGGCTCGCACATGCCAGCCACATCGTCACCACCTCGGTTTCCGAAGGCTACGGGCTGCCGTTCGTCGAGGCCGCGGCGCTGCGCAAACCACTGATTGGCAGACGGCTGGGCCACCTCACGGAAATCCACGGCCTGAGCGGCGCGCGGCTTTATGACCGGATTAACATCCCCGTCGATTGGGTGGACCGCCCGCTTTTGCAGGCCGCGCTCGTCACCACACTGGAGCGGAATTACCGGCTTTTGCACCGCCGATTGCCGCAAACCACCGTGGCGGAAATCATGGATTTCCTCGTCCGCGACGGCCTGGTCGATTTCGCAAATCTACCCGAACCGCTCCAACAGGGTGTCATCGAGCGCCTCGTCCATCCGGCGGAACGAGCGGTGCCGCAGGTCGTGACCGCCGGGAAATCCGAGCCGTTGGTGGATTGGCTGGCCGCAGCGCTTGCTGATCGCGCCCCGACCACCGCCGCGCCGATGCCGGATTTCGCGAAATCCCTCCTCGCCGCCTACCGCGACCTCCTCGCACAACCCGCCGGACCCGTTCGCCATGTGCCGCCCGCTGCCGTGCTTGATGCCCATCTTGCTCCCGGATCATTCCATTTCCTGCTCTCCGCGCCGCCGCCCGCAGCGCCGCGCGCGCCATTCCGCGCCGTCGTGTTCGACATTTACGGCACCCTGCTCGACTGCCCGCCCGGCGGCGTCCGCGCCGATCCCGCTGTCGATCCGGCATTGCGGGAAATCCTGGAAAACCTCGGCCACAGCCCGCCGGATTCCCCCAGCGCCGCGCTGCACGCCGCTGTCCTCCGCCACCACGCCGCCTCCACCGAGGCATTTCCGGAGGTCGATCTCCGGCAGCTTTGGCGGGAGATCCTCGGCCTGCCGGACGA
>JBBSUD010000119.1:0-17718 GCA_038235225.1 Verrucomicrobiales bacterium
CGCGGTAGGCGGTGATGAAATGGTCGTCATCCCCGCCGAGCGAGATCGTGCCGACTGCCACGCTTTCCTGGCCGTTGTAGAGATGGAGAAATCCTCCCATTTTTCCGGCGCTGTAGTATTTGGCAGCGGCCAGCTCGAAGCGGCGGATGCGGACCATTTGGGAAAACAGCTCGATCTTTCTCTCGGAAGAGAGCGACTTGTTGATGGGGGAGCTGGCGAAATCGAGGCGATCGGGACTGGCGCTGGTCATGGGATGCAGAGGGAATATGTCAGGATTTCGCCGGGATCGGCTCGCTGCCGATGGCGAAGCGGGGCAGCCCGAGCTGGGCTCCGGCGAAGATACCGGTGAAGAGCAAATTGGCGGCGGTCAGATTGCGGAGAAACACCCATGAGGGAATTTCCGCTCCGACAGGTCCGGTCCAGAGGGACTGCCACAAGCCGTGCAAATCCTTCGCATACAGCGGACTGCCGAGCCACGCGGCGCCATTCGTGATGAGGTGAAAGGAGAGAGCGGCAAAAATCGATCCACCAAGGAGGGCCGCGATCCCGCGTCCGGCAGCCGCGCGGCCTAGTAAGAACATCGCACCCAATGCTGCGAGGGTGGTCAGAAAGATGGAGACGTTATAAATGGGACCGATCCCGAACGGATACGTCGCCGCCCAGATCGCCAGGGGCAGGGCGAATCCGCGCCAACCCGGGGCAAGCATCGCGCCGCAGAAGAATAATGCTGCCAGTGGCTGGAAGTTGGGCTGCGAATCAGGCAGGACGATGCCCAGAATGCGGAAGGCGGCGAGGAGCCCCACGATGAGGCACAGCGGCAGGATTCGTTTCATTGCGGCGGCAGGATTGTTGATTTTCCAAGGTGCGGCTAGAGGAAAATCCCGCGGCTTTGAAGGTTTTTTACAATTCCCGCCGAGCGAGCTTCCACTATGCTCCGGTCATGGATGCGGACTCTCGAATGTTGGCGGAAGCGTGGAAAGCGCGGGAAATGGCGTATGCCCCCTACTCGAACTTTCGGGTGGGTGCGGCATTGTTATCCGACGATGGCCGGGTGTTCGTTGGCTGCAACGTGGAGAATCTGTCTTTCGGCCTTACAAATTGCGCCGAGCGGGTAGCGATCGGCAATGCCATTGCGGCCGGCGCACGCGGGTTCCCGACGATGGTGGTCGTTGCTGAAACGGACGTGCCAATCAGTCCGTGCGGCGCCTGCCGTCAGGTGATGTCCGAATTTGGTGTCCAGCGCATTGTGGTGGCAAGTCGGCACGAGCACCTGGAATTCTCCTTGGCAGAGCTACTTCCACGGGCTTCGGCGGGAATCCTGAATCGCCCATAGCGTTCCACGTGGAACAATTTGCCGGCCGGGGACGGCGCTTGAGCTGCCGGGGAATGACGCTACCTTCGTCGTCCCGATGTTTACGTTTCCTAAGAAATACGATGTGATCGTGATCGGTGCCGGCCACGCCGGCATTGAGGCGGCTTTGGCCGCCGCGCGGATCGGTGCACAAGTGGCGATCCTCACCCAGAATCTCGACACCATCGGCCAGATGTCCTGCAATCCGGCCATCGGCGGTCTCGCCAAGGGCCACATGGTCCGGGAGATCGATGCCTTGGGGGGAATTATGGGGATCAATACGGACGCCACCGGGATCCAATGGCGGATGTTGAATGCCTCCAAAGGTCCGGCTGTTCGCGCGCCTCGCGCCCAATGTGACAAAAAGGCCTACCAGTTCCGGCTCAAACGGGAGTTGGAGGGAACGCCAGGAGTCGAAATTCACCAGTGCAACGTGATGGAAATCCTGGTGAAGAATGACCGGGTGACGGGAGTGGCGACCTCGCTTGGAATGGTTTTGGAGGGACGATCCATCATCCTCAGCGCCGGCACTTTTATGGGGGGCCTCATGCACGTCGGCCTCCGTAATGAAAAGGGTGGTCGGATGGGTGACGCGACGTCCCGCATTTCCGAGTCGCTGAAGGAATTGGGGTTCGCGGTGGATCGATTCAAAACTGGCACTCCATGCCGGCTCAACGCCCGCTCACTCGATTTTTCCAAGTGCGAGAAACAGCCGGGTGATGAGCCGATTCCCAAGTTCAGCTTCATGGCCGACACCATCGGACGGGAAGATGACGATCTCTTTACGCTCAATCCTTGGGCGGACTCCTCGTTCCACGTGGAACAAATGCCGTGTTGGATCACCTACACCAACCCCAAAACGCACGAAATCATCGCGGCCAATTTGGACAAATCACCAATGTATTGCGGTGTCATTGAAGGGGTGGGGCCGAGATATTGTCCTTCGATCGAAGACAAGGTGGTCCGATTTGCAGACAAGGAGCGCCACCAAGTGTTCTTGGAACCGGAAGGACGGCATACGCTCGAATACTACGTGAACGGCGTATCGACCTCGCTTCCCTACGAGGTTCAATTGGAATTTCTGCGTTCCATTGCAGGTCTTGAGAAATGCGAGATTCTCCGACCGGGCTATGCGGTCGAGTACGACTATTGTCCGCCCACCCAGCTCCGGCCGACTTTGGAAACGAAGCGGTTCGAAGGGCTCTACTTCTCGGGGCAAATTAACGGAACCTCGGGCTACGAAGAGGCGGCGGGGCAGGGACTGATCGCCGGGGCGAATGCCGCTCTCAAAGTCCTCGGTAGGCCGGAATTCATCTTAGGACGCGAGGAGGCCTATCTCGGAGTCATGATTGACGATTTGGTGACCCGTGGTTGTACCGAGCCCTACCGGATGTTCACAAGCCGCGCCGAATATCGGCTTTCTCTGAGGCAGGATACCGCCGATACGCGGCTCACTCCGCGGGCAGGGGAAATCGGTTTGGCGGGTGGGGAGCGGCTGCGGCGCGTGCGTGAAAAGCAGAAGAATCTGGCGAATGCGGAGATCCAGCTTCGCCAGTGGAACTATGAAGGGGTGAAGCTCGATCATTGGTTCCGCAGATCGGACAGCGATTGGGAAAATCTGCCCGATTCCGTTCGCTCCATGTTCCACGTGGAACTTTGGCCGTTGCTTGAGACCCAGTTCAAATATGAAGGACACCTCGGGCGGCAACAGGCGCAGATCGAACGAATCACCAGACACGGCACGCGCCCGCTTCCCCCGGAAACCGACTACGCCGCGATTCCCGGCCTCAAGAAAGAAGCGCAGGTGCGATTCACGGAAATCCAGCCGGCGACGCTGGGCCAGGCGGGCCGGATTCCCGGGATTACTCCGGCGGATCTCGCCATCCTGCTCGTTTGGCTGGAGAAAAAGCGCCAAGCAAATGACGTCGCCCTAAGCTAACTCACGAATCCTCAATCCCGGGCAATCAGGGCAGGTGGCGACCGCGGGCAAAAACAGCCCATGACAGCGGGGGCAGTAGCCCGCGGCCGCAGCATCGCCCCCACGGCCAGGCGGTTGATTCAAATCATCTAGAGAGATACTCCGAGAGGCGAGAATGGGAAACATGAGGCGGGTACTGGATTCCGCGTAGTCCCGATCCGCCGCATCGGATGGGAGGGGGTGAATGAATCGGCGGACAAGTTTCTTAAACCAGGGATTTTCCCAGTCGCCGGTGGAAAGCAGCAGTGCGGCCGGATGAGTTGTTGCCATCGCGTGGATGGCGGCGGTTTCGAGCGCGCGCATGGCGTGAAAGGGCACCAACAACGAGAGCAAAGCATCGGATCGGAACTCCGTCTTTGCCGCAGGATAAACCTTGCTTCCAAGCCACCACAATTGGCACGCCGTCCCCGCCATCAGGAACCACAGCCACAGCGCGAAAAGCAGCACCTGCAGGCCATTCAGGTTGAGGTAAACCCAAGGCAGCAGGAGGAAAAATCCCGCGGCAAGCGCTGGTCCGTACCATCGCAGCGGTGCGGAAATCCGCTGCCAACGCTTCCACTCGCGCGCCGCTCGGGCAGGGGACAGGGAGCGGCGGAATGACAAGAGCGTGGCCTCTTCCAGCGATAGTCCCCGGATTCTGGCTCGGCGGAGCATTTCCCAGGAGCGGGGAGAGGAAATCGCGATTTTGACCCCGCCAGCCATCAGGTGCCGTGGAGCTGGCGTCAAATCGTCCCAATCCAGCGGGCCGATCACGATGATCCGGCCCCGCGGGCCTTCGGTAAGGAAGTTTCCGGCTCCGTCGGTCAAGAGCGGGGGAATCTGGCAGGGCGCGAATCCACCGTCCGGAGGGACAGGAAACAGGGGGACGAGACCGAATTTCCGGGTGGTGAATAACGACTCCGGATCGACCACCTTCCAACCAGGACCGGTTTTCCGCCTCCGCAGAACGACTCCGCGGAGGGGCATCCACGCGGCCGATTCCCAGAGGTACAGTGCGATTGCTACCGCGACGAACTGCGCCAAGACCGGCATAAGTCGGGCCAGTCAAATCGTCTTATTCGTCTTGCCGACGAAAATTCGCTTCAAGAACGCGCCGAGTGCCAGCACCCCCACGATGAGCGGCTTCGCAAGCTTGGCCAGCAACCCGGATTTCGCCGCCAGCAGCAAACCGCCCCCGACGATCAGCCCGGTAAGGCCGTATTCCGCAATTTTGTCGCCTTTAGAGAAGGCGGCGTAGGAATCCTCCTTCTTGAAAGCAAATCCGCCGATCAGTTGCTGGTATTGGGGAATGACCGTGGCGAGTTGCTCCTCGTCGCAAACCAGCACCACGTCCATCACGCCGCGGCGGCCGAGCAGCTTGGTCTTGTAATTGACGACCTCCCCGCCGTCCGAGCTGCGGAGCCGGATCGCCCATTCGAGGTTTTTCGTCGTCGGATTGTAAAACGGCGGGGTTTGCCAGCCTTGCACCTCCAAAGTCGGCATGCCGCGTTTGGCGAGCTCGGCGTTGGCCCCTTGCTGGCCTTCCTGAAGCTGTTCGAGGATTTTTTCCGCATCCAGTTTGTCACGCTCGTCGTCCTTCACGTAGCCGACATCGTTGAATTCGAACACGGCGAACCAGCCCAGATCCAGCGGGGCAATGTATCCTAACTCGCTGCCGCTGGTGAGGTTGCCGAAAGCCTCCATCAGCTTGATCGTGCCTTCCGAGCCGGTGAAGCGATAGCCCTCGGGCACCGCGATGGATGCCATTGCACCCAGTTTTCCCACCCCTTCGGTCTTCCAGTCGAGATTGCGGATCATCTCGACGACGGGATTTGTTTCGGCGCCGGGTTCTTCAGGGGTCTCGTCTTGAGCGGCGGCGGGCAGGCTGACAGCGGCTAAAATCGAGATACAACACAACAGGAGCCGGAGGATGGATTTCATGGCGGGGGAATGTTCGGTTCGGCACCGCACAAACCGCGCGCGGGGATCACTTTCTGAGGATTTCCCCGATCCCTGACAAGACGGAAGATCCTGCGATCTCTGCCGCAGGCCTCCCAGGCAAATCCTCAATGGTAGTAGGTCTGCCGGTAAGCAATGCCGCCGCCGTAGTAGGGAGCGGGCCGATCGTAGCGCGGCCCGTAGTAGCCGTGATGGTGGGATCGGTTGCTCCCCAGCGCGTAACCTAACAACCCGGCAGCGGCGACCCCGGCGACGGCTACCGCCGGATCGACGACGTAGCGCGGCTGCTCCGGGCGGGGTGGGGGAGGGGAATCGAGTCCGGCGTCGTAACTTTTCGCGTCGTCGTAATAGCCGGCGCGGGTTTGTGGCGGGTAGCCGGGGTAGGCCGGGTAGCAACCGATGGCGGAGGCGATGCAAGCGGCCAGCGAGACGGTGGCAAACGGACGGACGAGACAGGTTTTCATACCCCACATTTACCTGCGTGTTTCGCGGAGCGGCAACTGGAATTTTCGCTGGTCGCGGGCCGATAAATCCGTCGTGTCGCGGTTCTTGCGGGCTTGCCGGGCGGCCCCTACGGTCGCCCGGGAATGACCGAAGATTCATGCGAAAACGAGCCAACCCGGCGCCAGTGGGTGGGGTTCTGGAGCATGATTTGCCAGCAGACGCAGAACGCATTCAACGACAAGATGGCGCAGTTCACGCTCATCCCGCTGGCCGGCGCGCTCGGGTTTGCATTCGTGCTGCCGGTGGGCGGACTCAAGGTGGATGTCCCGTCGGCCGCCGGGCTGATGATCGCGCTTCCTTTCGTGCTGTTCGCGCCGTTAGCCGGCTGGGTGAGCGATCGCTTTTCGAAGCGCGACGTCATGCTCGGCGCGGCGATCGCGCAGGTCCTCGTGCTCGCATTGATCTGCGGCGCGGTGGCGCTGCGGAATATCCCTCTGGCGCTCTGTGGATTCTTCGCGCTGGCCGTGCAATCGGCGTTTTTCAGCCCCGCGAAATTCGGGATCAACAAGGAACTTGTCGGCTCGAAGCATCTTGGATTCGCCGCGAATATCCAGCAAATGACCGCAATGCTGGCGATCCTGGCCGGGCAGATCCTGGCCGGCTGGCTCTTCGACGAACGATACACCAGCAGCGGCGGCGGTGTGGAAATGGCCTACAAAGCCGCGCTGCCTCCGTTGCTAGTGCTGGCCGCGCTGTCGATTCCAGCGCTGGCCATGGCAATTGCGATCCCGCGGGTGCCGGCGCAGGATTGCCGGAAATTCACGGCGCGGCTGGCGGTGAGTCATTTCATCAACTTGGGCGAGCTATGGCGCGATGTGCCGCTGCGGCGCGCGGCTTTCGGAGTGGCGTTTTTCTGGGGATTCGCCGCGTTTATCAACCTGTGGTCGGTGAAGCTGGCGCAGTGGATGACCGGCGGCGGCAAGGGTTTCGGCACGCTTTCCTCGATATTCATGGCCGCGGCGCTCTTGGGGATGGCGGCGGGATTTGGATTCGGTTCGTTTTTACTGCGGCGGCGGATCGAGCTGGCTTGGGTGCCCCTCGCGGGGATGGTGATGACGGTGACGGCCATCGCGCTTGCTTTCATGACGCCGGACGGCACCGCGTTTCTGGTGACGCTCGGGCTGCTTGCGTTCTCCGCTGCCATGTTCCTGGCCCCTCTAAATGCTTGGGCGCAAGACCGTTACCCTGCGGCGAAGCGCGGCGAACTGCAATCCGCGGTCAATCTCCAGGATTGCCTCGCTGGCATCGTCGCGGTGCTGCTGATCGGCCTTTTCGAGTTCGGCGCGCGGCGGTTGGGGATTTCCCCGGGCTTGGCATTCCGCTTGGAAATCGGGTTCATCGGTTTGCTGAGCGGCGCGGTGACCATTGGGATCATCGGGCTTTTGCCACGGGATTTTATCCGGCTGGTAGGTTGCGGCATCGTCCGCTCGATTTACCGGATCCGCACGACCGGCAGTGAGAACATCCCGCTGGAGGGTGGCGCGCTGCTGCTGCCGAACCACGTCACCTTTGCAGACGCGTTCTTCATCACCTCCGCCTGCCCGCGGCAGGTGCGGTTCGTGATGGACGACGTGTTCATGGCCAGCCCGTGGATCCGCGCGTTCGTGAGCATTTTCGACACCGTGACCATCCGCCGGGATCAGCCTCGCGAGGCGATCCGCATCACCATTGACGCTTTGAAAAACGGCGAACTCGTCTGCCTGTTTCCCGAAGGCCAGCTCACCCGGACCGGCACGCTCAGCGAACTGCGGCGTGGCTTCGAACTCATCGCGAGAAAGGCCGATCACCCGCTCGTGCCGATGTATTGCGACGGCGCCTGGGGTTCGATTTTCTCGTTCGAACGGGGGAAATTTTTCGCGAAGCGGCCATATCGCGTGCCGTACGGCCTAACGATGTCTTTCGGCCGGGAAATTCCCGCTGGCAGCGGCGACTTGGAAACCGTGCGCGATGCCCTCCACCAGTGTTCGGCGAAAGCGCTGACGTTGCGCTTCCGCCGCGCTGGCTGGGCTGATCGGATTCCCGGCGGCCGCGCGCCTGCGGTCGAGAATTTCCGCAACGTCGACCGCGACCAACGCCGCCGCTGGTGGATCAATGGACACCAGATCGGCCAGATCGCCGCACTGCCCCGGCGGCTGCGGTTTGTCGTGCTGGCGAGGGAGTTTGATCTGCTGGAACTGCCCGGCGCGCTGCCGGCATTTTCCGAAATGTTCCACGCGCCCATCCGCCGGCGCCCGCTCTTCTCGGGCCGCGTCGAGGACCATTGGGTCGGCGGCGACGGGCTGCGGGACGCGATTCTGTCCGCCGGACCGGGTGGCGGGAGTGCTTTTTTCGATTTCGGCGCGCGCGCGCTGGAGCATCTGGGAATCCCCGGTATCGCCCATTTTCCCTGTCTTGCCGTCGGTCGGACTGTCATCGCGATGTCCATGCCACACGCGCCGAAACCGCAGGCGGACAGCGAGGAACAGCCCGGCCACAAGCCCGGCACTTGGGGCAAGCTCCTACCAGGCTGGTATTTGAAATCCGGCCCCGAGGGCGAAATCCGCGCCCACGGCCCGGCCGGCCCCGAGGAGGGGCTGGTCCTGCCCGCCGGCGCGACGCTGGATGCGGAAGGATTTCTTGGGCCGGGCGGGGATTGAGGCGGATCCGCGGGCGATCGAGAAATCCACGCTGGGAGGGGTCCGCTGCCTGCTGTATTTCCCCGCCACGCCGTTGGGCGACGATGAAGCTTCTCCTTCCCCACCTCCGCAACGCCCTCCGCTGGGCCGTTCTGTTGGCGCTACTGGCCGGCGCCGTCGGCTCGGCTTCCGCCTTTTTCCTGCGCTCGCTGGACGCCGTGACGATGGCGCGATTCGCCCATCCGTGGCTGCTCTATCTGCTGCCGGTCGCGGGACTAGGCGTCGGCCTGATCTATCGGATTTACGGGAAATCCGCCGCCGCCGGGAATAATCTCCTCATCGATGAAATCCACCAGCCCGGCGCGGGCGTGCCCGTGCGGATGGCTCCGCTGGTGCTCGCCGGCACGCTCGTCACCCACCTTTTCGGCGGATCAGCCGGCCGCGAGGGCACCGCCGTGCAAATTGGCGGCAGCATCGCCGCCGGCATCGGCCGCGCCGTGAAGCTCGATGCTGCCAGCCTGCGCATCCTCCTGATGGCCGGCGTCGCCGCCGGATTCGGCTCGATTTTCGGCACGCCCGTCGCCGGCGCGGTCTTCGCGCTGGAGGTTCTCGTCGTCGGCCGCGTCCAGTATGACGCCCTCGTCCCATGCTTCCTCGCTTCCGTGCTGGCCGATTGGGCGTGCCGCGCCTGGGGCGTTGGTCACACGTCTTATCACGTGAATGTCCCGTCCGCCGGCTCCGGCATCGATCTCGTCCTGATGGCCAAGGTTATCGTCGCGGCGGTCGCGTTTGGCCTCGCCAGCTCGCTATTTTCGTGGTTTTCCCACCGCCTCTCCACGCTCTATCGGACCTACGTCCCCCGCGCGGAATGGCGGCCGTTCATCGGCGGTGCAATCGTCATCGGCCTGGTTTTCGTAGCCGGCACACCCGATTACCTCGGCCTCGGGATTCTGGGAAATCGGCCGGATGCGATCACGCTGCCCGCCATGTTCGGCGCGATGGACATCCCCATCGATGCATGGGCTTGGAAGCTCGTTTTCACCGTCGTCACCCTCTCCGCCGGCTTCAAAGGCGGCGAAGTAACGCCACTTTTCTTCATCGGCGCGGCCTTGGGGAACACCCTCGCACTAGCGCTCGGAGCGCCTGTCGATCTCTTCGCCGCGCTCGGTTTCGTCGCGATATTCGGCGCCGCCACCAACACGCCGATCGCCTCCACGCTGATGGGCATTGAGCTCTTTGGCGCGGGCAATGCCACCTTCATCGCCACCGCCTGCATCGTCGCCTACCGGTGCAGCGGCTCGCAGGGCATCTACTCGTCGCAGCGTATCGGCCTGCCGAAATTCCCCCGGCCCGGCGGCCAGAACTGACTTGCCCGCCGCCCGCCACCCGGCTATTTCCACCCCGGCCAAGCCGCCGCGAGGCCCCCGTAGTTCAACGGATAGAACGGGCGTTTCCTAAACGCTAAATTCAGGTTCGATTCCTGACGGGGGCATGGTGGCGGCCCGGACCTGCCGCCGGAACCACGGCGCGCGCGCCAGCCGATCCCGGGCCAGCCCGAACCGCGAGAGGAAATCCAGCGGCATCCGCTGTTGCGGGAAAACCGGGTAGAACCGCTCGAAATCGTCGGAAGCATAGGCATCGTAAATCTCTTTGGGATCCGCCTCGGCCGCCTTCGCTTTGGCAAGCGAAGGGATGGTCCGCAGTTCCTGAATCCGGCCACGCTCATGCTTCACCTCGCGCAGCGGATTCGCCGACTTCCATTCCCGGATTGCGGAAATCCAATCTCCGGCATCGAAATCCGCAATCTCCAGCGAGCCGATGTTCTCCGGATGATAGAGCAGGTTCTCGATCGAGTAGAATGGCAGGATATGCAGGTTCGGCAGCTCTAACCTGATTGCCCGGATTTCGTCGTCCATCAGGAAATCCCGGTCGCGCAAAGCGAGATAGCCGGGTATTCGATAAACCCGAGCGCATGGCTGGCGGTCCATAACTGTGAGGAATCCGGAATTCATCGTTCCACAATCTCCCCAAGCACGGTTTTCTGCAGTGCGGTATTCAGGTGAAGATCCATTTCATCGATGAACACAATGGAGTTTTCCATCCGTTCCCGCCGCACCGCGGAGCCCATGATTAGAATGACAATTTGTTTCTCTCCGTGGCTTAGATAATCGAAGCATACCGTCGCTTCGCCCTTTCCCGGAACGCATCGCCCGACCACCGTCGCCGCATGAAATGCGGACTGATATTTGACTTGGACGGCACCTTGGTGGATTCGCTGGATGGCATCGCGGGTTCGTTGAACCGGGTGCTGGCGGCGCGTGGACTGCCGGAACATTCGCGCGAGGCGGTGCGCGGATTCATCGGCAACGGCTCGCGTGTGCTCATCGAGCGCGCCGTGCCGGATGCCACGCTTGTCGATACATTGGAAAACGATTTCAAAGCCGATTACGACAAAACCTGGCGCGACGGCACCGCGCCCTACGCCGGAATCCCCGAGCTGCTGGAGACGCTGAAGCGGCGGGGACATCCACTGGCGGTGCTGTCGAACAAGCCGCATCCATTTACGGTGGAAATCGTGGCGAGCATGTTCCCCGGCATTCGCTTCGCCTCGGTGCTCGGGCAGCGGGCCGGCATTCCGCACAAGCCGGACCCGCGCGGCGCTTTGGAAATCGCCGCCGAGCTGGAGCTCGCGTCGGCGGACTGCATCGTCATCGGGGATTCCACCATGGACCTCGAAACCGCCCGCCGCGCCGGCATGCGCGCCATCGCGGTGACGTGGGGCTATCACGACCGCCCGCGCCTTGTCGAAGCCGGCGCGGAAATCCTCGCCGAAAATCCGGCAGAGCTTGCGGACCTTTTGGACTAACGCCCGGCCCTCGCCGAAAGCCCGCGGAAGAGCGCCCGCCACGTCGGCCAATCATGCGCGCCGTCGATCCACATCACCTCGTCCGGCTTCAAGAACTCTTTGGCAAACAAGCGGCTGGCCGGTGCCAAACTGTCCTGGCGCCCGCAGCCTAACAGCACCCGCGGTCGGTCGCCCTTTTCCAGCCATTTCCGCCGGAGGCCGAGCCATAGCCGGCGGCTGTAATCGTCCTCCGCCACCGCGCCGGGCCGCCATTTCTTCAGGCCGCCGGCCGCCTCGATTTCCCGGACCACGGCATCCTCACCCAGATACGGGGAAAGCAGTAGTATGGAATCCGCCTCGCCGGGGTGCTCGATGTCGTAAATCAGCGCGCCCATGCCGCCCATGGAAATGCCGGCCAGGTGGAGCTCGGTCACGCCGGATTTCCGCGCCGGGACGATCACGTCCTCGTGCAGGCGAAGGGCGGCGCTACGATTCATATAGTAGGCAAGATGCAGATCCGGGGAGACGATCCGCGCCGCGGGCCAGGTATCAGCCGCGAGTTGGAAAATCCCTTTCCGCCGCAGCTCGCTGGGGCTGCTGTGGCGGCCCGGGAGCAGGATGACCATTTCGCTTCCCGCCGGATTTCCCGCCACCTCCGTCCGCACCGGCACCGTGGCTGGTCTCGGCAGGAAGGCGCATGAGGACAGCAGTAGCAGCAGTAGCAGCAAGTATTTCCACATGGCGCGAAGATGCGCGGCTCGCCGGACCGGGCACGGATTATTTCCGCGGAGGCGGGTCGGCGGTCTTGGCGCGGTGCGTGCTGGAAGCCGCCGTCCCCGCAGATCTCAGAAACCCTCGCCCGCCCGGATCCGATGCCCGACGTTTGCTTATATTTCCAGGTCCACCAACCCGGCCGCTTGGTATCGTGCGAGGCGCTGGCAGGCGGCGAGGGATATGAGGACGAGGCGACGAACGCGGGAATTCTGGCGCGCGTGGCGGATCGTTGCTATCTCCCGGCGAACCGCATGTTCCGGAAAATCATTGAGGAAAATGCCGGCCGCTTCCGGATGGCGCTTTCCATCAGCGGAACCGCTATTTCGCAAATGGAAAGATATCGGCCGGATGCATTGGAATCGTTTCGCGATTTGGTGGCATCCGGCGGAGTGGAGCTGTTGGCTGAGACTTATGATCATTCGCTGGCTTTTGTATATTCGAACCGCGAGTTCGACCGGCAGGTGGAGATGCATTTGCAGAAGTTGGAAGAAGTGTTTTCAGTCCGGCCGCGGGTATTCCGCAATACCGAGTTGATTTATAACGATGCGATCGCCGCCAAGGCCGAAACCATGGGTTTCGAAGGCGTGCTGGCGGAAGGCGTGGAGGGGAATCTGGCCGGGCTTTCGCCCAATTTCCTCTACCGCGCGCCGGACACCGCCCGCATCAAGACCTTGTTGCGCAACGACCGGCTGTCCGACGACATCGCATTCCGCCTTCCCGACGCCGACTGGAGCGAGCATCCGCTGACGCCGCGGAAATTTGCCGGCTGGCTTGCGGAATGTCATGGTGATCTGGTGAATCTTTTCATGGATTACGAACACATCGGCGAACGCCAGCCAGCGGCTTCCGGCATATTCGATTTTTGGAAGGCCATGCCCGAAGCATTGGAAGATGCGGGCTTGCAGTGGGTGACGCCCACCGAGGCCGTCGAGTTATACCGCGCTTCGCGGAACTATGAGTGCCCTTCGCTGACATCTTGGGCGGATTCCGAGCGCGATCTGTCCGCATGGTTGGGAAATGACATGCAACGGGATGCGATGGCGAAAGTCCACAAACTTGAACCTGCGGTCCTCGCCGCCGCCGATGAAAAACTAACCTCTCAATGGGCCGGCATGCAGACCTCCGATCATTTCCACTGGATGTCCACCAAGGGCGGATCAGATGGCGAGGTGCATGCCTATTTCTCGCCCTACGCCAGTCCCCGAGAGGCATATCTCCGGTTCATGGCGGTTTTGGAGAATCTGCGAATCCGGCTTGGCTGAGCGGCGCGCGGCGGGCATCTTGGGGGCATGAAATCCGCCTGCTGTTTCGTCATCGCGCTTACCGCCACACTCCGGATTTGCGGAGCGGAGGAAAGCCCGTGGAAATCCACCACCTGCCGGTTGAGCCTGCCCGCCGTCAACGAAGGCAGCGGCCTCGCTGCGTCCCCGGCGGATCCCGATTTCCTCTGGATCGTCAACGACAGCGGCGGCAAACCGGAAATCTATCTGACCGACACCACCGGCGCGGATCGCGGCAAACTGATGGTGAGGGACGCCCGGAATATCGATTGGGAAGATATGGCATCCTTCACGATGGATGGGAAATCCTGGTTGTTGGTTGCCGATACCGGCGACAACGCGGCCGCCCGGGGAATTTGCATCCTTTACGTTTTGCGCGAGCCGGCGCTGCCCGCCGCGGGGAAATCGCTAACCGCCAGCGCCGCGCCCGCGTGGAAGGTTGAATTCCGCTACGATGGCGGCCCGCGGGACTGCGAAGCCGTTGCCGTGGATGCCGCCGCGGGGAAAATCCTGCTGCTCAGCAAGCGCACCGACCCGCCGGAGTTATGGGAACTTCCGCTGCACCCGCCGGCCGGGACGGGGGTTTTGACAGCGAAGAAAATCGGAAAGACGCGTTTTAAATCGCCAGGCGGCAGCCTGATCCCGTTCCGCAACCAGCCCACCGGACTGGACATCGCCGCGGATGGTTCGTTCGCCGCGGCCGTTACCTATTACGGCACTTTTATTTTCCCGCGGAAACCTGGTGAGACTTGGCCGGAAGCATTCGCGCGCGAACCCGAAAGCCTCGGCGCGCACAATCTCGGACAAGCCGAATCCATCGCCATTTCCGAAGACGGGCGCGAAATCCGAGTGATGCCCGAGGGTGTGGATGCGCCGCTGAAGTGCTACAGCAAGACCTCGCCCTGACCCCCATTGCGCGGAAACCGCTCGACTCCCGCGCCCGCCGTTTCATCGTAAGCCCATGCACCGATTTCACCCGACCCCGGACAGCCTGCACTCGGAGGAAACCGGCCTGCCCTTCGCAAAATGCGGAGATTGCGGTGTCGATTTGGCCGATAGCCATTTGATCCAAAAGGCATACTTCAAAGGCGAGGTGATTATGGAAATTGCCATTTGCGAGTCCTGCCAGGGAGAATTGCGCATGGAGTTTTCCACCGAAAGCCGCGACCGCATCGGCGAATATTTTCTCGACCATTCGGACGTGCCGCAGCGCCTCGCGGATTTTCGTTCGCAGCCGGTCGGCGCGATCGGGCCGTGGATCGCGCGTTGCTTTACTTGCGGTGCTGATCGCGAGAATTGTGCGGAATACACCATCGCCGCCCACTGCATGGGAACCAGCCTCGTGTATGGGGAAACGCCGCTGATGATGTGCGGCGCATGTATGGAAACGATGATGAAACTGATGTCCTCCGAATCGCTGGGCACATACGAGCGCTGGCTCGAACGCTGCCTGCCGATGGCGCCTGCGAATCCGGTGGACAGCCCGCGAGCACCCGTGCTCGTTTGATCGTAGTTTGTGCCGACGGACTCAGCGACACGGCGGCATCACGTTCGCCTGCCGCCCGTGGGTGCCGCGGAACGTTGAGCGAAAACTAGGAAAAGCGGGTAAGCGGGATCTTCCGGATGGTCCTTTGTTTCTCGCGTAGTTGGCTAAATCCCGTGCAGTGACCATTGATCGCTGATTCCGGGTTTGCGGGCAAAATGCGGGAGGATGCGACGAAGGTTTCCCGCGATGCAAAAGTCCCATTCTCCGGCCCCGCAGGCCCGCGCATTTCCCTGCTCCTCCCATTGACCATGGCTGGTCCATTCTTTCACCCTCCCAGCATGCCGACGCTCCACCTTCTCAATCAAGAAGGCCCGAAATCCGTTTCCGTCTCGCCAAGCGTTAGGGAATCCGGTTGGTGGCGGATTTCCGAGGAGCGCTCCGGGCAAATGATCGGCCATCCGATCCACCTTCATCAGCGGAAGGCTGCGGCGGCATTCCTCTCGGGGATCGTCACCGGATACCGCCGGGAACCCTACACCACCCCAAGGGCAACACCTCGACCCGTAGCGTCTTTCTTTTCACGCTTGAAGATGGGGGGCCCATCTTGACCGACTCTGCCGGATGAACCCCGCTGGCGTGAAATTCGTTCCCTGATCTCTTTCCCATATCTAACGAATTCTTCGACAAGCCCATCCTCAATTCGCCCTACAATTATCCGCGCCTCCACTGGAAGGGGAACCTACGGAAAAGACCATCCCGACCCGTCGATCGAGTTCCTATGACACAACGGTTCCCAAGCCGAAGGTCAACAAAGGCAAGAAAAAGGACGAGCAAGCCGACTTGTTCGTGGAAAAGGTCGAGGGCATCACGGTCGATGGCCTGATCTACGACACCCAGGGCATCATCAACAAAGTCCGTTCCGCCGTCGATTCGTGGCGACAGCTCAAGGATGCGAAAATCTGAGGCGTCACACCAGAGACGGCGCGCATTCTCCAAAACTGGCGGCATCACCAGTTCAACGGTGTCCGTCCCTTTTTTTGCCAAATCGAGGCAGTGGAAACCACATCTGGCTTTCGGAAGTCGCCCCGAAAAACTCTCAGTTTAAGTGGGCGAGAGAATATCTCGAAGCCGCCAACGGCGAGGCGAACCCCGAACTTTTCCGCATTGCGCTGAAACTCGCGACCGGTGCCGGCAAGACCACCGTTATGGCCATGCTCATCGCTTGGCAGACGATCAATGCCTACCGCCGCCCCGGCTCAAAGCAGTTCGCCAGCGGGTTCCGGATCGTCGCCTCAGGCATCACCATTCGCGACCGCCTCCGTGTCCTGCTTCCGAACGATTCGGAGAGCTACTACCTCAACCGCGAACTCGTACCCGACGACATGCGGCTGGAAATCCAAAAAGCGCGCATCGTCATTATCAACTACCACGCCTTTCAGCTCCGAGAGAAAATCCAACTTTCCGCCGGCGGGCGCAGATTCCTCCAAGGCCGCGGCCCTGATCTCCCGACCCGCGAGAACGAAAGCGAAATGGTTCGCCGTGTGATGGGCGACCTCATGGGGATCAAAAACATTTTCGTCCTCAACGATGAAGCCCATCACTGCTACCGCGAAAAGCAGTCCAGCGAAGATGACTTCATCGACGATCACGGCAACCCGAACTCTGGCGATGATTTGAAGGACGCGAAAGAGCGCGTAAAGAAGGCCAACCAATTTGCCCCCCTCTGGATCAACGGCCTCGAAGCGGTGAAGCGCACCATGGGCGTTTCCACAGTCTTCGATCTCTCCGCCACGCCCTTCCTCCTTGCCGGTTCCGGCTATCGCGAGGGCACGCTGTAACGTCCAGCACCTGAAAACCGAACGCGCGTCCACCATCCTCTTCAAGCTCACCACCCGCCTCATCGAGACGAAATACCGTGACGACAACGGCCAGCTCAAGCGCATCGTCCGCCAGTGGCTCGACAACCACCTCGTCTGCGTCGGCGACACCTATCCCGCCCTGATCCTCATGCGGGAAAGGTCGGACGAAGCCTGCAACCGCATCGTCAACGCGATCAACGCGTCCGAGCTCCAGTCCGCGCAGATCCAGGCCCTCCTCGATCCCTACAACCCCACCGGCAGCACCGCCCACGTCAATTTCAACACCTCCAAGGACACTTGGAAAACCGATCCGCAGAAATCCCATCTCAACCTCGTCGTCACCGATTCCGACTGGGAAGCCCAATTCGCCCGCGCCGCCGAGACCCATCCCGCCGTCCTCGCCTACGCCAAGAACCAAGGACTCGGCTTGGAAATTCCCTACCTGCCCGGTTCCGACCAGCGCCGCTACCTCCCCGACCTTCTCCTCAAGGCGGACGATGGCCGCGGCCCCGACGATCCGCTCAACCTCATCGTCGAGATCAAGGGCTACCGCGGCGAAGACACGAAAGTGATGGCCGACACCATGCGCGCCTACTGGATTCCCGGCGTCAACAACCTCAAGAAATTCGGCCGCTGGGCATTCCTCGAAATCACCCAACCCTTCGCCATGGATTCCGATCTCGAAGCCATCATCGCGCAAAAAATCACCGGGACCCTCGCCGAATCACCCGTTTAAGAATTGAACGAAACCTTTCCATCGCCCCACGCCAATTAAAGAAAACAGGCATTTCCTTTAACTCTCCCTCGACCTTTTAAAGTCCGCTTTCCATCTCCCGGGAGAATTAAATAAATTCGTATTTTCCTTTAAAATCCATGCAGCGAGGACTCACAGGCCACCCCATTCCCATCTCAACCACCGGCGAGAAAGCAGCGCCTTCGTTCCTCACATGTGCGACGACAATTAAAACTACCCACGAAATGGGGTGGTTTTCCGGGGTGGGACGGCGTGCTGTTTGACATCGGTTGGAGGGGCGGGTGCTGCTCTGAGGTTGTGGTCACAAGATCCCAACTCACCAAGCTCGTCAGCG
>JBBSUD010000120.1:0-17667 GCA_038235225.1 Verrucomicrobiales bacterium
CGCGCGATTTACAAGAACGACCGCAAGTCCGACCGCAAGGACGCCGAGATGCTGGCACGCATCGCCCGCACCGACGAAAAACTGCTCCACCCCGTCCAACACGGCACCGAGGGCATGCAAATCGATTTGTTGCAAATCAAACTCCGGGACGTTCTCGTGCGCCAGCGGGTGAATGTCATTTCATCGGTCCGGTTCAGTGTGAAAGCGGCGGGGTCAGGCGGGGAGGCCTTGGCGTTTTAGGATGGCGATGACGGCGTCCACGGCGGCGTCGATGCTGAGACTGGAGGTGTCCAGTTTGGCGGCGCCTTCGGGGACGATGAGCGGGGCGACGGCGCGGGCGCTATCGGCGGCGTCGCGCTTGGCTACGGAATCGACCTCGCCATCGTCACAGCGGCGGGCGGCGCGGACGGATTCATCGGCATCGATGTAGATTTTATACGGCGTATCGGGGAAGACGACGGAGCCGATGTCCCGGCCTTCCATGATGATGCTGGTGTGGTGGAGGTAGTCGCGCTGGAGGGCGACAAGGCGCTGGCGGACCTCGGGAATGGCGGACACGGCGGAGACGTTCGCGTTGACTTCCCGGCTGCGGAGGTGGGCGGATGGATTGACTCCATCGATGGAAATGGTGGAGGTCATGCCGATTTCCCCGCACTCGATTTCCAAGCGGCCCAGCATGGCGGCGACGGTTGCTGAGTCTTGAGGGTCAAGGCCTTCCTGGAGCGCTTTCCAAGTAACGGCACGGTACATTTCGCCGGAATTGACCATCACCAAGCCAAGGCGGCGCGCGATCTCGCGGGCGAGCGTGCTCTTGCCGGAGGCGGCGGGGCCGTCGATGGCGATGGCAAAATGGGGGTGGCTCATGGCGGCGTCAGGCACGGGAAATGGTGGGCAGTGCGAAATCGGCGGGGGCGGATTTCTCGTGGCGGATGGCGTCGAGGTGGTGGGCGAATCCGGGGTAGGAGGTGTTCACGCACTCGGTGTTTTTGATGACCGTCTCGCCACGGGCGAAGAGTCCGGCGATGGCGAAGGCCATGGCGATGCGGTGATCGCCGAAGCTGTCGATGACGGCGCCCTTGAGCGGCCTGCCGCCGGTGATGGCCATGCCGTCCTCGAATTCCTCGACCTCGGCGCCCATTTGGCGCAGGCCGTCCACGGTGGTGGTGATGCGGTCGGTTTCCTTGACGCGGAGCTCGCGTGCATTGCGGATAACGGTGACGCCCTCGGCAAGCGCGGCGGCGACGGCGATGACCGGGATTTCGTCGATGAGATTCGGGATTTCCTCCAGCAGCAGCTCGGTGCCCCTGAGCTGGGAGCCGTGGATTTCAATGTTGCCGATCGGCTCGCCGTGGGAGCTGTGGACGATTTCCGTCATCGGCGCGCCCATGCGGGAGAGGACTTTGAGGATGGCGGTGCGGGTGGGATTGAGGCCGACGTTCTGGAGCAGGAGATGCGCGCCGGGCAGGGCGGCGGCGGCGACCAGCCAGAAGGCGGCGCTGGAAATATCGCCGGGGACGGTGAAATCGCAGGCTTCGGGGACCTGGCCGCCATAGATGGAAATCGCGTTGCCGTCGCGCTTGGTGCTGACCTGGAAGGAGGCGAGCATGCGCTCGGTGTGATCGCGCGTCTCGGCGGGCTGGATGACAGTGGATTTGCCTTCCGCGAACATGCCGGCGAGCAGCACGGCGCTCTTCACCTGGGCGCTGGCGACGGGCATGTCGTATTCCAGCGGGCTGAGGCGGGCGGGGTGGATGAGAAGGGGAGCGCAGCCGGATTTCGCGCCGCGGGTCTCGATTTTCGCGCCCATCCGGCCCAGCGGATCGGTAATGCGGCCCATGGGGCGACTGGAAAGCGATGCATCGCCAAAGAGTTCGGACGGGAAATCCTGGCCGGCGAGGAGGCCGGCGAGCAGGCGCATGCCGGTACCGGAATTGCCGCAATCGATCGGCGCGGATGGCGCGCTGAGCTTCATCGAGCGGCCGTGGATGCGCAGTTCGACGGGGCCGTAGCCGGTGAGTTCGCGGAGGATTTCGTGCGGGGCGCCGAGCGCCTGCATGGCTTGCAGCGTGTTGATGCAATCCTCGCTGGGGAGGAAATTCGTGATGGTGCAGACGCCGTTGGACAGGCCGCCGAGGATGGCGGCGCGGTGGGACATGCTTTTGTCCCCGGGGACGCTGAACTCCGCGCGGAGCTTGGTGATGGCTTTGATTCGAAATTCCGACATGAATGGGCTGGGAAACGGGATCTACACCAGCGGCGGCCGGTTGAGCGGCGCGCGGCGCTCCAGCCCGGTGGTGAGCCACTCGCAGGCTTTGTCCTGATCGGCGCGTTCCAGCGCGCCGAGGATTTCCTGGAGATCGCCGATGGATTCCCGCAGCAGCTCGATGAGCGCGTGGCGGTTCTCGGTGACGATCTCGGCCCACATCACGGGATTCCCCGCCGCGACGCGGGTGGTGTCCCGCAGTCCGCCGCCGCCGAAGCGGCCTTCGGAGGGGTCTTTCAGGCAGACGCGCGCGGCGCTGGCCGCGATGATGTGCGGCAGGTGGCTGATGCGGGCGACGAGTTCGTCGTGGATCGCGGCGCTCATCCACGAGGTCCGGCAACCGATGGATTTCCAGAAATCGTCGAGGGCATTGGCGCGCCCGCGGGGGACGCCGTCGTCATTGGTGAGCAGGCAGGCGGCGTTCTGGAACAGCGTGTCGGTGACGGCGGAGAGGCCGTTCCGCTCGGAACCGGCCATGGGGTGGCTGCCGATGAAATCGATTTTCCGCTCCCGCAGTAGCGGGGAAATCCGGCGGTGCGGCACCAGCTTGACGCTGCCTACATCAGTAATGAGGCAGCCGTCGGGGAGCCCGGCGGCGAGCGCGTCAGTAACCAGCGCGGCCATCGCGCCGACCGGCACGCAGAGGATAACAAGGTCCGCCGCGCCCACGGCTTCCGCCAAATCCGAGGTGCCGCCGGTGATTCCAAGTTCTTGCGCGGCCGCGACGGTCTCCGCCTTGCGCGCCCACAGGCGGACCTCAGGCGGATTTTCCAGGCGGGCGAGTGCGAGCGCGAGCGACCCGCCAAGCAGGCCGCCGCCGAGAATGGCAATGTTGGGGAAATCCGTCTTCATGGGTTTATAAAAAAGACCGGGCCGGAGAACCGGACCCGGTCGGGGTGTTTCCGTGGAGGCATCCTCGGGAAATCGACCGGGATCAAGGCACGCGGAAATATCCGGTGCCGTCGCCCGTGTAGGTCGGATCCTGCACCAGCGTCCCGCTGGGGATGTCCTGCACGTTGATCACCTTGTTGTTATACGGGCTGAAAACGAACCCCTCCTTGCCCGGCACCTTCTGGGCCACGACGTTGTCGCGTTTTTCCGGCACTTTCGGCTTGGGTTTCTCGATCGGCGGGGTGGTCGGAATGGTGCGCTCATTCTCGCCATCGGCGCGCTCGGTAAGCTCCTGGCGCTGCTTCTTCATGGCCGTTTCCTTGCGCTTGAGGCGGTCCCGCTGGTCCTGGATTTTCTGCTGCTCCGGGTTCGAAACCGTCCGCTCGTTCCGGTTCCGCGGATCCCTGCGGCGGTCATTTTCATTGTAGGGGTAGCAGGAGGCGAGGGTCGCGGAGCCCAGTGCGACGAGGAGGGAAATGAGACGTAGGTTCATGACGATTGAGAAAATTGGTGGTTCCGGCCGAGGCCGCGCGGGATGATGCCGCCGCAGATCGCCGCGTCAAGCAAGGTCATCCTCCATGGCCGATTTGCGTCGCCGTCAGACCAAGCCGGTGCGCGTTACCGCCGCTGCCGCCGCCCGCGCGCCGGTGGCGAAGCAGCCTTGGATCAGGTAGCCGCCGGTCGGCGCTTCCCAGTCGATCATCTCCCCGGCCACATAGAGACCGGGGTGGCGCTTTACCATCAGATCGGCATCCAGCTCGGCCCAGCGGACGCCGCCGGCGGAGGAAATCGCTTCATCCAGCGGGCGCGGGCCGGTGAGAGTGACGACGCAGTGCTTCACCTCGCGCGCCAGCGAGGCGGCGTCCGGGCAGGATTTCCCGGAGAGAATCGCCAGCGCCGCGTCGCCCAGCTTCCAGCGCGCGCGGGCTTCCCGCAGGAAATCCCGCCGCACCGACTGCATCTTCGCGACCAACCGCTCAAGCGTGAAGGTCGGTTTGAAATCGATGGCGATGGCAGGGTGCCGCATCTGCCGGAGCGTCGCGCCGAGTTGGTAAATCGCGCCGCCTTCGAGGCCGTAGCGGGTCACCATCAGCTCGCCGATGACCGTCTTGCCGGCCGCGCTGGCGTGGATGTTCTTGAGCGGCAGCCCCTCGGCGATTTCCAGCAAATCCGCCGGCCAGGCGTGCTCCCAGCCACAATTAGCCGGGCACAGCGGGTGCCGCGCGATGTCCAGCCGGTCGAGCATTTCCCCCCATGCGCCGTCCGATCCGGTGCGTTGCCACGAACCGCCGCCGAGCGCGAGGATGACGGCGTCCGCGGTGGCGGTGGCGCCGTTTTCGAAGCCGAGCTGCCACGGATTTCCCGGTTCCAACGAGACGAGCCGGTGGTGCGCGCGGAAATCCACGCCCAGCCCCCGCAACCGCGCGATCCAGCGTCGGAGCAGTGGCGCGGCCTTCATTTCCCGCGGATAAGCGCGGCCGTTCGAGGACAGGAACGTCTCGATCCCCAGCCCCGCCGCCCACTCGCGCAAGGCGGTCGAATCGAAATCCGCAATCAGCGATTCCCATGTCCCCGCAGGCTGGTCCGGGCCGGTGTAGCGGGTGGTAAATCGCTCGCGCGACTCGCCGTGCGTGATGTTCAGGCCGCCTTTCCCCGCCACGAGAAATTTTCTGCCGACCGACGGTTTCCCTTCATAGAGCACCACCCGCCGCCCCGCCGTAGCAGCGATCTCCGCGGCGCGCAGCCCTGCCGGGCCGCCTCCGATGACAGCGATTTGAGAATGGTCGGCCAAGGCGCGGAGGCTAGGCCGACCATTTTCGCCGGTCAATCCGCGGGGGATTCTGCATCCTTGGTCGTCCGCGATTTTCGCCGGATTTTTCCCGCTCGAAATCCCAAAACCGCTTGCCAGAGTGCGGCGTGGACCTGTTTTCCCATCCCCGCGCCGCCGAGGCGAAATCGCTTTCCGTGACGCAGCTCCTGCGGCGCATGAAGAACCTGCTGGAGGTCCAGATCGGCAGCGTGTGGGTGGAGGGCGAGGTCTCGAATCTGCGCAAACAGGGCAGCGGGCATTGGTATTTCTCGCTCAAAGACGCGTCCGGGCAGGTGCAGTGCGCGATGTTCGGCGCGCGCCGGAAATCGGGCGCGGACGCGCTGGCGGACGGCGCGGCAGTGCGGATTTTCGCGGAATCCACCGTTTATGAGGCCCGCGGCCAGCTCCAGCTCATCGTCGAGAAGGCCGAAGCCGCCGGGGCGGGGGACTTGCAGGCGCGCTTCGAGGCGCTAAAGCGGAAGCTCGATGCGGAAGGCCTGTTCGCGGCGGAACGCAAGCGGCCGATTCCGAAATTCCCCCGTACCATCGGCCTCGTCACGTCCGGAACCGGCGCGGCGCTCCAAGACATTCTCAACGTGCTCACCCGCCGCGCGCCGTGGGTCCAGCCGGTGCTTTTCCCGGTGCGCGTGCAGGGCAGCGGCGCGGAGGCGGAAATCGCCCGGGCCATTGACAAGTTCGGCCGGCCCGAGGCATTTGGCTACCCGCGCTGCGACGTGCTCATCGTCGGCCGCGGCGGTGGATCGATTGAGGACCTTTGGAATTTCAACGAGGAAATCGTTGCCCGCGCCATCGCCGCCTGCCCGATTCCGATCATTTCCGCCGTCGGGCATGAGATCGATTTCACCATTGCCGACTTCGCCGCGGACTTGCGCGCGCCCACGCCGAGCGCCGCCGCGGAGCTGGCGGTGACGGACGGCGGCGAGCTGCTCGCCCGGCTCGCACAGCTCGGCGGCCGGATGCGCCGCAGCCTCCGCGAGAGCCTCGGCCGCTCGCAGCGCTCGCTCGATCTCCTCCGCCGCGGCCCGCTCCAGCGCGCTGGCGAACGCCTTCTCCGCGAACCGGTCATGCGCCTCGACGCGGCTCGCGAAAGGCTCACCAGAACCACCCGCCTCGGACTCGACGATCTCGCCCGCCGCTTGGCCGATGCCGGCGCCCGACACCGCGCCTGCAAGCCCTCGCGGATGCTGGAGCGCCGTCAGGAATCGCTGGAATCCCTTCGGCTGCGATTTGAAAAAACCGCCCCCGCCGCGCTCGACCGCCAGACCCGCAGGCTCGACAAACTGCGCGGCATGCTCCGCGCGCTCGGCCCGGAATCCGCCTTCCAGCGCGGATTTTCCGTCGCGCTCGATGCCGAAGGCCGCCTCGTCACCTCCGCCAAAGCGCTGCCGCCCGGTGCCGTCCTGCGCACGAAATTTGGCGATGGAGAAATGGCGAGCGTGGTGACGGATTGACCGGCGTGAGGGAGATTAACACCACTGATTCAAAGTAAGGGAGAGATCAGAGCTTTCGCTGCCATTTGCGAATGCCGAGATTTTCACGTTTCCACCAGCCTCCGGCGGACCATTTCCAGCGCGGATTGACTGGCGGATAGTTTGAAATCGATCCGGTCGCGCGGGTGGAAATGGCGGCGTGCTTCGGTCGGGCCGTCCTTCGCTGCGACCGCGATCCATGCCGTGCCCACCGGCTTTTCCTCCGACCCGCCGCCCGGCCCCGCGATGCCGGTGATGGCGACCGCCAAATCCGCGCCGCTTGACCGCAGCGCGCCCTCCGCCATGGCCCGCGCCACCGGCTCGCTGACCGCGCCATTTGCCTCGATTTCCTCCGCCGGCACGCCCAACACGCCGGATTTCGCCCGATCCGCATACGTCACGAAGCCGTGGGTGAAAACGTCGCTCGCGCCCGGCACATCGGTCAGCCGGCTGGCGACCAGCCCGCCGGTGCAGCTTTCCGCCGTGGCCAGCGTCATGCCGCGCGCCGCCAGCAGGCGGACAACGGTTTCCTCCATCGTCGTGCCGTCGTCGTTGACGAGGTATTTCGCGAAATCCGCAAGGACGATCGCCCGTGCCTGCTCGATGTCCGCCGCCTCGCCAATGAGCCGCAAATCCACCTCGCCGATGTGCGCGCAGTAGCCGTATTCCAGCCTGGGAATCGCCGCCAGCCGGTCGTCCACGCTGCCCGCGAAATCGCTCTCGCCGATACCGGTGAATTTCAGCACCAGCGCCGATTTCACCATCTCGATGCCCGCCAAAGCCCGCAGCCGCGGCGCGACCTGCTCGCGGAACATCGGGTAAAGCTCCCGCGGCGGTCCCGGCAGCAGGAAAATCGCGCAGTCGGAATGCGGGTTGAGCCGCGGCGGAATGTAGCTGCCGGGGGCGGTGCCGTTGCCATTCGGCAGCACGTCCGCGCCGACCGGAGATAGCGCTTGCTTGCGGTTCGAGGGCGCCATCGGCCTGCCGCG
This sequence comes from Verrucomicrobiales bacterium, assembly GCA_038235225.1. Lineage (GTDB taxonomy): Bacteria > Verrucomicrobiota > Verrucomicrobiia > Verrucomicrobiales > Akkermansiaceae > Luteolibacter. The sequence continues at coordinate 7,444 of JBBSUD010000120.1, forward strand.
GATTGCGAAAAATTCCTCCATCGACCGGAGCGCCGCCTCGTCCTCGATCAGCTCCAAACCCAGCGTCTCCGCCGTGATTTCCCGCGTCATGTCGTCGCTCGTCGGCCCGAGTCCGCCGGTGACGAGGAGCACATCGCAGCGCGGAATCGCGTCCGCCAAGGCCTCGCGGATGGCCTCGCCATCCGGCACCGTGGTCTGGCGGGAAATCCGCAGACCCATCTCAAAAAGCTGGCGCCCGAACCAGGCGCCATGGGTGTTTAAAGTGTTACCTAATAACAGTTCCGTGCCGGTGTTTACGATCTCGATCCTCACCGCGGGATGGTGTGCCATCCACGCGGCGGGACAAGGGGAGATCTCCGGCCGGAACTGATTTCCAATCAGGCACCCTTCTCGGCTTTCGCTTCGTCGGTCTTCTCCTCGGCCGGTGGCTCACCGGCGGGTTTGCCGTCATCTGTCGCGGCCTTTTCCTTGGCCGATTGGAGACGTTTTTTGAAATCGTCGATGTTGGCGGCCATTTCGCCTTCGGGATCCACCGCTTTGGCCTCGTCCGCAGTCGCCAACGCTTCGTCGAATTTCTTCTGCTGGGCGAAAATCATGGCCTTGGTCATGACCAATTGCTGGGTGTCGCTCTTCTCGAAACCACCTTCGTCAATCGTCTTGTTCACCAGGATTAGCGCGGCATCGATATCGGCCGAGCGGAGGTCGGTCTGGAATTTCGCGAGCCTTTGCTTCGCTTCCGCAGCTTTGGTGAATCCGGTCTCATCCTGCGGGTCGGCTGCCTTGATTTGCTCGACCACGTCGCCGTAGGAATTCGCAACCATCGAGTCATCCAGATCCATCGCCTTGAGCGCGGCCACCAAGTCCTTGGCTTTTTCCACGCCCTTTTCGTCGGCCGCTTTGGCGAACGCCTCGTCGCGCTTTGCCTTTCTGGCTCTCAGCTCGTCGAGATACTTCACGTAGTCTTCCGGGCCGTTCGGCCGGTAGCCCGTGGCAGCGTAGGGCCGGCCCTCGGCATCCGCGAGCAGGATGGTGGGATAGCCTTTAACGGCGTATTTCTCGCCCAGCTTCTCGTTCTGCGCGATCGTCTCCGCGCTGAGCTTGGATTTGTCCCGCGGGTAATCGAGTTCCACGAGCACGAACTTGTCCTTCACGCCTTCCTTGAATTCCTCGTGGCTGAAGACTTCCTTGTTCAGCTTGATGCACCAGCCGCACCAGTCGGAGCCGGTGAAATCCATCAGCAAATCCTTTTTCTCGTCCGCAGCCTGCTTCTTGGCGGCGGAGAAATCCGCGCTCCAGCCCTCGCCGCCGGCGAGAGCGATTCCCGACACATGAAGCGCCAGCGTCGCGGCGCATGTTCCCAGTAATGTATGTAGTTTCATAGAAGTGTCCGGCAAAATGCAGGGGAATCCGCCCGCGTCCAGAAAGATTTGAGCAGCGCCTCAGGCATAGCCCAGCCACGGTCCGAGCCAGCGCTCCGCATCTTCAAGCGGCATTCCCTTCCGCCGGGCATAGTCCTCCACCTGGTCTTTCTGCAATTCCGAGATCGCGAAATAATGGCTATCCGGGTGCGATAGATACAATCCGCAGACAGCCGCTCCCGGGTGCATCGCGTTGCTTTCCGTAAGGTCCACGCCCGTCGCCGGAGTGGCGACAAGCAGGTCGAACAGGATCGGCTTCTCGGTGTGGTCCGGCTGCGCGGGGTAGCCCGGCGCCGGCCGGATGCCTTGGTAATTCTCGTGAATCAACTGGTCATGCGTCAGCTCGTCCTCTGTCTCATAATTCCAATCCACCCGCGCCTTGTGATGCAGGAACTCCGCGAACGCCTCCGCGAACCGGTCCGCGATCGCCTTTACCATGATCGAGCCGTAGGGATCGTTCTGCTTGTCCAGCTCCTCCGCGAACTCATGCGCGCCGTGGATGCCCACCACGAAGCCTCCGATGTAATCCGTGGCGGCGGTTTTTAACCGCCAAGCCCCCTCAGCAACCCATTTCCAATCTACCAATCCCGCAACCTTGGGATTCCTCAAAATGTAACTCTTCTGGTTCCAGAAATCGTCCGCGCTCCGAACGATGTGATCGTACGATTCCTTCTGCCAGAACGTCCCGTCTCTCCCCAACAATCGATTCGCCTCCCGGGCGCTATGCCGCTTGATGGTATGGAGTATATCCGCAAGCTCGTGCCCCTCCTTCGGGGAAATCAGCAGATGCACGTGGTTCGGCATCACGCACCAAGCGCCGAGTTCGTAACGATCGCCGGCGAAGTGGGTGATGCTGCCCGCCACGATTTCCGCGATTTGCGGATCCTTCATCCATGCCTCTCCCAAGCCTTCGTCCAAAGCAGCGCCGATTCGGTCTTGATAGAGATTGGCGAGCTGGAGCTTCAATCTGTTCGTGCTTTCAGAATCGTTTTTCTTATCCGCCTCAGCTAATTCATGCTCGAGACGCTCCTTGTCGCAGCGATAGGCGTGGATTACGGATTTCGACAAGGAATCGTCCAGGCGGAACGTGACTGCGTAGGTGCAGCCTTCGCGATACCAGTTGGGGAGGTAGCCAGAAGTGTGTTTGTCTGTGGTAGTTTCCTCTTTGGCGAATGTCGGTGTGAAAGGAGGCGGGGCTTGGCGGTTGAAAACCGCCGCCACGGGGGAGACCCAATCGCTCAACGCCACATTCGGCTTCCCGGTGTCTTTCTTAATCTGCTGCCGCAGCGAGTGGAAGCGAGTGCGCTCGGTGGTTCTGGATTCGTCGTTCCAGACGATGATGTCATCGCCATCCGAGTTTGCGGGCCAGAATCCGTAGATGCCTTCCGCGCGGAATCGATTTTCCTCAATGATGCGGTCCACCCAAGTCAGCGCGTCTTGGTATAACTTCGCGGCCTCGGCGGCGCCGGCTTCGTTCTTGGTTTTCAGCGTGTCCGTCTTGCGGTCCCACACGCCGCGCAGTTCCCAGGCATGAAAAAATGGTGTCCAATCGATAAAGCGCTGAAGCTCGCGCAACGGGGCGGAGTGGATTTCCCGGGTGCCGGTAAAAGAAGGTGCCGGCGGCTGGTAGTTTGCCCAGTCGATCTTCGGCCCGGCGGCGCGTGCGTCGGCCAGACTGAGGGTTTCCTTCTTCGGTCCGCCGAGGAAATTATCGCGCAGTTTTTGCTGCTTCTCCCGGTTATCGATGGCGAATTGCTCGCGCTGGTCTTTCGATAGCAATGATGTCGTCACCGGCACCGAGCGCGAGGCATCCAACACATGCACCACCGCGCCGGAATAATGTTGGGCAATCTTGATCGCCGTGTGCGCCGCGGAGGTGGTCGCGCCGCCGACGAGCAGCGGCAGCTTGAATCCCTGCCGCTCCATTTCCTTGGCCACATGCACCATTTCGTCCAGCGACGGGGTGATCAGTCCGGAAAGTCCGATGACATCCGCGCCGATTTCCTTGGCCTTCGCCAGGATCTTGTCGCACGAAACCATAACTCCCATATCGGTGACTTCAAAGCCGTTGCAGGCCAGCACCACGCCCACGATGTTCTTGCCGATGTCATGCACATCGCCCTTCACCGTGGCGATGAGAAACCGCCCCGCGGAGCGAGCGCGCTCGGCCAGCTTCAAGGCTTCATCATCCGTTAGCGCGGGATTCTCCGCTTTAAGTTCGGCGATGTCTCCGGCGAGATGCTCCGCCTTATCGGCTTCCATGTAAGGAAATAGCCATGCCACGGATTTCTTCATCACCCGCGCGGATTTCACCACCTGCGGCAGGAACATTTTCCCCGCGCCGAATAGATCGCCCACCACGCCCATGCCGTCCATCAGCGGTCCCTCGATGACCTTCAACGGGCGCACGTATTTCAAGCGCGCTTCCTCGGTATCCTCTTCGATATATTTGTCGATACCACGCAGCAGCGCGTGCTCCAGGCGCTTCTCGACCGATTCCTCACGCCATGACAAATCCTCTTCGATCTTCTTGCCGCCCTGGCCTTTGAAACCCTCCGCCATTTCCAGCAGGCGCTCGGTCGCATCCGGCCGGCGGTTCAGCAGGACATCCTCGACATTCTGCAGCAAATCCTTCGGGATTTCATCGTAAAGCTCCAGCATCCCGGCGTTCACGATGCCCATATCCATGCCCGCGAGGCAGGCATGATAGAGGAAAGCGGAATGCATCGCCTCCCGCACCTTGTTGTTCCCGCGGAATGAGAACGAGATGTTGGAAACGCCGCCGGAAACCTTCGCTCCGGGCAGATTCTCCTTGATCCAGCGCGTGGCATTGATGAAATCCAGCGCGTAGTTGTTATGCTCCTCGATGCCGGTGGCAACCGTCAGAATGTTCGGGTCGAAGATGATGTCATCCTGATTGAATCCCACCTCATCCACGAGAATGCGGTAGGCGCGTTCGCAAATCCGGATCTTCTCCTCATAACTCGCCGCCTGGCCGTTCTCATCGAATGCCATGACGACGACCGCCGCGCCATAACGCATGATGTGCGCCGCCTGCTGCTTGAAATTTTCCTCGCCTTCCTTCAGCGAGATCGAGTTCACCACGCCCTTGCCCTGGAGATACTTCAATCCCTCCTCGAGGATTTCCCATTTCGAGGAATCCAGCATGATGGGGACTTTGGCGACATCCGGCTCGCCCTGGAGGAGCTGGAGGAAATGCTTCATCATCGCCTTGCCGTCGATGAGGCCGTCATCGAAACAAATATCGATGATATTCGCGCCGTTGCCGACCTGCTGCCGGGCGACCTCGACCGCCTCCTCGAGTTTTCCCGCCCGGACCAGCTTGGCGAACTGCGGCGATCCGGCGACATTCGCCCGCTCGCCAATCATCAGGAAACGCTTGTCGGAAGTATGGTTGTAAGCCTCCGTGCCGGAAAGCCGGAGGGCGTGGGGAATGGTTTTCATAAAGTAGAAGAGTTAAACGGAAAGGCGCGGAGGTCGCAAAGGGTCGCGGAGGAGATGGATTGAGGTTTAGGAGGGGAAGTTGTGGACGATGCGCTGGATGCCGTCTTTGAGGAGGACGGTGTGGAAATTGATGAGCAGTCCGAGATGATTGTCCGACATGCGGAGATAGGTGAGAACTTTGGAACTATGGATCGGGAGCAGGGCGATCACGGTCTTGAGTTCCACGACCAACCTTCCATCGACGAGCAGATCGATCCGGTACGAATCGGGAATGACCAATCCCTTGTAAATGATCGGCAGCAGCAATTGCCGAATTGAGTCGATTCCCCGTAGCGCGAGCACGTGCTGAAGGGCCGACTCATAGGACGATTCCAACAATCCCGGTCCCATCTCCCGGTGAACCTCGATGGCCGCGCCAAGGACTTCTTTGGAGAGCCTGTTCAAATCGTCTTTCGTATTCATTGATTTTTGGGTTTTGGTATTTACTCAGAAAAAATCTTCCTTTGCGTCCCTCCGCGACCTCCGCGCCTTTGCGTTAAAACTCTTCATCCAACAACCGGGATTTCCCGCGGCGCATATTTGGCCACGGCTTGGGCGATGGCGGCGATGTGTTCGGGGGTGTTGCCGCAGCAGCCGCCGGCGAGGTTGAGCAGGCCGGCGCTGGCGAACTCGGCCATATAGTCATGCATGTGATTTGGCTCCAGATCGAAGCCGGTCGGCGCGAGGGGATTGGGCAGGCCGGCATTCGGGTAGCAGGAAACGGCGGCGGCGGCGCAGGCGGATAGTTCTTCCAAATGAGGCCGCATAAGGTCCGGGCCGAGCGAGCAGTTGAGGCCGATCGCCAGCGGTTTGGCGTGGGCGAACGCATTCCAGAGCGCCTCGACTTTCTGGGCGGAAATCATGGTTTCCCCGCCGAGCCCGACGGCGGCGGAGACGATGATGGGCAGGCGATTCCCATCCTCGGCGAAGACTTCCTGAATGGCGACGACGGCAGCCTTGGCATTGAGCGAATCGAAAATCGTTTCGACCATCAGGATGTCGCAGCCGCCTTCGATGAGGCCGCGGACTTGGTGTTTATAGGCGGCGAGCACCTGATCGAAGGTGACGACGCGGAAGGCGGAATCGTTCGCATCGGGTCCGTTCGTCAGGGAAACGGTCAGCGGTCCGATCGCTCCGGCGACGTAGCGCTTGCGCCCGGTGTCCGTGCCGATGTCGTCCGCCCATTTCCGGCAGAGCCGGGAGGATTCGACGTTCATTTCCCAAGCGAGATCGTTGAGGAAGCCATTCTCGAGGATTTTCTGGAAGAAATCCGGGTCCTTGCGGCCGCCTTTCTCGCGCGGGTCCTCGACGAAGAACTCGCTCTGGGCGATGCCGGTGGCGGAGAACGTGTTCGTCTCGCAAATGTCGGAACCGGCCTCGTAGAAGCGTTTGTGAATGTCTCCGATGACGTCGGGCTGGGTCAGTGAGAGGATGTCGCCGTTGTTGAGAACGTCCTTCTCGTTAGCGGCGAAGCGGGGGCCGCGGGCCTCGGCCTCGCCGAGGCCATAAGTGCGGATGGTGGTGCCCATCGCCCCGTCGAGAACGAGAATTCGTTCGGTCAGGGTGCGTTGGATTTCCTCGGTAAGGTCGGGCTGCGGCATGCCGCAAGGCTAGCCACGGGGGAGGGTGTTTCAAGAATCAAATCTTCGTATCACGATATGACGATGGGAGAAAATCGCTCAGGCGACGACGCCTTGGGTAACGATAGCCAGCGGAGTGACGCCACGGTCGCGGGCGGTCTGGACGTCGAGCATGCCGTCGAATCCCGAGGTCCCGTTGCTGGAGGTGAGGAGGTGGCGACCGCGTTCGGTGGCCTCCTTGAAGGATTTTTGCAGCGGAATGTAGGTCGCTTCCAGCGGCACCAGCCGACCCGCGCGGATTTCCCGGCGGATGGCGGTGAGGTTGTGCAGGCCGGAGAACATCCATGGCTCCTTGATCTCGGTGGCGCATTTTTCGGATTTGCCTGCCTCATCCGGCTCCTCGCCATCCTCGACGGGGCCGAGCTTCGCGAGGTTTTCGAGAAATCCGCGGCGGGCGGAATCGCTGGTCCAGCAGCCGGCGAAGGCGTGGCCGGTGGTCAGGAAAATCACCGGGAAAATCCCCACATGTTCCCAGCACGCGGCGAGCATGAGCGCCAGCTCGATGCAAGTGCCGCGGCCGGCGCGGAGAATTTCCTCGGGCGTGCGGAGACGCTGGGAAGCCTTGGTGTAGGCGGGCGGCGGGCTGACATAATCGAGCCGCCAAACGCTTTGAAGCGCGGCCCAGAATGCCTGGCTCTGAAGGCGGGTGGCGGTGGCGGAATCGATTTCCCCATCGCCGGTCGGCTCGACGAAGCCGAGCTGGTAGCCATCGAATCCGGCTTGTGGCTGATCGAAAAGCGCGCGCAGGAACGGCTGCGCGGCGGTGACGATTTCGCGGATGGCGGGATCGCGCGGGAGAATGAACGAGGGCAGCAAATGGCGGCCGGTCTCGTCGTCGCGCCACTCGTCGCAAGGCAACAGCTTGATGGACTGGAACCTATGGAAAATCCGCACGCCGCCGCACGCGATGAAGACCTCGACGGTGCCGAGCAGGATTTCCCCGCGCTGGCGCAGGAGCTGGGAGCCGAGCGGCAAGGTGACGGCGGCGGCGAGGTCTTGCTGGCGGTCCGGCTCGGGTGGCAGATTCGCGAAAAAGTGGCACTCGGCCGGCCGGTCCAAGCCGGTGTCGAGCCGCACGGTGATTTCGAGCGGCGAGGTGCTGCCCGGCTTGATTTTCGTAATGGCGAACACCCGGAACAAGCCGCCGCGGCTGTTCTGGAGCACCGAGTAATTCAGCGCCTCCTCCATCGTGCAGATCACCGGCAGCGCGGCGGCCAGCTCACAATCCGGGATGGCGGAGGTGGGGGGAATCGCCGGTTTCACATCGTCGGCAGGCGCTGCTCGTCGCGAAGTCTTGGGCGGCAGGACGCTGGTGCCGGACCAGAGCGTGACGTAGCCGAGATCGGCGGGAATCGCTTGGGCGCGGTTCGCCGCGAGGCCGGCGCGCATGGCATCGAGCGGATTTCCGCTGCTGTTCCACGCCCGGTAAAACGCGCCGAAAAACACGGGAATGCTGGCATCCATCACCTCGCCCTGAAATCCGAGCGCCAGTCCCGCGCCCTTGGCGACGGCCAGCGGCGCGAGCCGGCGGCCGGTGTAGCACGAGCTGAATGTGGCGATTTCCGGGCCATGCGCGGCGACGGCCTTGGCGACTTGCGCCGGCGTCGGTTCGTCCTCCTGTTTCGCGGCGAATTCGACGTGGCCGTCCCGCGAGGAGAGCACCAGGTGGACAATCCGTGGCTTGAGCGCGGCCACGTCGCGGGCGAGCATCGCCAGCGATTTCGCTCCGATTTCCTCCAATCCGCCCTCCAGCGCCCCGCCGATGGCGGCCCGCTCGCTGAGGGTGTCGAAGCCGGCGTTCAGGGCGCTTTCCGTGACGCCAAATCCCGCGGGACCGGTCGCCGCGGCAGAGCGCGGGCTGACCCGCAGCATCCGGACAACGATGAATTCCTCTTTTCCCAAATCCTTGCGCGCCTGCTTCGTAGCCAGCGAGAGCAGCGCCTCCCACGGGAAAACCCGCGCCGCGTAGCCGAGATTCTCCCTTTCCCACTTCATTTCCACCTGCACCACGCCGCTGGCCGCCGCAGCGACGATGAATGCCTCCGCTTCCGCAGCGGCCACCTCGCCCTCCCCGGCAAGCTGGAGGATGGCTTCCCGTCCGTTGTCTCGCCAGAGCTGGTCCTCCTTTTCCTTGTCCATCACCCGGTCCCTGTTGCTGGAGAAAAGGCGGATCCACGCCAGCGCTTTGGGGTAGAGAATCCGGTCAATGGTGATCGCTTCCAGCGTCTTCCCGCCGCCCTCACGGAAGACGAGCGGATAGTCGGTGTCCTTGGCTGCGGCGGGCTTGGCGGTCGTGGATTTCATAAAATGGGGCGGGTGGCGCGGAGGACGTGGCAGGCGAATCGCTCGCGGCCGGTGTGGTCGAAGGCGCGGAAATCGAATGAGCCGGGCTGCGTGTCGATGCGGCCAAAGCCGAACGGCAGCACCGGCCGCTTGTCGTAAATGGCGAGGCGCGGGTCGAAGCGATCCTCCTCCCAAAGCACGTCGGCAATCTGCTTGTCCGCGTGGAAATTCTTTTCCGGGACGGGCACGCCGCCGTTACCGAGGCAGGCGCAGAATTGCGGGGCGATGCGCAGGACGGGATTCACCCGCTCCGCCTTCGGCTTGAAGACGACGCAGCGGTGCTCGTGGCCCCAGATCCAGGCGTCGATCCGGTGGTAAATCCCGGCGGCGCGCAGCATGTTGATGGCATGCCGCGAGTGCTGCCCCTCGTCGCTGCGGGACGATGCGGGCTGATGGTGGGTGAGGAGGATGCAGCCTTTGCGATCGTCCCGCCGGGCGGCCATCCACTCGACCTGGCCGCGGGTTAGCCGGCCGTTCTGCCCGCCGTAATCCTTGAGCGTGGGGCGGCCGAGGACGGCGCCGGAGAAGGACGGCAAATTCCATGCGGTATCGAGGCCGAAGACCTGCCAGTCCTGATTTTCGATGAGGAAAAAGCTCGATGGCGCGCCATTTCCATCGGCGTGCCAGCGGAGCAGCGCGCGCTTGCGTAGCATGGTGTCGAAATAGCCGTGGCCGCCGGAATACATGTCGTGATTCCCGTTCAAGCTCCACGAGCCGATCTCCTCCCGCCGCTCGTCCGGCACCGGCCAGAGCGGGACCATCCGGGATTCGTATTCGTCCGGACATCCCGCATAATAGACATCGCCGAGGTGAATCGCGTGCGCCTGGCGCGCCCCGTCGAGCTGCCGGAGCTGCCCGGCGATGCGATCGGTGACCGCCCGCGCCAGCGCCAGCCCGGTGCCCCAGTCGCCGAAAAGATAGAGCGAAAGCGGCAAATCCGTGGCGGCCGTCATCGCGGGCAGGGGATTGAACGGGCGCGGTTGGCGGATCAGCGCGCCAAATTTCCCCCAAAATCCATCCCAAGCGTAGCGCGGATCCTCGTGCTCCACGAAAGGCGCGCCCCTGGCCCGGAAATCGCGCGTGCCTGCTGCCGGCTGCCGCAGTCGGAAAATCGGCGAGGTATCGGCGGGCGGCTTGGAAATTTCCCGGATGCCACCGGCCCGGCGCGCGGTCGCTGGCGGCGGCGGCGGTGCTTGTTCCTCTACCAAATCGTGCTCCATCGCGATTTTTGTCAATCCCGCCTGAAGTCAGCAAGTCGCGGGATTCGAGGGAATGTAGGCAGCTTCCTGCGGATGGGCGTCGTCTTCGGCGGCCTTGGC
>JBBSUD010000121.1:0-17167 GCA_038235225.1 Verrucomicrobiales bacterium
CGACATCGAGCACCTCGTCATTGGTCAGCAGACCGAGCGTGAAATCGTCGAGCTGGGTAAGATCGCAGCCGATGAGCAGCGTCGAGGAAAGCAGGCACCACAGCGAAATGTGGGTGTATTGCTCGTTCGGAGTGAGGCGGGTGGGATGCAGGCTCGGCCCCCAGCCGACCTTGCCGACGACGAGCATGTCCGGGTCGTTCCAGTGGCCGGGGCCGGCATATTTGGCGTGCTCGCTTTGGGAGAATCCGATTCCCGCCATGCTACCCCACGTGTCCCGGATATCGCCGGTCGTCCGCCAGCAATTCCCGCCGACTTCCGCGCCCCACGAACTCACGTCGCCCATGCCGTATTGGCAAAGGCTATACACGATATCGCGCGGCTGCTTCGAGAGCGCGGCGCGCATCGAGGCGTAGGGCAGCATGAGGTCGTTGATCTTCTTCCCGCCCGCGTGCTGGAGCATTTCCTGGCCGCCGACCGGGCGGGTCCGCTTCGCCTCCATTTCCGGGCGATACGAGCACCAGTCGTATTTCAAATAGTCGAATCCCCAGTCCGCATAGCTCGCCGCGTCGAGGTTCTCGTGGTCGAAACTGGCGATGCAACCGCCGCAGGTGAGGGGGCCGGGCGAGGACTAGAGGCCGATTTTCAGACCAAGCCCGTGGACGTCGGAGGCGAGCGCTTTCATGTCCGGGAACCGCGGATTCGGCTCGATTTTCCCGTCCGCGTCGCGCTCCGGGCCTTGCAACGAGGCGTCGTTCTTGGCCGAGGGCTTCACCTCCCAGTAGTCATCGATGTTGATATACGTCCAGCCGTGGTCGGCGAGGCCGCTGGAAACCATCGAGCGCGCGGCGGCCCGGATGTCCGGATCGGTCACCGCGCCGGCGAAGCAGTTCCAGCTATTCCAGCCTATTGGCGGCGTCAGCGCGATCGTCTCGCCGCCGACGATCCGCAGCGTCCGCTGGTCCTCGCCGGCGGCGTTGCTGGCGGTGATTTTCACGTCCCATTTCCCGTCCGCGGCGAGCTTGCCGGAAAGCGCGCCGGTGGATTCGTCCAGAGAAATCCCCGGCGGCAGGCCGCTCGCGGAAAATTTCACCGGCTTGGTCCCGGTCGCCGAGACGCGGTGCAGAAAGGGATTTCCCGGCCGCGCACCGAAAATCCGCGCTCCGGTGAGCCGTGGTTTCGGGCCGGGCTTGGGCGTGAGGACAACCGCCTCTTCAGACGGCAATTTCCCCACAGCGGGTGCCGCGCCGTCGTAGTCAATTTCCGCATCCGCCCAGTCAGCATGGTCGAAATCGATGCCGCCGTCGGCGCTGTCCACCACCATCAGCAACTCCTTCACCCCGGCAAGCGAGACCTTGGCCTCCGCCGCTTTCTGCCCGCCCTTCATCGTGCCGCTCGACCAGATTTCCCGCCCGTCGCCGATCAGTTTGAACTCCACCGATCCCTTCCCGCCGGTCTCGTCATCCACGCCGACCGACGCCCGGAATTCCGTCGCTTTCCCGTCCAGCTTCAGCGGGAAAACGCTCTCCGCATGCGTCCCGATCCCGTCCGCGAACGCCTTCCCACCGATCTTCAATCCGTTCCCATCGATGGATTTCCCTGCCTTCGGCTTCCCGAATCCAACCTCCATCCGCTTCAGGGGAAGCGTCGCCACGTGCAGCGTGGCGGCATGGATCGGCGAGAGAAACAGCGCGAGCAGGTAGGATTTTTTCATCCCGCGAGAAATCGGAAATCCCGCCCCACCCCGCAAGGGAATTGCCGCGAAATCAGGGCGTCACTTCGATTTCCCGCCCCATCGAAGACCTCCCGGCCGCCTCCCATTTCGTCACGAAATCCGCCCATTCCGCCTCCTTCCGGCCGGTTTCGAGCTCCAAATACAGGAATGCCACAGCCAAAACCGCCAGAGCCACCCCGGCCAGCACCCACCATTTCATCGCACCATCCTACACGCCTTGGGTTCCTCTACAAATCCCGGCCGTCCCCTTGAAGATTCGGTTAGCTAATTTTTCGAAATAATCGATCTCCTGCGGCATCTTCCCGCGCCGTTCAAAATAAATCCATTTCATGCGAAAACTCCCGATTCTCCCCGCGATCCTGGCGGCGCTGCTTGTTGGCGGCCATGCGGTTGCCCAGGATTCCATCTCGGACGTCATCTCCGATCCGGCCGTGCGGCTGGGCCGGCCGGCGGATCGGGCGCGGGTGGTCGCGAAGATTGCCGCCATCGAGAACACACGCCGCCAGAATGCCCGCGCCAAGGCTGCGAGGCTCGGCTTGTCGCTGCGCTCGCAATCGCGGAACGGCCGGATCCAGGAAATCGCGGATTTCGTGGGCGATGAGCCGGTCTACCTCACCACGCATAATGCGAACTCCGCCATTTCCACCGGGGCGAATGTGCTGCGCACGTCACCATATTCGCTGACCGGCGGCGGGGTGACCATCGGCCTCTGGGACGGCGGATCGGGCCGGAGCGGCCATCAGGAAGTCGGCGGGCGGCTGACGGTGAAGGATGGCGCGGCCTCGATCGACCACGCCACGCACGTCGGCGGGACGTTGATCGCCTCCGGCATCGTCGCATCCGCCCGCGGTATGGCCGGCTCCGCCACGGTGGATTCCTACGATTGGAACAGTGACACCACGGAGATGACCTCTCGCGGCGCGACCTATGCGGGAGAGCCGGGCAAGATTTACCTCTCGAACCACAGCTATGGATTCATCGGCGGGTGGAACTACGTGAACAATGGCACGCGCGTCTGGGAGTGGAATGGCGCGGGCACCGGCAACGCCTCGATCGAGGACGATTTCGGCCGCTACAACACCTACGCGCGGGACAACGACACGCTCGCCTTCAACGCGCCTTACTACCTGATTTTCCGCAGCGCGGGAAATGACCGCACCGACAATCCCGGGGCCGGGCAGACGGTTTCGCTCTCGCCCGGCGGCGCCAGCGTGGTGACTTACGATCCCGCGATGCATCCGGCCGGGGACGGGCTTTACCGCGGCGGATTCGAGACCATCAGCTTCAATGCCGTGGCGAAAAACGTCATCACCATCGGCTCCGTGAGCGACGCGGTGACCGGCGGCGCGCGCGACCCGGCGAAGGCGTTTTCCAGCAGCTTCTCCTCGTGGGGACCCACCGATGACGGTCGCATCAAGCCGGATGTGGTGGCGAATGGCGACGGGCTTTATTCCTCGCTGAATGCCGATAACGCAGCGTACGGCACCTACAGCGGCACGAGCATGGCCTCTCCAAATGCGACCGGGTCGGCGGCGCTGCTCATCCAGCAGTTCGGATCGCTTTTCCCCGGCCAGGCGATGCGCGCGGCCACGCTCAAGGGCTTGCTCATCCACACCGCGGACGATCGCGGAAATCCGGGACCGGATTACAAATACGGCTGGGGACTGGTGAATGTGAAGGCCGCGGCGGACCTCATCCGCGACCAATTCGATTTCCCGGCCAAGCAGCGGATGACCGAAAGCCAGCTCAACTCCGGCGCGCTTCTCCGGACTCAGTCCTTCGTCTGGGACGGCGTTTCGCCGATTTCCGCGACGCTTTCCTGGACCGACCCCGCCGCAGGCGCGCTCACGGCCAGCGATTCGCGGAGCGCGCGGCTGGTCAACAACCTGAATTTGAAAATCACCGCGCCGGACGGCAGCGAGCATTTCCCCTTTGTGATGCCCTTCGTCGGCAATTGGAGCCAGTCCTCGATGGACGCGCCCGCCGTCACCGGCGTCAACAATACCGACAATGTCGAGCAGGTCCGCATCGCCGTGCCGCCGATGCCGGGCACCTATCGGGTGGACGTGAGCGCTGGCGGAACGCTGGTGAATAACAGCCAGAACTATTCGCTGCTGATTTCCGGCTCCTCCACCGATGCTCCACCGCCGCCGCCGCTCACGCTTGCCGCCATTTCGCCGGCAAGCGGAATTTCCGGCACCGTCACCGTGGATGTCACCGGCACCGGGTTCCAGACCGCTACGGCGCTCCGTTTGAAGCGTGTCGGCCAAGCTGACATCGCGGCGACCGGCATCCAACTGATTGGCGGAGCGCTGCGCGGGCAGTTCGACCTGACCGCCGCCGCCAGCGGCGCGTGGGACGTGATGGCCGCCAACCCCTTCGGGGAAACGGCCACGCTGGCCGGCGGATTTACCGTGGTCGGCGCGATCTGGAGTGAGAATTTCGATGGTCCGGTCAGCGGCTGGGTATCGCAGGCGACGACCGGCTCGAACAGTTGGGCGCTGGTCACGACGCTGAGCCACACTCCCGCCAAGGCGTATTTCGCGAGCGGTCCATCGTCGAAATCCACCACCACGCTGACCTCGCCGGGCATACCGATTCCAGCGGGCGCTTCCGCCTTGCAGCTCAAGTTCTGGCAGAATTTCAACCTGCAATCCACCCGTGACGCCGGCCGGATGGAGTTCTCCCTGAATGGCGGCGCGTGGTTCGACATCGAGGACGCGGGTTCGGGAGCCGCCTTCGCCAGCAACGGCTACAATTCCACCGTCAGCAGCAGCGGCTCGTCGTCCAGCCGTAACGAATTCGCCGGCCGCCGCGCCTGGTCGGGCAACAGCAACGGCTTCGCGGAAACCATCGTCAACCTGACGGACACCGCCCGCTACGCCGGTAGCTCGCTCCGGATCCGCTGGCTCATTGCCACGAATTCCAGCACACCCAGCGCCGGCTGGTATCTGGATAGCATGGCCCTGCTAGGCGGTGGAAATCTCGCCAATTCGTCGCCCGCCATCGCGTCCGCCCCGATTTCCTCCACCCCGGAGACCGTCACCGATCCCGATGGCACGGTCTATCGCATCGTCCGCGCCGCCAGCGCCGACCTGTCCGTCCTCGCCACGGACGATGCGGGTGAAGCCGCGCTGACTTACACCTGGTCGGTCACCAGCGGACCGGCAACGCCGGTATTTTTCTCCCAAAACGGGACCCACGCCGCGCGCGACACCACCATCAATCTGGAGGCCACCGGCGACTATCAATTGCGGGTGACCGTTCGCGATGCGGAAGGCCTCACCGTAACCGCGCCGCTCTATCTCCGCGTCCTCCAAGCGCCTTCCGGCATCATCGTCAGCCCCGCGGCTATCACCTTGGCCGTCGGCGCCACACAGCCGTTCGGCGCTACCGTGATCGACCAATTCAGCATGGCGATGGCGACCCAACCGGCCTCCTTCACCTGGTCCGCCAGCGGTGGCGGGGGGATCGATTCCACCGGATTTTTCACCGCCACGTCCGTCGGCGGACCGTTCGTCGTCACCGCGGCAAATGGGGGATTTTCCAACACTGCCGGGGTCACGGTGACGCCCGCGCCGGCGTCCGTAATCTTGGGAAATCTGGAGCAAATCTACAGCGGCAGCCCGTTGGCCATCGGCGTAATCACCGATCCGCCGAACCTGGCAGTGGCCGTGACCTACGCCGGTTCGCCCACCGCGCCGACCGCCGCCGGCAGCTACGCCGTCGAGGCGACCGTTACGGATCCGAATTACCAAGGCTCCGCCACCGGGACGTTGGTCATCGGCAAGGCCACGGCTGACATCGCGCTCGGAGACCTCGCTTTGATTTACGATGGCGCTCCGAAAGCCGCCACCGCCACGACTTCACCCGCGGGACTCGCCATTTCGCTCGCCTACGAAGGCTCTCCAACGCCGCCAACCGCCGCCGGCAGCTACGAAGTCACCGCCACGCTGGACGATTTGAATTACCAAGGCTCCGCGACCGACACGCTGGTTATCGGCAAGGGCACGGCTGACATCGCGCTCGAAGACCTCGCTTCGATTTACGACGGCTCGCCGAAAGCTGCCACCGCCACGACCATCCCCGCCGGACTCGCTGTTTCACTCGCCTACGCTGGATCGCCCACACCGCCGACCAATGCCGGTAGTTACGAAGTCACTGCCACGGTGGACGACGCGAATTACCAAGGCTCAGGCACCGGCACATTGGTCATCGACAAGGCCACGGCTAACATCGCGCTGACTGACATCGCTTCGATTTACGACGGCTCGCCGAAAGCCGCCACCGCCGCTACCACACCTGCGGGACTCGCCATTTCGCTGGCCTACGCTGGATCGCCCACACCGCCGACCGCCGCCGGTAGCTACGAAGTCACCGCCACGGTGAACGATGCGAATTACCAAGGCTCCGCCATCGGCACGCTGGTAATCGCCAAGGCAATGGCTGACATCGCGCTAACTGACCTCGCGCCGATTTACGACGGCTCGCCGAAAGCAACCACCGCCACGACCACGCCCGCCGGACTCGCTGTTTCACTCGCCTACGCTGGATCGCCCACACCGCCGACCGATGCCGGAAGTTACGAGGTCACCGCCACAGTGGAAGATGGGAATTACCAAGGCTCCGTCATCGGCGCGTTGGTTATTGAAAAAGCCGTCGCCGTCATCGAACTCTCGACGCTTGCCCCGATTTACGACGGCTCGCCGAAAGCTGCCACCGCCGCTACCACACCCGCCGGACTTGCTGTTTCGCTGGCCTACGACGGATCGCCAACGCTGCCAACCGCCGCAGGTAGCTACGAAGTCACCGCCACAGTGGACGATGGGAATTACCAAGGCTTCGTCACTGGCACGCTAGTTATCAGCAAGGCAATGGCCGACATCGCTCTAACTGACCTTGCCCCGATTTACGACGGCTCACCGATAGCCGTCACTCCCACGACCACGCCCGCCGGACTTGCCGTTTCGCTCGCCTACGACGGCTCTCCGACACCGCCGACCGATGCTGGTAGCTACGAAGTCACCGCCACGCTGGACGATGCGAATTACCAAGGTTCCGCCACCGGCACGCTGGTAATCGGCAAGGCAATGGCTGACATCGCTCTAACTGACCTCGCGCCGAATTACGACGGCTCGCCGAAAGCTGCCACTGCCACGACCACCCCCGCGGGACTTGCCGTTTCTCTCGCCTACGACGGCTCTCCGACACCGCCGACCGCAGCCGGTAGTTACGAAGTCACCGCCTCAGTGGACGATCCGAATTACCAAGGCTCCGCCACCGGCATGCTGGTCATTGAAAAAGCCGTCGCCGTCATCGAATTCTCGACGCTTGCCCCGATTTACGACGGCACTCCCAAAGCAGCCACCGCCACGACCACGCCCGGCGGACTCGCCGTTTCGCTCGCCTACGACGGCTCTCCGACACCGCCGAACGCCGCCGGTATCTACGAAATCACCGCCACGCTGGACGATGCGAATTACCAAGGTTTCGCTACCGCCACCCTCGTCATTTCCGCGAATTTCGCCTCATGGACCGCCGACCATTTTTCGGATGTCGAGCGCGCGGCCGGGCTTGCCGAATCCACCGCCGATCCCGATGCGGACGACCTCACCAATTTCGCGGAATACGCGCTTGGCACCGATCCGCGGCAATTCACCCCGCCCCTCGCTGCCGTGCTGGGAGAAAACGGCCTCTCGCTCACCTTCACCCGGCCTGCCGACCTGCCCGACG
This sequence comes from Verrucomicrobiales bacterium, assembly GCA_038235225.1. Lineage (GTDB taxonomy): Bacteria > Verrucomicrobiota > Verrucomicrobiia > Verrucomicrobiales > Akkermansiaceae > Luteolibacter. Next base: position 7,466 of record JBBSUD010000121.1, read on the forward strand.
TGATTTATGCGGCGGAAGCCAGCGACGATCTCGACGGTTGGCAGGACGTCCCGCTCGAAGTGCTCGAGCCCGGCGCGACCGAGACCGTCCGCGCGCTCGATCCTCCGGCCGCCGGCATCCGCCTCCATCGCTTCATCCGCCTGCGCTTCGAACGTCCTGGCGAAATCCCGCCTCCATGACGATTTTCCGCCGCCGGATGTTCTCTCTTCCCCCGTCTTCCGTCTTGCAGTCTTCCGTCTTGTGTCTTGCTCTCCCCCCGCATGGCAGGATTTTTCAAAACGCTCCTCAACAAGGTCGGCAGCCGCCGGGAAATCGATTGGGACGACCTCGAGGCGGATCTCGTCAGCTCCGACCTCGGCATCCGCGTCACCACCTCGATCATCGACGAACTCAAATCCTTCGGCCGGGAAATTTCCGCCGATGACGTCGTTGCCGTCACCCGCCGCCACCTGTCCGAGCGCCTCCCCGACAATTTCCTGCCGCCCATCCCGCGGGCCGATGGCAAACCATTCGTCATCCTCGTCGTCGGCGTGAACGGCACCGGCAAGACCACCTCGTCCGCCAAGCTCGGCCTGTGGCTGAAAAAACGCCGCCGCACCGTCCTGCTCGCCGCCGCCGACACCTTCCGCGCCGCTGCCGTCGAGCAGCTCAAGCGCTGGGGCGAGCGCTTGGAAATCGAGGTCATCACGGGAAATCCGAATGCCGACCCCTCGTCCGTCTGCTTCCACGCCCACCAGCGCGCCATTGCCACCGGCGCGGAATTCCTCATTTGCGATACCGCCGGCCGCATCCACACCCGCCACAACCTGATGGAAGAGCTCGGGAAAATCCGCCGTACCATCGCCAAGCAGGACGACACCGCGCCGCACCTCACCCTTCTCGTCGTCGATGCCACCACCGGCTCGAACGCGCTTCAGCAAGCCCGGGAATTTCACAAAGCCAGCCCGCTCGACGGCCTCATCGTCACCAAGCTCGACGGCTCCGGCAAAGGCGGCATCGCCGTCACCATCCACGAGCAGCTCGAAATCCCGCCCCGCTTCCTCGGCACCGGCGAAGAACCCGAGCAGTTCGCGATTTTCGAGAAAGAGAAATTCGTCGCGGAGATTTTGTGAGGCCGTGGTGGGTGCTGCCGGGATTGACCGGCATTTGTCCGAAACGTAGTCTTGCGCCATGATATCGATCCTCTCCGCGGCCGGACTCATCGAAATTCCCGAGGAATACCGCAAGGCCGATGCCCTCCAGCCCGGCCAGCGCTGCGAAATCGAGCGCGTCCGCCAAGGAGAATATCGGATCCGGGTGGCAAGCGGTGCGGATTCCGCAGCCGGCGGAGACTGGCTGGGCTGGCTGCTGGCCTGTCCCGAGAAAGACTGGTTCGTGGAGCCTGACCGGAGCGAAATGACAACTCTCCAAGCACCCGCACTTTTCGGCGAATGAAATACCTCGCCGACGTCAACGTGCTTTCCGAGCCGACCAAGGCGGCGCCGGATTCGCAAGTTGTCCGCTGGTTGCAGGAAAATCAGTCGGAAATCGTCGTCGATCCCATCGTGATGGGCGAAGTCTGGGAAGGCATTGTGGCCCTGCCGGACGGGCGGCGGAAAAGGAATCTGGCCGAGTGGCTCCAATGCAGTCCCACCGGCGTCATCTGCCTCGACTGGACACTCCGCACAGCGATGGTCTGGGCCGAATTGCGCGATGATGTGCGCCGCCGCGGATTCACAGTTCCCGTGAAAGACACGCTCATTGCAGCCACGGCGAAGCTCCACGGCCTGATCGTCGCCACCCGAAATGTGGACGACTTTGCGCGTTGCGGTGTCCCGGTTGTAAATCCATTCGATTGAACCAAAAGATCCGTGTCTCTGAAAAAGACGGCATCGCCATGACCATCCAAGCTGGGAAATTTCCTTCCCGCACCTCAGCCACCCGTTAGCCTGCGGCCAACTCATGCATTGGACCGCCCCCGCCACTTCCGAAGATTCCCACGCCGAGCTTGAGAAAAAACTCTGGGATGCCGCCAACCAGCTCTGGGCCGGAGCGGATCTGAAACCTTCCGAATACTCGCCCACCGTGCTCGGGCTGATCTTCCTTCGCTACGCCGATGTGAAATTCGCTGCCATCGAGGCGGAGCTGAAACCCCAACCCGGAGCACGCCGCAAGATCGGCCCGGCGGATTACCATGCGGCGGGAGTGATCTACCTGCCGGACGAGGCCCGCTTCGCCCATCTGCTTGCCTTGCCGGAAGGATCTGCGGTGGGCAACAGCATCAACGAAGCGATGCGCGCCATCGAGAAGGAGAACCCGGACCTCGCGGATGTGCTGCCGAAGAACTACCAGATCCTGGACAGCAAGACCCTCGCCTCCCTGCTCAAGACCATGGCCGGGATCAAGATGGACAAGGGCGGCGACACCTTCGGGCTGATCTACGAATATTTCCTCGGCAAGTTCGCCATGTCGGAAGGCCAGAAGGGCGGGGAATTCTACACGCCCACCTCCATCGTCCGGCTGATCGTGGAAATTCTGGAGCCCTACCACGGCCGCATCTTCGATCCCGCCTGCGGCTCCGGCGGCATGTTCATCCAGTCCGCCCGCTTCGTGGAGGCGCACCAGAAGAACCCCACCAAGGAAATCTCCGTCCACGGCCAGGAACGCGTCACCGACACCTCGCGGCTCGCGCGGCTGAATCTCGCCGTCCACGGGCTGAGCGGGGAAATCAAGCAGGGGAACACCTACTACGAGGATCTCCAAGACTCCGTCGGCCGCTTCGACTTCGTGATGGCGAACCCGCCCTTCAATGTCAGCAAGATCGACAAGGACCGCCTCGCCGGAGATCCGCGCTACGCCTTCGGCATCCCGCGCACCGACAATGGCAACTACCTCTGGATCCAGCATTTCCACGCCGCGCTGAACAAGACCGGCCGCGCCGGATTCGTCATGGCCAATTCCGCCGCCGATGCCCGCGCCTCCGAGCAGGAGATCCGGGAAAAAATCATCCGTGCCGGCGATGTCGATGTCATGGTCGCCATCGGACCGAATTTCTTCTTCACCGTCACCCTGCCCTGCACTCTCTGGTTCTTCGACAAGGGGAAAAAGGCCACCGATCGCGCGGACAAAGTCCTCTTCATCGACGCCCGCCACGTCTTCCGCCAGCTCGACCGCGCCCACCGCGACTTCACCCCCGCGCAAATCGAGTTCATCGCCAACCTCGTCCGCTTCTATCGCGGCGAGGATCTGGAGTTCGAGCACGGCAGCGAGGAAAAGTGGGCCGAAGTCTTCGATTCTTCCTCTCCGACTATCAACGATCAACCCTCCACTATCAACTATCGGGACATTCCCGGCCTCTGCAAAGCCGCCACCCTTCAGGAAATCGAAGTCCAAGGCTGGTCGCTCAACCCCGGCCGCTACGTCGGCGTCGCCAAGGGCGAGGATCTCAGCGATGAGGATTTCAAGGAAAAGCTCGAAGACCTCAACGAGGAACTCGAAGTCCTCAACAACGAAGCCCGCGAACTCGAAGCGCGTATCGCGGAAAACGTCAGCGAACTCCTCGAAGCATGAACACAGAACTCATTCACAGACCGGTGGTGTCGCTTCGCTCAACCACCGGCTACAGGCTCCGATCCCGCTGGGATCATGGTGGGCCAGACATCTTCGATGCCAGAGGCATCCAAACCTGTAGCCGGTGGTTGAGCGCAGCGACACCACCGGACCAAGATCCCCACGAATCCCGCACCCCGGCAGGGGTGCCAGCCCATCAAGAACCCGGATGACCCTCGAAAACACCACAGGCATGAACGTCGTTGAATTCACTGGTTTTCAATCACTTGAAAATTTTGAACACCATTTTGTTGGCGTCAACAAAATGGTCTGTAGCGTCAATCGAAGCGCAGCGAAGATGGAGGGCCAGTTTCCATCAAAATCCGCCCTCAATCTGCGACCGTCGCACTCTGCCAAGAAGAATGGGAAACTAGCGACAGTCGCAGACAGCCGCTACAAGAAACCCGAAACCCTCAACAACGAAGCCCGCGAACTCAAAGCGCGGATCGCGGAAAACGTGGAGGATCTTTTGGAGGCATGATGACAACGCTACCGACTAAAGCGAAAACAACGCGTCTCGACGACCTCGGCTTCGTAAGCAGAGGCCGCTCGCGCCATCGGCCGCGAAATGATGCTTCGCTGTATGATGGCGATTACCCCTTCTTTCAAACCGGTGACATCAAGGCCGCAAACCTTTACCTCACAGAATACTCTCAGACCTACAACAACGTAGGGTTGGCACAGAGTAAAATGTGGGACAAGGGAACCCTTTGCATTACTGTCGCCGCCAATATCGCGGAGACTGCAATTCTTGGCATTCCCGGCTGTTTCCCTGACAGCGTCGTTGGCTTTGTTCCCGATCCAGACAAGGCGGATGTGCGGTTCATCAAATACTACATCGATATCCTGAAGTTGGGTATGCAGAGCATTTCTCGCGGCACCACTCAGGACAACATGAGCGTTGAGAAACTGATGTCGTTCGACTTCAACGTCCCCTCACTCCCCACCCAACGCAAGATCGCGGGCATCCTCTCGGCCTACGACGACCTGATCGAGAACAACCTGCGCCGCATCAAGATCCTGGAGGAGATGGCGCAATCCCTCTACCGCGAGTGGTTCGTCCACTTCCGCTTCCCCGGCCACGAATCCGTGAAGCTCGTTGACTCGGCGCTTGGGAAGATTCCGAAAGGGTGGGAGGTGAATAAGCTGGGAGAACTCGCGGATCAAATGCGCCGCGGTGTTCCCAAGGGCGAACTCGACGAACCTGTTCCCTACGTCGGCTTGGTACACATCCCTCGTCAGTCTCTCGCTCTCGATGCATGGGAAGAAACAACCGAGTTGGGATCAAACAAACTCACTTTCGAGCGTGGCGAAGTCCTCTTCGGCAAGATCCGTCCCTACTTCCACAAGGTTTCAGTCGCGCCATTCGACGGAATCTGTTCTGCAGACACCATCGTCATCCGATCCAAGAAGCCCGAACATCGGGCTTTGGTGACTTCCTGCGTTTTCACCGAAGCCTTCGTCGCCCACGCCGCCGCCACGTCGAACGGTTCCAAGATGCCGCGAACCGATTGGAAAGTCTTGAAAGACTACCCCCTCGTTTTGCCTTCAAATTACCTGCTGAACCGTTTTTCATCGCTTTTCGAGAACTCGATCTCCCAACAGCAGAACCTCATTATCCGCAATCAAACCCTCCGCCAAACCCGCGACCTGCTGTTGCCGAAGCTGCTGTCGGGAGAAGAAGCGCTGTTCGGGGCTGGCAAATCATCGCAACCTCTTCAAGAATCCTGCCGCAACGCATGAAGCTGCCTGCCGAGACGCCGATCTACCACATCACCGATATCGCGAATCTTCGCGGAATCGTTGCTAGAAAGGGTCTGCGTTCGGACGTGGCAATGGCCAAATCCAATCCCGAGGTGATCGGCTATGATCACATCAAGAAGAGGCGGGCGACTGAGATACGGGTGGATTGCTGCGAGAACCGCTTCGTGGGAGAATTTGTTCCTTTTTACTACTGCCCGCGCTCTCCGATGCTTTACACGATCAACCTGGGAAACACCGGCCGTCCGGCAGGGTGCCAGAAATCGATTGTGCATTTGGTGAGCACGGTGGGGGCAGCGCTGGCGCGAGCTGCGGATTGGGCCATCAGCGACGGGAACGCTGGCGCTTACCACAGTCTCTTTTACAAAGATCTTAAGGAACTGGCTGAATTGGACTGGCAGGCAATCCGTGCGACCAGTTGGCAGGGAAGAACTCACCAGAAGATGGCCGAGTTCCTTGTGGCTGATTTCTTCCCATGGAACGCTTTCGATAAAATTGGCTGCTGCAACCCGGAAACCGCGCGGCAAGTCAGAGAGATTCTTGACGGAGCAGGGCACATCCCTGCCGTATCTGTGGAACACTCATGGTATTATTAAAACGATGATCCGAGAAACACGAGGCAATCTGCTCAAGGCACCCGCCGAGGCATTGGTAAATACCGTGAATACGAAAGGTATCATGGGGAAGGGTATTGCGCTTCAATTCCGGCAGGCGTTTCCCGTGATGTTCAGGGATTACGAAAAAGCCTGCAAAGACGAGCGGGTATTCCTTGGGAAAATGGATGTCCACGATCTTGGCGGCTTAGTAGGAGGACCTCGCTGGATTATCAATTTTCCCACGAAGGGACACTGGAAGGCAAAAAGTAGAATCGAAGATGTAGAGACCGGCTTACGGGATCTCATCGCGACGGTTCGCGATCTGGGAATCAAATCGATCGCTGTCCCTCCTTTGGGATGCGGTAATGGCGGGTTGCCATGGAGTGAAGTCAGGTCGTTGATCGAAGAGGCATTTGCTCAAGTCCCGTCTGTCGAAGTTTTGCTTTTTGCTCCGGTAGAAACCCCGGAGGCTGTCGCGATGCCGAATCGCACCGAGAAGCCGAAGATGACTCCCGGTCAGGCTGCGTTGATCGCTTTGGTGGACCGATACCTGAAAGGTCTCTTGGATCCGATCGTGACACTGTTGGAGGTACACAAATTAATGTATTTTCTTCAAGCGGCAGGCGAGCCACTGCGTCTGAACTTCGAAGCCAAACAACGTGGTCCGTTCGCTGTTAATCTAAGGCATGTCCTGATCCGGATGGAATCGCATTACACAAGCGGATATGGCGATGGAAAAGATGCTCCGGACATACAGATGGACCTTCTTCCCAACGCGATTAAAGAAGCGGCATCGGTGCTCATAGGAAAGACGATGATCTCCGAACGCATGGACCGTGTGGCCGAATTGATCGAAGGCTATGAAGATTCCTACGGCCTTGAACTGCTTAGCTCGATTCATTGGATCATGAGTAACAACCCGACGGCAGTTTCAGATAAGGAAGCAGCAATCGAAGGCGTGTTGTCGTGGAATCCGGCGAAGCGGAAGAGGCTGAAGCCGGAGCATTTAGGCAAGGCGTGGGAGCGGCTTGGTGCACTTGGATGGGCTAAAGCATAGTCATCACCAATCGATGAGTGGATACACCGAAGACCATCTCGTCGAGCAACCGGCGCTCCAGCTCATGCAGCATGAGCTGGGTTGGGAGGGGAGGAACATTGAACATCGAACGCCCAACATTGAACGTCGAAGGGAAGAAATGAGAAAGACCCGGACGGGTCTGGCGCTGCTGCGCCTGAATCCGGATCCGCCGATGGAGGCGATTGATGGGGCGGTGGGGGAAGAGATTTTGAATGGTGAATTTTGGATTTTGAATGGAGGTGGAAGATGAACAAATATCCCGTCATCACTGTCACACCGGAATCGGTTCTGGAGAGCGAACAGCTCGGAACCAAGGACAAGTTCTGGTTCAACACGGATGATGCTTATCTGGGGCAGTCGCAGTGGTTGTTCAAGTTCCCCACGGAGGGAACCGGCCAGCATTGGGCAGAGAAGATCGCCTGTGAGATCGCCAAGCAGATGAGGATCGTGACTCCCCGGGTGGAGCTGGCGGTGTTTCAGGGCGTGCGAGGATCGGCCACGGAGAATTTCACGAAGGACGGCTATGAGCTGTTTCACGGAAATCAGATTCTCGCGGGCTTCGAGCCGGACTATCAGGCGCAGCAGCGGTGGAATCAGAACGATCACACCATCGGGCGGATCTTCGATGCGATCCGCAAGATCTTTGCTGAGCCGGATGCTGCGGAAAAGGCGGCGGATCAAATGGGCGGCTATCTGGTGCTGGACGCGCTGATCTGCAATGTGGACCGGCACCATGAGAATTGGGGCATCCTACGAAAGGGAACCCCGGATGGCATGCGCGGAAGACTGGCTCCGAGCTACGATCACGCTTCCTCGTTGGGGCGGGAGCTGAGGGATTCCGATTCGAAAAACAACCGCGAGCGTTATCTGCGGGAGCTTGGCGTCGCCAAGTACATCGAGCGCGGACGTTGCCCGATCTTTGTGGACGGGACGGAACAGCATGGTCCGTCGCCATTCCGGTTGGTGCAGCGTTGTCTGGAGATCGAGAGTCTGGCCCCGCATTTCCGGCATGGGCTGGACAAGCTTTCGCATCTGAGTCCCGCCGGTTTCGAGAGCATCATCGGCCGCGTGCCGGAAAGCTGGATGTCGCCGCTGGCCAGGGAATTCACGCTTTCCTTGTTGCTTGAATCCCTCGGGCAACTTAAAGGTCTCGCGTGATGAATGCCCGTATTTTCTTTCTTGGATGGCAGGCTCGCGAATCAAGAGCCTGGTTCCCAATCGGCAGGCTGGACGCGCCACAGGGGGGCGGGGCCTATGAATTCGGCTACACACGTGGAGCATTGGAGGCTGCCGAGAAGCATGGTTTCGAACCGCTTTATGATTTCCCCGATATGCGGCGCAGGTATCATTCGGAAGAACTTTTTCCGCTTTTCAAAAACCGGATCATGACTCCGGGGCGGCATGGATTTCAGGAATACCTGAAGTTGTTGGATTTCGAAGGGATGAAGCCGGACCCGCTGGAAATCATGGCGGTGGATGGTGGCTATCGTGCGACGGATGCCTATCAGGTGTTTCCGAAGATCTCGAAAGATGCGAACGGGTGTTTTCAATCGCGCTTCTTCCTACACGGCTGGCGTCACACGAACGACGCCGCCAGAGCGAGGTTGGAAAAGCTGGTGGCCGGAGAAAATCTCTATGTGACGGTGGAGCTGACCAATCCAGAAACGACCACCGCCGTGCAAATCCAGACGGAGGACTATCAGATGCTGGGCTGGGCACCGCGCTATCTGGTGCATGATCTGGTTCACGCGATGGCTCACTCGCCCGGAGTGCTTAGGTGCAAGGTGGTGAGATTCAATCCCATGCCAGCGCCTTCAAAACAGCGGGTGTTGATCGAACTCTGTGGTCAATGGCCCAGTGACTATTCGCCCATGGAAGGTGCGGACTTCGAGCTGATTGAGAAACGTGACTTGAGCCTCATCAGCTAATACGTGTCCAGCACCTACACCGAAGACCACCTCGTCGAGCAACCGGCGATCCAGCTTATGCGGCACGAGCTGGGTTGGGATGTGGTGAATTGCTACGACGAGTGGACTGGCAGTGCGAGCGATCTGGGCCGGGATGGAAGGCGGGAGGTGGTTCTAACTGGCCGGCTGAAACCGGCGCTGATTCGCCTGAATCCGGATCTGCCGATGGAGGCAATTGATGGAGCGGTGGAGGAGATTTCCCGGGATCGCTCGGCGCTGAGTCTGGTGGAGGCGAACCGGGAGATAGCCAAGCTGCTGAAGGGCGGGGTGAGAGTTTCCTTTCCGGACACGGAGAACGGCGGGCAGCGGACGGAGGTCGTGGCTGTGGTCGATTGGTTGGTGCCGGAGAACAATGATTTCCTGCTGGTCTCGCAGTTCTGGATTTCCGGGGATCTCTACACGCGGCGGACGGACCTGCTCGGCTTCGTGAACGGGCTGCCGTTGGTGTTGATTGAGCTGAAGAAGCCGGGCGTGAACGTGCGCGAGGCGTTCGACAAGAATCTCCGCGACTACAAGGCAACGATCCCGCAGCTTTTCCACTACAACGCGCTGCTCATCGTTTCCAACGGGGTGCAGAGCAAAGTTGGCAGCCTAACTCTACTCTGTTATTTGGGTCAGATCCTCGTCGGGCCAGAGGGGTGGCCGGGTTTCGCGGGTTTTCCGGCGTCTTCGGACTTGGTCTTTGAGTCGTTTGGCGATCCGGGATTCGAGC
>JBBSUD010000122.1:0-17031 GCA_038235225.1 Verrucomicrobiales bacterium
CATCCCGGCGTTGTTATTGGCTTTGCCTTGATTCAAAAGCCGGGGGGAACATCCTTCGTCGGCCAGGTCGATATCGATCCGCATGCTTTGCCTTGATTCAAAAGCCGGGGGGAACATCCTCTCGCCGAAATGACCAACGATGAAATGATTGCTTTGCCTTGATTCAAAAGCCGGGGGGAACATCCTATGGCATATCCGGCACCGCGGCCTCCCATACGCTTTGCCTTGATTCAAAAGCCGGGGGGAACATCCTGTTTTCTTGGGCGTATTGATCAGATAAGCAGCTTTGCCTTGATTCAAAAGCCGGGGGGAACATCCTTGATGTCTCCCTCCGGCCTCATTACCAGTGAATTGCGCTGTTTTGACGAAAACGGTTTGACCTCACCAGAGCATAATTTGCTCCGGCATTTCCTCCGCCACCGTCTCGGTGGCGGGCTTGCCGTGGATGATGAACGCCTTTTCCCACTGGGCCTTGGTGATGTAGATGGCCCGGACAGAACCTTCGTTGGGGACGGCCAATCGGATGCGGCGGAGGTGGGTTTCCTGCCGTGCGAATGTCACGCAGGGCCGGGCATAGACGCTGAACTGGATCATCTGGAAGCCGTCATCCAGCAGAAAGTGGCGGAAATCGGTGGCCCGTTTCCGCTCGGCTCTCGTTTTGACCGGCAGGTCAAAGGCGACCATCAGCCATCCCATCTTGTAAGGGTTCGGGTCCATGGACGGTAGGGGCCGGATTTGGCGGAGGTGACGGCTTGGCGGAAGGAGCGGGTCGCGCCCTCGATGACGCCGCGGACATCGAGAGTCAGTTCGAACCAATCGACTTTTTCCAAAGGGAAGCCGGTGACCCATTGGCGGAATTCACGGGTAACCGCCCATTCCGTGGTGCCGCGGCGCTCTCGCACCCACTGGGCCACACGGCAATCGACGCAGGGGCGAAACGGCTCCATCAGATCGTAGGCCAGAGGCGTGGAGTTTTCCCGGATGACGTGGTTGATGCCGAAGGTGGGATCGAGGCCGATGGCGAAGAGATGCTGGAGAATGGTGGAGAGGAGCACGGCGTAGCCGTAGTTGAGGAGGCAGTTCACGCCGCCTTCGTCGCGACCGCGCCGGAAGTCATCGGTCTCCGCCACACGGTCGGTGTAGATGCGCCAGAAGGCTTTGGCACACTCGGCTTCCTTGGAGGCAAATCGACCGTGTGCCAATTTTGAGAGGCGGGCCAACCGCTCGTCGCCGGGAGCGAGTTCGCAAGCCAAAGAATGCTGGTTGTGGCATTTGGCGTCGATGGTTTTGTTCCAAAGGCGTTTCTTGAGCTGAGCGGGAATGTAGGCTTGGGCGCGGGTCAGCAAGGTGTCGGTCGAGCGGTTGGCGGGAAGGACCAGCGAGGCGGGCTTGAAATTCTCGCAGATCACCATACCGATGCCGTGCTTGGCGGCCTCAAGCAGCAGCTTCGAGTGAATGGAGGCGGAAAAGGAAGTGATGATGATGGCGGCCACATCTTCCAACGGCACCTTGCGGTCGCCCTCCGCACTGCGGCAGGTGAGCTGGCCGTCTTTGCAAGATAGCGAGCATTCTGGGGCATCGATGCTGACGATGTGGTAGGACATGCAAGGGAGGTTAGTCTATCTCAGAGTATCCTGTGTAGCTTCGTGTGAGAATCGTGATTCCTTTTTTCAAAAGACCTGCTACTGAAACTTCTCTCCAAACATTTTCACCCTTGTCCGGTCTGCCGTATGTGCCCGGCCTAACCAAGTCCACCTTCAACGATGCTTTGACTGTTGCTACCCTCCAGATGCCATAGCGCTGGCCTTTCTCACAAACTCGGATGAGCATCCCATTCCTCAGAATTCTTACCGGTTTTCCTCCATTCGCTGTGATCAGTGTTTCCAGCCAGGAAGTTACGTCATGGAAAGGGATCACTTCGGGAAATGGATCGAGTGCCATGCCGTAATTTTCGCCGATGATCATTGCTCCATCAATGGATTTCAGCTTGCCGGTGCCTTCGCTTGGATTGATGCCCAGCAGTTTTCCTGCGCGTTCTGTCCTAGTTTTGAGTGCTATCAAGCGAACTCCATCCTCCACTTTAGTCGTCCGCTGCTTTAGTGTGACACGGGCGTCGTCCCCCTCGCCTTCCTTGCCCACAATGCCCCAAGTGGTGAGTTCGGCTTTGACGCCCGACCGATCCGCCGGGACGTGCTGCATCACTCTCCGTTCCGCGAGCGATTGCCGGAGTCTTTCCTTCAATTCCTTGGGCAGATCCTTCATTCGGACGTCATTCTCGTAGGATTCCACGCCGTCTTTGTTCCTGCGTTTCCTTGGGTATCGATCGAAGATTCCGAGTTGGTAGAGGAATTCTTTCTCTTCGTCAGTGCGGTTGCGTTTGAGCAGCGCTTGCCAGATCGCGCCTTTCTGGTCTCTGCCGCGGAACCGGAGAGGAAAGTAATGGGCTGCGAGGGCAATCGTGGCGGCGTCGAGTGCGTGATGCATGTGGGTGAGGCCGCGGATTTCGTCCTTGGGCAAAGGTTCGCCAGTGGCCGGATCAATTGCTTCGGGGCACGCGAGGGATATCGTTCCAAGGATTTTCCACGACTTGCGGATTTCCGAAGTGACGGGGCCGGGAAGCGGATCGCAGGGGATGGCCGGAAAGCGTTTGGTGAGTCCTCGCATGGCCAGCTTCATGATGTGGCTGGTGTTGGTCAGAGCGCCATCGGTGAAGCCGAGTTCCTTGTCTTCGAAATCGGTGGTGGCAAGCAATGCCTTACGCGCCCGTTTGCGGCGCGCATCGTCGGGATGCCCCTTGGTATCGAGCTTTGCGACGAAATCGTCGAAGCTGGCGAGGGTAAAAAGACTAAGGTTGGATTTATTGGGAATCTGCTTCCCTTCGTTTTCGGCAATGAATTGACGGGCTGTCCGTTTGCCTTTCATGCGATTGATTTCCGGCCAGGTGAGCACAAGCGCATGGAGAGCGTTGGTGCTTCGGTTCGCGTAAGGGATGATGTGCTCGCGCTCGAGATTAGGAAGGTTGTAGGCGTCGAACTTGTCGCCCGTGAATGGACAGGACCAGTTCATGTCCATCGCAATGCGGCACTTTCGGATGATTCCGCCACTGAGGGGAAGATCGGGCGCGTGCTTTTCGAGATAGGCGACCGCGCTTTTGAAATCCTTGAGTCGACTGTTTAATTCGGAGGAAATCTCTTTTGCCGTCATGCCGGAAAACTGGCTGAGTTCACGAGCGACTTCGACCACAACGCGGCCGACAGGGCGTTCCGCGGAAACGAATTCCCGAACGATGTCGTCCACCAACCGATCCAGAATCAGAAGCCGGTGACGCACGAGATGGTTGTTGGTGAGGCTGTCCAATGGACGCTCGCCCTGAAGCTGGCGGACACGGGAGGTAGGAATGCCGAGATCGTAGAGAACGCCGTTGTTCGGTTTGTCATCGCCTTTTACGGGATCGGTGGCGCGGTTCGCTTTTCTTGGATCGAAAGGGCCGGACAATACTTCTTCCACCACCTGCCGGAGGACCGGGCGGGCGTACGGCGCGCGACCGGACAAATCTTCCGGCTTGATAGGGAGGTTGAGGAATTTCGCGAAATCCCAACCTTTGCGGGGACCTTTGATGCGGTCCTTCGCATGGAGGGCGGCGAGGGCCGCTTCAAGCGCAGGGGTATCGCCGACGGAATCCGTTGTCCAAGTGAGGAGATCTCCAAGCTGGACCGCGCGGTTGTTCCGCCATATTCCAAGAGCCTTCCGAGTGACGGTTTCGTTCAGGAACGGTATCAGAAGTTTTTGCAGTTGTTTGGACCGTAGCAGGCTCGCCGCCGGATCGAGGATGAGCGCTTTCTCGCTGTCGGGATGGAGTTTGAAGTAGGCATCGAGGTTGGTAGGGCACCTGCCGAGTTCGGCACGGATTTCCTTTTCCAGTTCCCTTGCGGTGAATCCTCCCCGTTCGATCGCGATCGCAAATAAATGCCGGCGCAGTTCGGCGGATAGCGGCAGGTCGTTGGCGCGGAGATTGGCAAGCACGCTGGCGAAGCGGAATTCGAGAAACTCGCGGCAACGTTTGGCGGGCACTTTCGCGAACTTGTCGGCAAGTTTGCGCGCAGCGGCCTCGGATTCCCCGGCTGCGCAAGACTCGTCGTAGGTCTTCGCCCAAGTGATGGGACAGCGGGCAACAATGCGGTTATCGAAGCGGGGGACCAACTGACCGAATAGCAATCCGCCAAAATAGCGTTTCGGCAGCTTGATCCCAGCGGAGGCTAAATTGGCGCGCTCGTCATCGCTGAGTTCTTTGCTTTTGAGAAGCATGCGGACAGTTTCCCCGTCGAGGCCGGAAAACTTTCCCATGTGTATACTAAGGAGCGCACTGACTTCCTTTTCGACAACCGCCCGCGGATAGGCAGCATTGAACGTCTTGTAGGGAAGAGCGGAGGAAATTCGTTCGTGGGATTTCGCAGGGTCGAGATCAAGGCATTTGCAAACCGTCTCGCACATCGTCGCGGTGGCGGGGGCTGTTTCCATCAGCGCATTGGCCGCTTGGACTTTTTCGGTGTCTTCCGCATTTTCCGCTTCATTTGCCCAGCGGGAGTTGCCGTCGTATCCCCGGTTGTGAGCATACCATCGAAGAATGGTCCAGAGTTCCCAAGCAGTGAGGACGCGGTATCCCTGCAAGGCCGCTGCGGCGAGCAGGAAGGGCGCGGGATGTCCGGGCTTGTCCAGCTCTGCCCGGGTAAGGACGCCGCGATGCACGAGCCATCGCTTCATCCGCTCGATGCGTTGGCGGGTCGAGCGGATATGTCGGCGGGTCCGGCGTAGAGCGCGGCGTGTGCTTGCCAAACAATCGTCGGTGGGAAATGTGACGACTCCGGTGCCGAGAAACTCGGGAAGGGCGGGAGCTTTCACAGGGGCGGAAAGGACGCACCAACCGATGGATGCGTAACCGATATCGAATGACAAGGTGAGCGACATGAAGGGCTGTTATATTGGATTTCCAAAGAGTTCTGAAAATTTCGCATTCGGACCAGAAAAAACTAACTATTTTCTTGCAGGCCTTCTGATGGCTTCGCATGCTTCTCACGAATCAAGACAAAGTTCGAAGCGCAAACCGGCTCCCTGGCAATGCCGACACCGTGTTCAAAAGCGTTTTTACAAGCGGCCATCCGACGGGATGGCCGCTTTTTTTTGGCGGGGAAGCCAAAGCGGAACACCGCTTTGGATTGCGAAGCAGAGGGTGATGTGGAGTGCGGATTGCGGGGCTTGGCGGATGCAATCCGCCGCCACGGGGCCGCAATCCGTAGCCTAACGACCCAAAATGACTACGATTTCGCAGTCCTTGCCATCGTGGGTGAGCGGCCAGCGGGCGGTTCCGTTCTCTGGGGAAATCGGTTTGCCATCCACGGTTAGGGATTTCACGTGGGCGGCGTGGCCATCGGGGATTTCCACGCGGATGCGGTGGAAGGATTTGCCGGAGGGCGCGCGCCAGTCGATGCGGAAGCCGGGCCAAGAATCCGGGACGCGGGGGGCGAGGACGAGGGTGTCGCCGTTTTCCACAGTGAGGCCGAGAACGGATTCTATGGCTACGCGGAACATCCACCCGGCGGAACCGGTGTACCAAGTCCAGCCGCCGCGGCCGACGTGCGGGGCGACGCTATAGATATCGGCGGCGATGACATAGGGTTCGACTTTATAAATCTCCGTGGCGGCGGCGTCGCGGGTATGCCAAAGCGGGCTGAGGCGGCGGAGGAGATCGGCGGCTTCGTCGCGGCGGCCGGCCTCGGCCATGGCGCGGATGACCCAACAGGCGGCGTGGGTATATTGGCCGCCGTTTTCGCGGACGCCGGCGACGTAGCCTTTGATATAACCGGGGTCGTGCGGAGTGTTCACAAACGGCGGATCCAGTAGTTTGATCAGGCCGGCTTTTTCATCGACCAGAAGTCTGGTTAGAGAATCGAGCGCTTGTTTGGCGCGCTTGTCGGGGGCGGCGTTGGAAATGACGGCCCAGGCTTGGGCGAGGGCGTCGATGCGGCATTCGTCGCCGCTGGCGGTGCCGAGCGGGGTACCATCGTCATAGTAGGCGCGGCGATACCAATCGCCGTCCCAGCCGGCGGCGTTTACGGCTGCGAGAAGTTCGTCGCGGTAGTTCTGATAGATTTCCACGCGCTCGGTCTCGCCGCGGGTGCGGCAGAGCGGGATCCAATCGTCCAGGATTTCGATGAGGAAAAATCCCATCCAGACGCTTTCGCCGCGGCCCTCGCGGCCGATGCGGCTCATGCCATCATTCCAATCGCCGATGCCCATGAGCGGCAGGCCGTGCGCGCCCGTGGTTAGAGAGTGGTCGATGGCGAGGCAGCAATGTTCAAAAACGGTGGCCTCGCGGGCCGAGATTTCCGGTTTCATGTATTCCTCGTCCTCATCGGGATCGAGCAGCGGGCCTTCGATGAAAGGAAGTGTTTCCTCAAGCACCCCGGCGTCGCCGGTGGTGGCGAGATAATAGTTGGTTAGATACGGAAGCCAGAGCAAATCGTCGGCGAAATTGGTGCGCATGCCGCGGCCCATCGGTGCGGGGTGCCACCAGTGGGTGACGTCGCCTTCGGGAAATTGTTGGGCGGCGTGGATGAGGATTTGCTCGCGCGACATTTCCGGGTGGAGGGCGGCGAGCGCGCCGGAATCCTGGAGTTGATCGCGGAAACCGAAGGCGCCGCCGGATTGATAGAACGCGCTCCGGCCCCAGATGCGGCAGGCGATGTTCTGATAGAGCAACCAGCCGTTCACGAGTGGATCGAGCTCGGCGATGGGCGTCTCGATGCGAACGCCGCCGAGCAAGGATTCCCATTGCCGGCAGACTTCGAGGCGGGTCGCGGCGATGGCGGCTTTCGTTTCGTATTTCCCCACGATGCGGGAAACTTCGTCTTCAGACATCGCCTCGCCGATTCCCGAGACCAGCGTCACTTCGCCGCCAGCGGGGATTTCGAAGGAAATTTTCCGGCAAAAGCAGGCATCGCGGCCGAAACCGGGCTGACCATTCCAATTTTCCGCGAGGCCGGACGGCGCGGACGGTCCGCAATCGCCGAGGAAATCCGCTTCCGAATGCTGCGAGCCGCTGGCGGAAATTTCCGCGCCGTGGAGAGCGAGGAAGGCGAAAACGCGGCCGCCGGCAAAGTCGCCGGCGCGGGGATTTACCGCGTGTTGATGGCCGGCTCCGTCGGTCCAGGCGAGGACGGATTGGTGGCGATCGGCGGTGGCGGCGAGGACGAGTTGTTGGAAAACGGCGAGTGTGAGCCGGCGCGGTTTGGCGGAAACGTTTTTCAGGGAAATGGTGACCAGCTTCACCGGATCGGCGGTCGGGACGAGGAATTCCACTTCTTGGGAAATGCCGCCAACTTCGGATTCGAAACGGCTGTTGCCGAATCCGTGGCGGACGACGAAGGCGGAGCGCGGCGGGCACGGGCCGGGGAGGGGCGACCAGATTTCGCCGGACTCATCGTCGCGGAGGTAGAGCGCTTCGCCGTGCGGATCGCGGATCGGGTCGTTCGACCATGGCGTGATCCGGTTGGCTTGGCTGTTGCGCGACCACGTGTAGCCGGCGCCGCGTTCGGTGACGAGGCAGCCGAAATCCGGGCTGGCGAGGACGTTGCACCACGGCATCGGCGGCAGGCGGAGTTCGCCGTTTTCCAGCGGCATCGGGATGACGTAATCCGCCCCGTCGAAACCGCCGAAGCCATTGAAATGGGCGAGATCGGTGGGCGGCGCGGGTTCGGAATGGCGGTTTTCGGGCGGACGGGTTGCCCGGCAGGGAATGGCTGGCGCGGAAATTTCCTCACCGATCACGAGTTGCGCCGAAGCCAGCCACCAAACCATTTCCGCCTCGCTGAAATCCGCCGGATTTACGCGTTCCGCGCCTTCCGGGAGTTCGCCGGCGCCGCCCATCACGAACAGCCGGATCTTCAGCCCCAGCTCGCGCCAATACGGCAGCGCGGCGAGCGCGTCGGCTTTTTGGCCGGCGGCGGAAATGACGCGGATTTCGTCCCACGCCAGCGGGTGGCGATCGAGTGCGTCGGCACCTTCCAGCGAGGGCGGCACGTCCCGTTTCCGGCCGAAAAGCATGGTCGCGGCCATGGCGTCCCAGCGCTCGGCATCGGCGGGGGAAATGCCGAGTTTCTCCAAACGCGCGGCCTCGGCGGCGCGGGCTTTTTCCAGCCACTCGGCGGGGTCCTTCCGCACCTCCGAAATCGCGGAAAGCGTAGATTTCTCGTCGTCCGCCGCGCCGGTCAGCAGCCAGAAGGTCGCCGATCCTTTGGCAGGAATATCCACCCGGCAGCGCCACGCGAACGCCGGATCGAGCACATTGCCGACGCCGCCAGACAGCGGCCCCGCTTCGTCGAGGGCGGCGGGGAAAAGCGGCGAGCGACCGCGGCCGAGGAATTTGGCGCGATCAGTTTCCCAGGAAACGCCGTCGGCGACGAGGGCTTGGGCGAGCCACGGCCAGTTCTCGTTCGCGCCGCGCGGACGGCGGCGGGCGAGCAGGACCTGCGGGTCGCCGGCTGCGGAGGTTTGGACGAAAAGCTTGGAAAAAGCGGGATGGCCGGCGTCGCCGAGCGGGTGGTTGAGCGCGATCTCGGCGTAGGTCGTCAGCTCGATTTCCCGGGCGCGGCCGGTGGCGTTGGAAAGCGTGATTTTGCGGATTTCCACATCCGTCTCGGGCGGAATGCCAGCGTCGATTTCCACGGAAACGCCGTCCGGCTCCGCGCCGTTTTCGCGGAGGTAAACCATGGGCCCGCAATCTTCCGGCGCGGCATCGGAGTAGCGGGTAAGCGCGATCCAGTCCTGGAACAGCCCGCCCGCGCCGCCCGGCAGGAGGTGGCTGCGGAGCCGGCCGTTGGTGAGGATGCGGAAACGACCGGCGGAGTGGGAATTCATGATTTTTTCTTGGCGGGAAGGGTGTTTTCCAAACAAAGCGAGGCGGAGACAGGGAGAGTTTTGATCACTATGGTGCGGCCGTTGCCGAGGATTTCCAGCGGACGCCCCTCAGCGTCTGCGGCTTCGCAGATCCGGTGACCGGGCGGCAGCGGCGGATCGACGAATATCCCGCCCGGCGGCTCGGAGAGCGTGTCGCCGATCTCGAACTCGATGCTGGCCACCTTTTCCACGGTTTTCCCGGCAATGCGGAAATCCAGCGGCCCCCAGCGCGTCATCAGGCCGCGAACACCGAAACCGTTTTTTCCCGAAATCCACTTCCACGACAGGCCAGCAGCGAGGACGATTTCCTGCTTTTCCTCGCGCTCGCTGGCGACCAGCGAGGCCAGCGCGAGCATGTATTCCGCGGCGATCCAAGTGTGCGGCACGTCGCCGAGATGGCCGGGCGAACGCGGGTCGCGCCAAGAGATTTCCGGCCACTGGTTCCATGCGAGCGGGCGGCGGTCGGAGAGGAAGAAATGCAGCAGCTCGCGCGCGTCATCGCGCCGCCCCAGCCGGATGAACGCGCCGATGATGCGGATTTCGTAGGCCGTGTAGTTCACCCAAGGCAGCTCGCCATGGTGCTTGCCGCGGAATCCGGCGAGGTAGGTGTCGAGCATCTGGCTCAGCGGGTCCTGCGGGAGGTGATCGGCGAAATCGAGGAGATTGATGGCGTTGGCGGTGGCGGTCGGGTCGAAATCCGCCCATTCGACCGAGCCGGGGATGTATTCGATTCGCCGGTCCTTGATGACCTTGCGGATTGACCGCAGCGTGTCCGCCATGAACAGCCGGCCCTGATGCCGCCAGCGATAGGCCTCGCTAAACTGCTTGAGGCTCAACGCGATTTCCGCCGCCGCCTCCAGCCCGCGGATGCCCCAGAAATCGTCCCAGTACGAATGCACCGGGTGGGCCAGGTAGCCTTCGTGGCTGGCGGACTCCGGGAGCAGCCCGTGGCATTCCGAGAGATCGTTTTCGTCGAAATCCGGCGTCATCGTCTCGCCGCGCAAGGTAATCAGGAACTCCGCCGCCTTTCGGACGCGCACCCATTCGGTCTCCAGGAAATCCGGATTTCGCTCCGCGAGAAACACCTCGCGAACGCCCCAGAGGAATTGCCCGTGACTGTCGTGCTCGACGATTGGGTCCACGCCATCCCGATCCACGACGGCAGGGACGTAGCCGTCTTCGCGCTCGAACTGGGCGTACCAGAGGATGAATTCCCGCAGCGGCTCGGGGCGGTGGATTTTCGCCAATGCAGCTCCCATGATCACGCAGTCGCGGACCCAGGAACGCGTGTAGCGGCGCGGTCCCGGCTGCATTGCCGGGCCATCGCGATTGATCAGAATGTGCGCAGCCGCGGTGCGGAATGTCTCCACGGCGGACCGCGCGATTTCCGGCACATCCCACTGCACGGTGGACAGGATTTCGCGCCAGCGGGCCTTCACGGCGGCGCGGGCGCCGGCCGGGGGCGGCGAGATTTTGGCGAAAAACGGCACGGAGACCGTGATCTCGAAGCGGTCCGCACCCGGAGGCATTTCCCACAGCAGCACCCCGGCCGCCATGCCGCTGGGGTCTTCCACTGAATGGCGCTCGGGCACCTTTCCTTGTGCCAGGAAATCGACCACGCCGTCCTCTTCGAAGCTCGCCACGCCGCAGTCGCTGGCGGGCTTATCGCAAATGACACGGCGATCGTTCACGGTCATGCCGTTGGGCGTGCAACTGATCCGCTCGATCCGACAGATGCCGCCCATGTCGCGAAATGCCTGCCACGGCGGGACCACTTGGAACGGCCGCGCGGCTACGGCGAGCTTCACCTCGTGCGGCGAGCGATTTTTCACCACGTAGGTCACATGCAGCATTTCCTCGCCCTGCCTGCCATCGACCCAAGGCAGGACTTTCAGCTCGATATCGCCGTGTTTCCAAGTGACCGAGGGCAATGGCAGCCCGCCCTCCGGCAGCGCCAGTTTGATTTCCACGTCCGCCCAAGTGACCAGGTTTCCGGCCACCAGCAGGAATGGCTCGAGGGAAAATTGCGCCTCGTCCACCTCGACGAGGCCCTCCTCGTTGATGAGCGCGCGCTTGCCGCCCTCCGGCGTGCCGAGCGGCGTCCAATATGACTGCTCGCGGAGCCAGTAGCGGGGAAATCGGCCGCGCGGGAACTCCGCGGCCACGGCGTGGACGAAGTCGTTCGGCGTGTGCGAGAACGAATCCGGCTTGAGCACCAGCTCGGCCAGCGCGGCGCATTCCGCGTTCTGGAAAACGATCCGCAGGTAGCGCGCCGTCGCGCCCGGAGCTGGGACCGACGTGGTTCGGCCGAGCGCACGCGTTGCATGGAAAATCCGCGTCCATTCCTTGCCGTTCTTCGAAATCTCGATTTCGAAAGCGCGCGGCGGCAGTGGCAGCGGCCAGACCAGCACCATTCCGCCAAAACGAGTCACCCGGCCCAGATCCGCGGTCCAGCTCGGGCGCGGATCGTCGTCCTCCGCGCGCCAGCCGCTCGGCGAACCTTGCTCGAAAACCGCCCACGGCGGCTGGTTGGCGCGGTAGCTGGAGGCGGCATAGTTTTCCGGAATCCGCAGCGTCTGGTCCTCCAGTAAGAAATCCGAGAAACACACGCTTCCGCTGCCACCTGCCACCGCCGAGATCACCAGCTCGATCGCGCCCACTATCGTCGGCGCCCCGCCACCTTCCGGCCCCCAGGCGAATGGCAGATCGCGCTCGGAAATCCGGCATTCCGTCCACTGTTGCGGGACTATGAAATCCGGGTTGGTGTAACGCCATACGTCCGCGCCGGACAGGTCCGCGATCTTGAATTCGAAATGATTTCCATCGCATTCCCCGCGGAGTTGCAGGGCGAACTCGAAGGTCTCCGGCATCGACAGGCGCACGATTTTCCGGGCCACCACGAAGCCTTTGCCTTTGTGGAAATCGTAGTCCAGCCGGAGCGCCGGTTGCCCGTCCGGCCCTTCCGCCCGGCTCAATTTCCCGACCGAAAGGCCGGAAGAGACGACTTGCCAGGAATCGGGATTGTCGAAGAGATCGGAAAGGGGAGCGGCTTGCATGGAACAGGAGGCGGTCAGCGTGAAATCCTTGTGGCGCAATAGGGAATGCGCCGAGGGGCGGAGGGAAGCGAAATCCCCGCGGCCTCCTTGCGCCGCCCCCCTGCGCGCTACACTGCCGCGTGCCGAAACTCCGCTTCCCTCCGCTGCTGCCGTCGCTCGCTCCCTTGCTTTTCCTCCTCACCGGATGCGTGAATTCCATCGGCAGTGCCGCCCACCGGACTGCGGTGTCCGTGAAGGATGGCTACTCCGTCGAGCGGGATCTGATCTACACGCCCGCCGGCTGGCCGGAGGAAATCCCCGGCGATCTCTACCGCCCCCGCACCTCCGGCCCGCATCCCGCGGTGCTGCTCATCCACGGCGGCGGCTGGACCGGCGGCGACGGGCGCTGGCAGATGGAACCCATCGCCCGGCAACTTGCCCAACGCGGCTACGTCGTCCTCAACGTGACTTACCGGATGGCCCCGAAATTCCATTATCCGGCCCCGGTCGAGGACATGCGACAGGCGGTGAACTGGCTGCGGCAGCACGCCGCGGAGGAGCGCATCGACCCGGACCGCATCGCTGCGTATGGCTACTCGGCCGGCGGTTATCTAGCTGCGATGGTCGCGTTCAAGACGGATCCGGTCGATTCCCACATCCGCGCCGTCGTCGCCGGCGGCACACCCTCGAATCTCGCATTCTACCCCGGCGGCGATCTGGTTCCGCAATTTCTCGGCGGCACCCGGGAGGAAATCCCGCAGGTTTTCCACGATGCCTCGCCGGTGAACTACATCGGCCCCGACAGCCCGCCGACCTTCGTTTACAACGCCGTGGACGACAAACTTGTCCCGCCCGAACACGCGTGGGCCATGATCCACGCCCTGCAAGACAACGGCGTCCCCCACAAATCCTACTGGATCGCCGGCCGAGGCCACATCGCCGCGTTCCTCCTCCCGGCGAACTCGGTCAACGAGGCCATCGATTTCCTCGACACGCATCTGCACCTGAAGAGGTAGCTTAAACCGCGGATGGACGCGGACTCCATGAGCAAATGCCGCTCGCCTGTTCCGCAATGGAGAAGCCCGAGGCATCGCCGCTCGCATGCTCCCGCCCATCAAGGAATGGGGTTTCGTCTGCAAACGACAACGGGTTTTGGGGCAACCAAAAGAACCGCCGTGTCGCGTGGCAGCCAGCAGGAGAGAGGAGCGGCTTTGGGGCGGGAAAAACAAGAAACCCGGCCGGCGGAGGAAATCCCCCACCGGCCGGGCCGGATCGGCTTTAGTTCACCGAAATTTCGCGCGGCTTCGCGTCTTCACGGACCGGCACTTCCAGCGTCAGCACGCCAGCATCCAGCGCGGCTTTCGTCTGCGAGCCATCGAAGCGGCGGGTGAGCCGGAGGTTCAGTTCGTAGCGGTCGCCGGAGCCGGTATCGCGATGGGTTTTCCATTCGTCCGGCACGGCGGACGCTCGGGTTGCCTCGATTTTCAAGTTCGACTCCAGCAAAGTGAGCTTGAGGTCCTCCTTGCGCACGCCGGGCAGCGCGACGCGCAGGGTGGCGCCATTCTCGTCCTCCGTAGCGCGATATTGCGGGCGGAGCGTGGCTTCGGTGCGGGTCTTTCCGCAGCATGTTTCTTCGGTAGCGTTCATGATATGATGAGGTGTTTTGAATTGGTGATCAGTTGATTGTGATGGATTTCGGCGCGATCTCCTCCTTCGGCCGCTTGGGCAGCTTCAGTTCGAGAACGCCATTTTCGAGGTTGGCGGCGATGGCTCCGGCATCGATGTCCGGGCCGAGCTTCCATTTGCGCTCCACCTTGCCGGTGAAGGCGCGGTCTTCAGGAGCTTCCGCAGTGAGGTCCAAACTGCGGTCGGTCACCGCCAGCTTGAGGTCCTCACGGGTAAATCCGGGAAGATCGACCCGCAGGATCCACGCGTCGCCGGACTCGAGCACGGATTCGCGCGGACCGGCCGGAGCGGGAGAATTGCAGCAGTCCCGGTCGAAGAAACGGTTGATTTCGTCGGCCCAGGCGAGGGAGTTTTGGTATCGTTGGATGATGTTCATTTTGTGGTGGTTGGATTTAGCGAAGGAGAGATTGCAGGCCGCGTGCGCAGTCGGCCGATCGGAATTAAATCGATTGAATTTCAGCGAGTTATTACAAATCCACCATCGATCCCCCACCCTCTCCCGGCGCGCGGATCCGTCACCATCGCGACGGTCTGGCCCGGCCACTCTGGCACGGCGGACGCCCGCCCGGACTCGCTTTCGAAATTCCGCGGGGAAATCTCTGGGAATGCTGTGGGGAAAAGCCGTATTGGACGCGCGGGCGAAGTTCGAGTTCGTTCCACCCGCAACCCGCATGAGCTTACTCTTCTTCAAGCGTCTCCTCGCCAATCCGATGCGCGTCGGATACCTCGTGCCGAGTTCGGGATTCCTCACCCGGCAGATCGCGCGTCGGATCGATTTCTCCCAACCCCGCGTAATCGTCGAGCTCGGCCCCGGCGAAGGCTGCCACACCCGACAGATCGTCCGCCGCATGAATGCTGAATCCCGGCTCGTCCTGATCGAGCTGGACGCCCATTTCGCAGCGCACCTTCGCAAGCAGTTCGATGGCGATTCGCGCGTCACCGTCGTCCAAGCCGATGCCCTGAATCTCGCGCAGACCCTGCAAACACTGGAGATTTCCGCGCCCGACTACATCGTTTCCGGCATTCCCTTCACCATCATGGAGCGCGATCTCCGCGAGCGCCTGCTGGCCGGCATCGCCCGCTCCATGGGGCCGGAAACCGTCTTCATCACCTATCAAGTGTCGCTCGGCATCTCGGAAAACGCCCTTTTCGACCTCTCCCGCAGCGAATCCTGCCTCTTTAACGTCCCCCCGATTAACGTACTGGAACTGAGGCGTTCCGCCGTGGTGGCGTAAAATCGGGAGTTTGAACCCCCCACCCCCCTTACGCCAGCCACTTGGCTCAAAGCCCGCAACGGGAAGCCGTCGCGCCAGATGGCACGACCTCATAAGGGTCATGGATCTGCCTCAAATGTTACGGAGCGTGAGAATCGATCTCCCGGCATGCGGAATCATGCCAGAGAAACAGATCTGTTAGATAACAGGCCTTTAGTCAATACGGACACTCCCGTCGACTTCGACGCATCGCCCCTCTTCGCCCGGAATCACTGCATTTCAGGCATTTTTCTGCTTCCGCCCCCCGTTTTTTCCCTCGTTTCCGGTCCCGCCTACCTCCACTAGACAGCCATGTCCGACTGCATTTCCGGATCCGACGCCAATTTCAACACCTGCCAGCAGCACTTCTTCAGCCTCTCCGAGGATGCGCTCGGCACCGGCGTGGCCACCCTTTTCGACAAGTTGGAAGCCCTCCAAGCCCCTTGGATCAGCGACTACCCGCCGAATATGGTCGCCAAGGACGTCGCCGGCGGCCTGCCCTTCCCCAAGACCGGCAACTCCCCCGCACCCGTCCTCACCACACGCCCCGTCGGCACTGTCGATACCGGCCAGCGGTGTATCCACGTCGTGAATTTCCGCGACAAGGCCGCCAGCGGAAAAGCCAAGTCCAAGGGCGAGAGCGGCTGCGAGATCTGGCTGAAAGTCGGCGATTCCCCGCCCGCGACCATGAAGGAGGCCCATTTCCCCGGCCTCGATATCGCCACCCCCGACACCGCCCACTACGAAATGGAGGATGCCGGAAAAACCGCCTGCTACCTCCTCCGCTGGGTAAACACCCGCGGCGAACCCGGCCCATGGCCCGAGACCCTCGCCACCACCATCGCCCGCTGAATCCAATTCACCCAAACAAATACTATGAAAACGAAACACACCGCCGCGCTCGCCGCCGCATTCGCAATCGCCACCACCGCCGCCTCGCAAGGGGCCATCGTCCTATCAGGGAATTTCAACACCGGCACCCCCACGCCGACGCTGACCATCACGCAGGACATCACCTTCAATATCTCCGTCGGCGGGTTCCCCCGGATCCTCGTCTTCGACGAATGGACCACCTCCGATGGCAGTCAATCGTTCGTCTTCCCTACCGTGGGCCAGCAATTCGCCTATAGCCTGAACGGAGCCCCGGCGAACAACAGTTTCTCCATGCCAGATGCCGGACTGGGCGACAATCTCACCTCAGACGCCAGAGCGATTACCACCAAAGACGGCCGCCTGTTTTTCAATAGCTTCTTGGCAAACGTCGGTGACACCGTGGTAGTCAGCGCCGGTAGTTACACGTTTGGTTCAGACCCGCAATTCAACCCCCTGCTCTCCACCACGGACAGCATCTTCACCGGTGAGACCTTTCTTACGGATATTTCGGGGAATCGCCTGACCGACAACGTCTCCCTCGTCCCGGAATCCTCCGCGCTGGCGCTCACCGCCCTGGCCTCCCTGTCCCTCCTCCGCCGCAAGCGCCGGGCAAGCGTCTGAAGCCGGAGTGTCTCTGGGAAAAACGCCGGCCCGGCGTTCTTCTCGGCCCGGTTTCCAACGAAGAACGCGCCTGCGGTTGATCCCCTTTGACCTGATAGGGTCATGATAGGTACCGGTCTTCGGATTTAAGTGTTTTCTCATGCTTTTTGAGGATTCTCCTGCCTGCGGGATCGCGGCTGAGGTTATTCACATGCTTGCTCATGACGAAGGGGTGGCCCATTGCCAGGCGGTTGGCGAGCAGATCGTTGAAGACTGCGGTATGGCTCTCGAACAGCGCCGCACATACCACCTTGCGGGGATCTCCTTTTCTCAACACTGCCAGTTCTTTCCGCGGATCTTGGCAAGCCGGTGTCCGTGGATATCCGCGCGATGATCCGCCCAGCCTCTCCCAGGCCGAAATCCTTTACGGCTTCTCCCGAATGAGACTCTGGCTCGCGACGGCGGCTTTGTCTTCGCCGGCTTGAGCATGGTTAACCCGACTTTCGCTGTTAGTTCCGAAAAACGCCGGTTTTTTCTCATGTTAGACGCTGGAACCCTTATATTCCAACACCTGTTTTCTGAAAACCCGTGCGGTGAAGACCCGCCCCATCGACAGCCGCCCCCAATCCGGC
>JBBSUD010000123.1:0-16999 GCA_038235225.1 Verrucomicrobiales bacterium
AGTGCGGTGGCAAGGCCGCAGGCCGCGACACCGCTTTGGATTGCGTCGTCCGGTGCTTCGGAATCCAAAGCGGTGTGGCGCTCCGCTTCCCACCGCACTCCAAGGTTTGGCGCAGCGCGCCTTTGGAGTGCGGTGGCAAGGCCAGAGGCCGCGACACCGCTTTGGATTTGCTTCGGCTCGGGCTTCGCGGATCCAAAGCGGTGTGGCGCTTCGCTTCCCACCGCACTCCAAGGTTTGGCGCTGCGCGCTCCAAAGGCGCTTTGCGTGGCGCTTCCCGGCGGGCATGGTTCCGGCATGCGGTTTCTCATGATTTGCCTGTGGGCGGCGGCGATTCCCGCGGCTTGTGCGAACGATGCGGTGCGGTTGGTGGCGGGGGACCGGGAGATTTCGGTAATCGACCGGCCGGAGGTGTGCCGGGTGAAGGCCAAGGGTTCGGCGGGGTTTGTCATCGAGTTCGCGGACGGGGTTTCGATCAAGGATTTCGCCCGACTGCCCGGGACCGGCGGCGAGATGACGACCAGCGTCGGCAAGGCCGGGACGGTGACGCTGACGCGGACGGTTCTGCTGGATGAGGCGACGGGCACCGTCTTCGTGCATCTTCACGCGGACCGGCCGGGGGCGCTGGGCTTCCGGGTCTCGATGGAAAACTCGTGTATTTCGAACCGGCGGGAGCTGGTTGCCGAGGCGGGGAAGGGGACGGCGAGCCACTTGTGGGTGCTGCCTTTCGAGTCCGACGTGGAGCCGGACGATGGCGGAATCCGCGTCCGGGGCGAGGGCGAGGCGTTGATCGTGTGGGCATTCGGGAAATCCGGGACCGGCGCGGAGCTGGCGGGGGCGTTCGCGCGGGTGGCGGCGCGGCACGATCCGGGGCGTGAGCATCCCGACGTTTCCAAGATCTGGCAGGCGGTTCTGGCCGGGCGGGCGAGGGCGCGGGCAGATTCGCCTTGAGGGGCGGGGGCGGGTGGAGAGACTGCCGACCCGCGCGGCGAATTTCCATTGATGCCGCCCGCGCGCTTCCTATAACTCGCCGCCTCGCGCCAGCCCAGACCCATTCATGATCGAGCACATCCGCAAATACACCGGCCTGATGATCGTGATCTTCGTGATCCTGTTCATCAGCTTTTTCTTCCTCGATTCCAGCGCCATGAGGAACATGGGCGGCGGGAATTCCGTCATCAAGGTCGAGGGCCGCACCTACAGCGACAAGGAGTTCCGCACGCTCGGCGACGGCGGACTGAAGCTGGTGCAGGCGCTCGCGGGCGGCGGCGACCTGGGTCTCTATCAATTCCTGATGACCCTCACCTCCGGCGCCACCAGTCGCGAGGACGGCCCGCAGAAATTCTTTGTGAACCGCATGATCGTCCGCGGCGCGAAGGATGAGTTCGGGGTGTATCCCGGTGACGAGCAAATCACGAATTACCTGCGCGGCATGAAGGCCTTCGCCGGGCCGGACGGGAAGTTCGACGCGGCCACCTACCAGAATTTCATCGATCGCTACCTCGGCAGCATGGGCCTGACCGAGAAGGATTTGCGCGAACTGGCGTCCGACGTCCTGGCGGAAAAGGAGATTTCCGCGATCGTGGGCGCCGGGCTGATCGCCCCCCGCGAGGAGGTCGCGCGGACGTTCGCCTTGCAGAACCAGCGGATCACCGGACAAGTCGCCAAGGTGGAGTTGGCGCCGTATGAGGCGAAAATCGAGCCAACCGAGGAGGAGATCAAAGCGTATTGGGAAACGGTTTCCGACGCGTTCACCACCGAGCCGAGGCGGAAATTCACTTACATTCTGGCCACCCCGAAAGTCCCGGAGGACACCGCGGACGAGAAGGAAGCGCCCGAAACCATCGCCGAAGCGGCCGCCACGGAAGAGGCGCGCAAGGCGGCCGCCGCCAAAAAGGAGGCGGAAAAAGCCAAACGCGCCGCCGACAAGGCCGACGTGCGCCGCAAGGCACAGCTTGAGACCGATCAGGCGGTTGACCAATTCCTGGTGATGCTTGAGGACCAGAAGGGCGCTGGATTCGAGGAGCTTGCGAAGGAAAACGGCTGGGAGCCGAAGACCACCGAGTTCTTCACGAAATCCACCGCGCCGGGCGATCTGGCATTGCCCCTGCGCTCCTCCAGCCGCGGCGGCACCGTGGCCGACGATCTGTTCCGGGTGCAGGAGACGAGCGATCCGTTCTCGAAGATTTCCGAAGCGATCGCCGTGGGCGAGAACCAGTGGCTCGTCGCCCGCATCGATGGTGTGGAGGAATCCCGCCCGAAAACCTACCCCGAGGCCCGCGACGAGGCGCGCGCCCAATACATCGCCGAGAAGGCCGCGGAGGCGATGAAGGCCGCCGCCACGGAGGATGCGGAGAAAATCCGCAAGGCCATCGCCGATGGAAAATCCTTCGCCGATGCCGCGAAGGACGCGGGAATCGTGCAGGTGAAGCAGTTCGACGCCATCATCAGCACCTACCGCCCGGACGGCGCGACGGAGCCGCAAAATCTCTTCGAAGCCGCGCAAAACGTGGATCCCGGCACGGTGGCCGAGCCAATTATCGAGACCGACCGCGCGTTCATCCTGCACGTGGAAAAGCGCGAGGTCGTCAAGGAGGCGGATGCCGCCAAGCTGGAGTCCGAAGTCGCTTCCGCCACGAACCGGAACGAAATGGTGGCATTTATTTCCTGGCTCGCCGCCCGCTCCGAAGCCGGGGAAGTGCAACTGCTCAACCGGCGCTGATGGCCGGATTGCAGGAAATCTTCGACGATGCGAACGGCCACCTGGCGGTCGGCGAAATGACGGAGGCGATCGCCCTCTACCGCCGCTGCGTGGCACTCGACGCCGGGTTTTTCGACGGCTGGCACGCGCTGGGCATGGCGCTGCTGAAGGCCGGGGAAATCAAGGAGGCCATCGGCTGCGGATTGCAGGCGGTGTCGCTGGAGCCGAATGATTTGCTCGCGTGGACGAGCCTTTCGCAAATGTACGTCCGGGACGGGAACATCCCCGAAGCGGAGTCTGCGAAGGGGAACGCGCGGATTTTGTCGCTCGGTGGCAGGGTGGTGAGGTAGCGCCCCGTCAGGCCACGGCCATGGCCGCGGCGCGGGCCACGTGAGATTCGATCATGGCGATCACCGCGTCGGGGCTGAATGGTTTGTGGAGCACCTCGACGGCGCCGGCTTCGAGCACGGCGGCGGAAATCCCCGCCTCCTTGCGCCCGGTGAGCATGATCACGGGAACTTTGGAGAGGCGCTCGTGGCGGGTCCAGTGCTGGAGGACTTCGATGCCATCCAAGCCCGGCATCATGCCATCGAGAATCATCAGGGCGGGCGTTTCCGCCGAGGCGATTTCCAAGGCGCGGCGGCCGTCGAAGGCGGAGCGGACGTCGTAACCGGCTTGCTCGATGAAGAAGGTGAGGACGTTGTGAATGATGCTGTCGTCATCGGCCACGAGAATGTAGGGCCCGACGGGCTTGAGGGTGAGTCCCTGGGGAATGGGATCGCGGTAAACGGGCGGCGCGACGACGGGCGCGGGGCGGTCGAGGAATTTCCCGACTTCCTTGACCAGATCGTGCGGGGTGTTGTCCGCCTTGTTGAGGAAATTGGTGGCGCCGGCTTTCCACGCGGATTGGGCGATGCCGGAAAAGCAGGACGAATTCGACATCACGATGACCGGCAGACGCCGCAGCGCGTCCTCGCTCCGCATGAACTTGAGCAGCTCGATCCCGTCCATGACCGGCAGCAGGAGGTCGAGCACGACGAGGTCGGGCGGGCGGTTTTTCAGGATTTCCAGGGCGGCGCCGCCGTCGTGGGCGACCACGACTTCGTAGCCCTGCTCTTCCAATTTCAGGCGGCAGATGTTCGCCATGAACTTGTCGTCTTCGGTAATCAGGATTCTTGGCATGATGGTGTTGGTAGGGTGTTGGAACTTTCGTTGATGCGGGCGAGGAAAATGCGGATGCGGTGGAGCTGGCGGGCGGCTTGGTAGTGGATGTCCTCCGCGCTGGCGAGCTGGCCGCTCTCGCCCATGCGCTCGAGCCGGTTGAGCGCGGGGACGATGGCGGTCATGCCGCAGGAGGCGCTGGAACCACCGAGCTTGTGGGCCTGGAGGCGCAGCGCGGGGGCGTCCCGGCGCTGGATGGCGAGGACCATGAGGGACATGATTTCATCGGCCTGCTCGATGTAGTCCCGGCAGATCGTGCGGAACATTTCCGGGTGATGGCCGGTGATTTCCCGCAGCCGGTCGAGCTCGACGGCCGGCGCTTCGGCAGGCGGGGGAGCCGGGATTTCCGCGGCGGCGGGCGGCTGGCAATTTTCGAGCACGCGGCGGAGTTCGGCGGGGTTGACGGGCTTGGAAAGGTAATCGTCCATGCCCGCGGCGAGGCATTTCTCGCGATCCCCCGCCATGGCGTTGGCGGTCATGGCGACGATGCGGATGGGGCGATCGTAAAGCTCGCGGAGGCGGCGGGTGGCGGCGAATCCGTCCATGACCGGCATCTGGCAATCCATGAGGACGACGTCGTAGGGCGCCTTCGCGAACGCGGCGACGGCCTCGGCGCCGTCCCGGGCGACATCGGCGGAATAGCCGAGATTGCGGAGCTGGAGGAGGGCGACCTTCTGGTTGACAGGATTGTCCTCGGCGAGGAGGACGCGGAGGGATTTCGCTTCGGAAACGGCGGCGGGCGCGGCCGCGGGGACGTGGGCGGGAGCGGGGCTGCCGACGGTTGCCAGCTCCGCGAGAGTGGACTGGAGGCGGGAGTGCTTGACCGGCTTGACGATGTGCTCGGCGATGCCGAGGGCGGTCATTTCCTCCGCGGCGAGCGGCTCGCCGAGCGAGCTGAGGAGGACGATGCGGGTGGCGGCGAATGCGGAGTCCGCACGGATGGCGCGGGCGAGCGCGAGACCGTCCGTCTCCGGCATCTGCATGTCCACGATGGCAAGCGGGAAGGGATCCCCGTCCGCCGCGGCGGTCCGGAGCGCGGCCAGCGCGGCGGTGGCTCCGGGAACCGCCTCGGGGCGCTGGAGAAGATTGATGAGCTGGAGGCGCAGGATGTGCCGGTTGGTTTCGTTATCGTCCACCACGAGGATGCGCATGCCGCGCGGGATTTCGCGAGCGGGGGCGGGCCGCTCGGCGGAAATCGCGAAGGGCAGCGAGAACCAGAAAGTGGAGCCGGCGCCGGGCGAGCTGTGGAAGCCGATTTCCCCCCCCATGGCCTCGACGATCTGGCGGCAGATTGTCAGGCCGAGGCCGGTGCCGCCGTGCTTGCGGGTATTCGAGCCGTCGGCTTGGTGGAAGGCCTCGAAGATGCGTTCTTGGGAAAGCGCGTCGATGCCGGCGCCGGTATCGTGGATTTCAAAGCGCAGGGAAATCGGGCCGGCGGCGGCCTCGCCGACGCGGCTGACGAGCAGGGTGACCTCGCCGGCAGCGGTGAATTTCACGGCATTTCCGAGGAGGTTCGCGAGCACCTGCTGGAGCCGGCCGGCGTCGCCGACGAGGTAGTTGCAATCGGCGGGCGGCACGCAGCCGGCGAGTTCCAAGCCCTTTTTCCGGGCGGTGGGGGCGACGACGTCGAGCGCGGATTCGACCGTCTCGCGGAGGTCGAAATGGCGGCTCGCGAACTGCATTTTACCGGAGTCGATCTTCGCGGAATCCAGGATGTCGTTGATGATGCCGAGCAGCAGGTCGGCGCTGGACCGGATGGTATCGACGTAATCGCGCTGGTCGCGGTCGAGGTTGGTATGGAGGAGGAGTTCCGCCATGCCGACGACGCCGTTCATGGGCGTGCGGATTTCATGGCTCATATTCGCGAGGAACTGGCCCTTGAGCCGGACGGATTCCAGCGCGGCGTCGCGGGCGCTGGAGAGTTCTTTGAGGATTTCCACGCGCCGGGTGATGTCCCGGGCGCAGGCGCAGAGGATTTTCCGCTCGCCGAGGTTGAAGTAGTTGAGGGTCAGCTCGACCGGGATGCGGCGCTGGTCCCAGGCCAGTTGCCAGGACTCGAAAGTGCGGCGCGGCTCGCCGGGGAGGGATTGCCAGAAATCCGCCCAGTCGCCGGATGTCAGTTCCGGCAGAATGACAGTGGCGGGCTGGCCGATGAGCGCGTCCGCAGTGTAGCCGAGCGGGCGGCAGGTGGCGGCGTTCGCGTAGAGAATCCGGCCGTCCGGGCCGATCCAGAACATGGCGTCCGAGGCGTGATCGACGGAAAATTGGGTGAGCTGGAGCGCATCCTGACCGCGTTTGCGTTCGGCGATTTCGAGGGCGAGCCGGGAGTTCGTGGCTTCCAGCTCGCGAGTGCGCTCGCGGACGGCGTTTTCCAGCGATTCCGCCTGCTTGCGGGCCGCCTGGAGCAGCCGCCATTTCGCCGTGAGCGAGTGCGCGAGCTGGACGACCTCGATGGTGTCGAAGGGCTTTTTGAGGATGAGCAGACGGTCGGTCCCGCCGAGGCGGGCGAGCATTTCCTCCCACGAATAGTCGGAATAGGCGGTGCAAATGACAACCTGCACGTCGGCGTCCACCTCCCAGATCCGCGCGGTCGTTTCGATGCCGTCCCAGCCGGGTGGCATGCGCACGTCCATGAATATCAACTCGTAGGGCGCGCCTTCCCGGCGCGCGGCGGTGGCCATTTCCAAGGCTTCGCGGCCTTGGCTGGCGAAATCCAGTTGGAACGACGTGGCCGCACCGGCACCAGCGGCGTCCGCGCCGAAGAACGCGGCCTCGGCGGCATCGAAATCCGCGCCGGCTTCGTCGATGCCGAGGATTTTCCGGAAATCCCGGTGGATGGCCTCGTTGTCGTCCACCACGAGGATGCGGTGGGAGCGTGGGTCAGCAGGCATGGCTGAGGGCGGTGGTGGATTCGAGTTCGTGGAGCGCGCGGAGGACCGCGGCGGCGGTGAAAGGCTTGAATATGACGTCGCCGGCGCCGAGCTGCCGGAGCTCCGCCGCGCCCTGCTCGCACGCCACGCCGGTGGTGGCGAGAATGCGGACTTCCGGGTCGATTTCCCGCAGGCGGCGGATCAGCGCGCGACCGTCCATGACCGGCATCGTCGAGTCGGTGATGACGGCGTCGATCTGGCCGGAATAGCCGGTGAAAATCCTGGAGGCTTCCAGTCCGTCGGCGGCGGTGAGCACGCTGTAGCCGGCGGATTCCAGCGTCAGCGTGATCATCCGGAGAATGGTCGCCTCGTCATCGACGACGAGGATGGTGCCGCCGCCGCTGCGGTAAATCGTGGGGAGCGGCGGGATCGCCTCGGCCTCGCCGGCGAGATCCGCCGGGATGTGGACGCTGAAGGCGGTGCCGCTGTTTTCGCAGGATTCCAAGGATATGAATCCGCCGTGGCTGCGGACGATGCCGGTGGAAGTGGACAGGCCGAGACCGGTGCCCTTGCCCGGCTCCTTGGTGGTGAAGAACGGGTCGAAAATCTTTTCCTGCAAGGCGGCCGGGATGCCGCTGCCGCTATCGGTGACGGTGAAGCGGATGTGCCGGCCGGGCTTGGCCCCGGGCTGAGAGGACGCTTGGAATCGGGTGACTTCGACCTCCTCAACGGACAGCGTCAGCAGGCCGCCGTCCGGCATGGCGTCCCGGGCGTTGACACAGAGATTGAGCAGCACCTGGTGGAGCTGGGTGGAATCCCCGGTGATGGTGCCGATGTCGCCCGGCTGTGAGAAACGGAAGGCGATGTCTTTGGGGAACGTGCCCTTGACGATCCGCCCGACTTCCCGCGCCAGCGCGTCCGGCTGGAAGGGCACCCGCTCGCCCTGCACGCCGCGGGCGAAGCCGAGCACCTGGCGGACAAGGCCGCTGGCCCGCTCGGCGCTGGCGGCGACCAAGTCCAGCATTTCCCGGCCACCGGGGTCCGAGACGCTGCTTCGCAGGATGTCCATGGCCAGCGAAATCGGGTGGAGGATGTTGTTCAGATCGTGGGCGATGCCGCCGGCCAGCGTGCCGACGGTCTCGAGCCGCTGGGCACGCAGGAAATTCGCCTCAAGCTGCTTTTTCCCGGTGATATCGCCATGGATGCCGAGCACGGATTTCGGCCGCGAGGCCTCGTCCCGGACGAGCGTCCAGTGGCAATCGGCGATGACTTCCTCGCCATCCCGCGTGGTCTGGTGCAGCTCGCCCTGCCAGTCCCCGGTGGCGAGCAAGCGGGCCAGGCCGGGGTCGCTGCAGCCTAGCAAATCGAAGACGCAGCGCCCCGCGGCCTCGCGGGCGGTCCAGCCGTAAAGGATTTCCGCGCCGCGGTTCCAAAAGCGGATCGTGCCGTCCAAATCCCACACCACGATTGCGTCCCGCGCCTTCTCGATGAGCAGCGCCTGCTCGCGGACGCGCGCCGTCTCGGCCTCCAGCCGCGCGTTCGCCGCGGAGAGTTCGCGAGTGCGGGCGGCGACGGCGGCTTCAAGGAACCGCGTGTTCTCGCGGGCCGCTTGGATCAGCGCCCATTTCTCCGTCAGGGCGTGGGCGAGCTGCAGGACCTCGATCGTATCGAATGGCTTTTTGAGAATCAGGACGCGCTCTGGATTGCCCAGTTCCGCGGCCAGGACCGGCCAGGATTTGTCCGAATAGGCAGTGCAAATCACCATCTGCAAATCCGCGTCCACCTCCCACAGCCGTCGCGCGGATTCCAGTCCATCCCAGCCCGGGGGCATGCGCACGTCCATGAATACCAACGCATAGCGCCGGCCCGCGGCCAGATCCGCCGTGACGATTCTCAGCGCCTCCTCGCCTTGGCGGGCAAATGTCAGCTCGAAATTCCGGCACGACACGGCGTCCGGCTGCGTGCCGAAGAACGCGGAATCCTCCACTTCGAACGCGGTCTGGGCGTCATCGGACCGGAGAATTTTCCGGAAGTCCCGGTGGATCGCCTCGTTGTCGTCCACGACGAGGATGCGGAGGTTCGGGCTGGGCTGGAGCGGGTGCATGGTGGGATTCAGGGTTCAAGCGGCGGCGTGGGTCTGCTCAGGGACAGGCAGTTCGAGAGTGAAAGTGGCGCCGTGGCCGGTGCCGGCGCTATCGGCGGTCAGGCTGCCGCCCATTTCGCGGGCGGCCAGGACTCCGCTGTGCAGGCCGAAGCCGTGGCCGTCCTGCCGGGTGGTGAAGCCATGGGCGAAAATCCGGGTGGCGTTTTCCGGCGCGATGCCGACGCCGTTGTCGCTCACGCTCACCGCCACGCCGCCGTCATGGCGGACGATGCGGACGGTCAGGCGCATGTCATCGCGCCCGCTTTCCATGAGCGCGTGCTTGGCGTTTCGCATCAGGTTCACGAGGATTTGCAGGACCTTGTGCTTCTCAAGCGGGATCGCCGGACTGGGCTCGAACTCGCGCACGATTTCGATGCCGTGGCGCACCATCGAGCAGTCGTTCATCCGCAGCGCGTCCTCCACCAGTCCTTGCAGCGGCAGGGTTTCCAAGACGCCGCCGAGGTTCTTGGCGTAGTTCTGCTGGACCGCCACGATGTCCTTGATGTGGCCGATGTTCCGGCCGAGCAGGTGCAGTTCCTCCATCATCGCTTCGCGCTCCGCGGCGAGGCGGCCGGCGAGGATGGTCAGGAAATCGGGAAGCTTCCGCCCGGCGGGATCCCGGTCGAAGAATCCCGCCAGATCGCCTTGGTGCCGGCGGAGCAAATCGGCGGTTCTGGCAACGCTGGAAATCCGGGATTTCCGCATGCCTTCGGAAATCACCGCGCAGGAGACATTCACGCTGTTGAGAACGTTGCCGACGTTGTGGAGGACGTTGGTGGCGATTTCCGACATGCCGGCCCGGCGCGAGCTCTCGACAAGCCGCTTGTGCGTCTCCACCAGCTCCGTTTCCGCCGCCTTGCGGTCGGTCACATCCCGGTAGTTCACCACGATGCCCACCTGCACGCCTTCGATCCGCTGCGGCCGAACGAAGCGCTCGAATATCCGCCCGTCCGCCAGCGCGACGACCTGGGGATCCGGCTCGCCGCGGCATTCGTTCTGCACCCGGAGTTCGGTGATGAATCGCTCCGGCTCCGCGACTTGAGTTACCATCAGCCGCAGCATTTCCGCGGCATCCGCGCGCTCCAGCATCACCGCGGGGATGCCCCACATGACGGCATAGTGCGTGTTGTAGGAAGCGACTTTCCCGGCGGAATCGATCGCCAGGATCCCGTCCGCCGTGGAATCCAGCGTAGCGTTCAGCACCGCCAGCGAGTTCGCCAGCTCCGCGGTGCGCTCGTTGACGCGGAACTCCAAGTCGTCCTGCGCGATTTTCAGCATGATGTCGCGCTGCTGGATTTGGTCGAGCATGCCATTGAATCCATCGATCAAATGGCCCAGTTCGTCGCCGCTGCGGCGGACGGCGCGGATGGTGAAATCCTTGTCCCGGGAGACGCGGCCGACCACGTCGGAAAGCGCGCTGACGGGTTCGGAAATCACCCGTTGCAGCCGTTGCGTGATCAGCAGGCTGAGGAGTGAGGCGGCCACCAGCACGGTCATGGCGATCGCCGCATACCGCCGCTGGAGGTCGTGCAGGTCGATCATGTTGTAGCGCAGGTAAATCGTCCCGATCGACTCTCCGGCCAGGTTGATGTCCCTAAAGCGTTCGCCCGCATCGCTGCGGATTTCCAAGACGTTGTGCCGGACGGATGGCGGCACGAAATTTGCCGGAGCCGTTGGCCCTTTGTAGGTGGCGAATAAATTCCCGGATTTGTCGTAAATGGCTGCGGCCGCAATCGCCGGCTGATGGTGGAGTGACGCCAGTGCGGTGCGCGCGCCATCCGGCTCGTTGAAAGTGAGAGCGGCGGCGCAACTGTCGCCCACAATGCCGGCGGTGGCGGTCATGCGCCCGGCCAGCACCTTGCGGTAGGTGAACTGCTCGCAAACGACGAAAGCGATGCAGGCCAGCAGGAGCGCCAGGCCGCTGCTGAGCAGCGTGATGATTGTCAGCTTGCTGCGGATCGGGATGTCGCGGAGGAGGTGTCTCATGGCGGATTACCGGTGGATCCGGCTGGCGAGCTTCTGGAGCTGGGCACTGATGCGGAGGCCGTCGCGGGCGGCTTCCGCCATGTCGATTTCGAAACGAAGGCGGTCGCCCTCCAGCTTGAAGGCGATGGTGGCTCCCTGGCCCATCGCATCCGGGGAATCCCCGACGATGAGCACGCCGCTCCCGAAGAGGCGGTTCAGTTCCGGCATGCGGCGGGCGAGCCCGGCGGAGACAAAGATGATGTTCGCGCCCTTCGCGGCAGCCGGATCGACCGCGAATTTCACCATGATGGCGTGCCCGTCGATCCGGCGGCCGCGGACCGACTTCAGCAGCTCGTCACCGAAGGGATTCTTGCCCACCACGGCGACGACGAGCGGCGCGGCCGGCCCGGACAGCGCCGGCGCGGGCCACTCGACGAATTTGGCGAAGTTGTAGAGGAACGCAGCCTTGAGCTGGTATTCCTTGTCCACCTCCGCCCGCGCCCCCGGCGCCAGCGGGGCGGAGAAAATCAGGCACAGCAGCAGAGCGGTGCGGGATGTGGATCGGCAGGATTGCATCGCAACAGAGGAAAATTTTCAGAAGCGCCAGGTCACGCGGCCGAGCACGGTGCGCGGCACCTGAGTGACCGCGCGGGTGTTTTTGCTGGCAAATTCCGGGTGGGCGCCATCCAGCAGATTTTGGCCGAAAATGCCGATTTCGAGGTCCGGCCGCGGCCGCCAGATGAGGCCTGCGTCCGCGCGAATGTAGGCCGGCACCGCCACCGACGCGCCGTCGAGCGTCCGCGGCGAAATCGAATCCACGAACCACGCCGCGGTGGTGAATTCCAAGTTCCACGGCAAGGTCACGTAGCTCTGGATGCCGGCCTGTTGCCGCGGGCTTTCCGCCTCGGTGTCGGCGCCGGACTTTAGGTTCATTTCCAGCCAACTGTAACTCGCCGTGAGCCGCCAGCGCTCGTCCGGCCGCCAGTTCGCCGCGAGTTCCGCGCCATAGGTGTGGCCGGAAATATTGTTGGCGAAATCGAGCGGAACGACCACGTGCGGCACCGGATTCGCCGAGGGGGACGGCGTGCCCTGCGGGTAGCCGATGATGCCGTCGTAGATGTTGTAGAATCCGGCGAGGTCGAACGACAGGTCCGGCGTCGCTTCCACCCGATAGCCCGCCTCGAAGGCGTCGAGCTTTTCCGCATCCACGTTCGCACCGCGGAGCTGCACCTCCACCAGACTCCCGGTCGGGTCGGGGAAAACCGAGCTGCCGACGGTGGCGTCCCGATAGAGCCGGGTCGGCGTGGCGACCGCGTGGGAAGCCGCCGCCCACAATGTCTGGCGGGAATCCGGCGTCCACAGCAGCCGCGCGGAAGGCTGGATTTCCCAGCCGGTGAAATCGTTGTGCTCGAACTTCGTCCCCAGCGTCAGCCGCAGCCGGTCCGGCACGAGCGTGATCTCGTCCTGGATGAATGCGTTGTAGAGAGCCAGCGTGCGGCTGTTCTGACTCCATGTGACGAACGCGTTGTCGTCGAAGCGGTCGGCGCTCAGGCGGTAGCCGAAACCGGTGAGGATGTCGTTCCGCACACCGGCCGCGAACCGGTATTCCAGCTCCACATCGCCGGTTCGGCGCACTTCGTAGTTCGCTCCGCCCTCGATCCGGAAGGCGTCGAAATACGCCTGGAGCGAGAGATGCGAGTCGGGGGAAATCGTCCGCGTCCAGCGTCCGATCAGGTTCCCGCCGTGGCTTTCATTGTCCACGTAATTGGTGGCTGCGTACGGCGCGGTGAACTGCGTCGTCGTGACCCGTTCGCGGCTGCGGAGTGTGTAGAGATCGCCCTGGATGGTGACCAGATCGTCGGTCGTGGCCTGCCAATCGCTGCGGAATCCGCCGCGGATCGAGCCCCAATCGTCGCCCGCGTCATTTCCCGCGGAATCCAGCAGGCCCTCGCGATTCGAGAACTGCAAATAGCTCCGGTAGTGCAATTGCGCGTTGATTTCCCCGCCGTAGCGCGCGCTCGTCAGCGGCTGGAACTCATTTCCCAAGGTCGTGCTCAGCAGCAGCCCTTGCGTGTCGGCGGAATTCTTGCTGGTGATGTTGATGACGCCGTTGACCGCATTCGCACCCCACAGCGTGGCGCCCGGTCCGCGGATGACCTCAATGCGGTCCACATCCTCCATCATCGCCGCGCCCTGCTGCGCCCACGGCACGCCGCCAAAGCTTGGTGTGTAAAGGCTGCGGCCGTCCATGAGCACCAGCAGCTTGTTCGCGTAGGATAGATTGAATCCGCGCGAACTGATCGCCCAATGGCTGGCATCCACCCGCGCCACGTCCAGGCCCGGCGCCAGTCGCAGCGCCTCCGGCAGGCTGGACATCCCGAGCCGCCGGATGTCGTCCCCGGAAATCACGGAGATCGCCGCCGCCGACGCGCTCAGCTTCGTCTGGCGCTTGGAAACCGACGTCACCGACTCCTGCATGAGCTGCTCCATGCTCATATCGGCGTAGTCGGCCGTAACGGCGGCGTCCGCGGGCAGCCAGCCCAACAAGGGCACGCAGACAAAAGCTGCGCGGCAGTTCTGGAACAGACGCAGGGCACGGGTATGCCGGCGCCGGCGGATTGCACGGGTCATTGGGAAACGCGGGTGTGAGGGATGTAGGGATGGCAGCCAAGCCGCGGCAGCACACCGCGGGCGCCGGATTTTCCGCAGGGCAAGGGACGCCTGATTGCGGGAAACTTTGGTTGGCCAACCCCCGAACTATCGGAATTCCCCCGTTTGGCCAGCGAAGAAACGTATTCCTGTAAAATTTGCGGGAGCGAATCTGCCGCGCGTCCGGTTTTGTGGAAACCGGGTTCAGCGATTTTGCGGGCGAATGGCCCCCGCCGGTTCAGAAATCTCGAAGCCGGGGGACTCGTAGCTCATAGCCGATAATTGAGCGAAGCGACACCACCGGATTCCGGAACGGTGGAATCAGCGCATTCAAGGGGGATTCAAGCGATACGATGAGTAGCTCGCCCAGACCGCATTCCGTTGAAATCCCGGAATTGTTTGAAAACGATCTCGAAGCGTTTGCAAATCCACCGCCTGACTATTCGCGGCCCTTCTTAAGGAAAAGCAGACGGAACAGCAGCCCGATGACCATGATCGCCCCGATCGCATAACCCGCGTGGATCCAAGTCACTCCGGCGGTGTCGCGCGGCCCCCGGTTTGTGATGGTTCGGTCGCGGTGGCTCGCCCCCTCGGAGCCGGGTTCGGTTGCCGCCCGCCCTATCATGCCCGCGCCCGGTTCCCGCTCCCAATTTCCATCATGTCCCGTATAATCCGACAAACTGGCTCCCGACACCTGGAATGATTTCCTAACGGACTCCTCGCTGTATGTTCTGAGCACGATATCGCCATTTTTGGTGATAAGGACGAGCGTTCGCCTGGCGGGGCTTTGCCGTCCGCCGCGCGCTGCCTGCATGTTTCGGGAACTCATGGCAATGACCCTGCCACCGCCGTCCCAGCTCTTGATTTTCAATTGCTTTCCTGCCGCGAGAAATCGGAAGTTGCCGCTGAAACCCGGGCTTTGCTTATCGATCATTCCGGCGATCTCGGCCGTCTGATCCGAGCGTCTCAGGTCTTCCCATGACCGCCCAGCACCTTGCGCGAGTGCCAGTCCATGACGGCGCACAGGTAGGCGTGGCCGCCTGGCATCGGCACGTAGGTAATGTCGGTGCACCATACGTGGTCGGGGCGGCTGATGGTTAGATCACGTAGCAGATAGGGATACTTGCGGTGGCCATGGTCCGGGATGCTGGTGCGCGGCTTGCACCTGATCGCCTCCTGGCCCATCTCGCGACGCAGCCGCTGCACGCGCTTGCGGTTGATGTCCACGCCGTGATCGCGCTCGAGGAGTGTCACCAGTTTGCGGCTGCCGAGGCACGGATCGATCAGGTAGATCCCGTCTAGCAGGCGTTTGATGCGGATGTCTTCCGGCTCCTCGGGCACGGCCTGATAGGCCACCGTGGAGCGGGCGACGTTGAGGAGTTCGCATTGTTTTCTCATGCTCAGTCTGGGATGATTTTTTTCGACCAACTCGGCGCGCTCCCTCACAGAAATCCGCAAGCTGGTCGAAGAGCAGGCGATGCCCTTGAGCGCTTCCAGCGCGACGCGGGCCTTGAATTCGGGTTCGTGTCTTCTTCGTATTGCTTTCATTTTGTGCGGTTCAGGTTCGGGTTCATACCCGCCCCCGGCCACCACAATCATAGCTTAGCCCCTGGCCCGATTTTCGGGGTCCGGCTCACTTGACACCGGCGCGCCTTTCCTATGACGTGCGCCGAGCAAAGCAAGACGCTTCTTATCAGGTGAAAGGCAGGGCGGCTACACTAGGGAGAGGAGCTTTTCGAGGTAGGCCGGGTCGGTGGCGGCGCGCATCTCGCGTTTGGGCAGGCTGTTGCGTTTCTTTCCTTCCGATTGCATGCGGTTGTGGGCGTTGAGGGCGATGCGCCGCAAGGTGGAGTGGTTAGCTGCGGAGTTGCGGTCACGAGTCTGGTTGTGGTCTTCCCTATAAATGGCGTCGAGCATCCAGTGGCATCGGTTTTCAATGCTCCAATGACCGCGGATGTAGCCGAGCATTTCCAAGGCCCGAACCCCTTGGAGACTGCTCATGTAGTAGCTCGTCTCACTGCGGGTCTTGCCGCCGCCCAGCAGCGTGTGTCGATAGACCATGATGATGCAGGCGAGTCCTTTCCACTCGCTGCGGATGGTCGGGTCCATCCAATCGAGGTCGTGGCAGACCATGATCTGGCGGGTCTCGCCACGGTCGTGGCCGCTGTCCTTGGTTGCGGCGAAACTCCAGCGTTGGGAGTCGAGCTTGGCGGGGTCGAGCTGGCGCAGGGCGAAGGCGAATTGATCCTGGATCTCTTCGTGCAGCCGGCCTTGGTTGCCCTTGACGTTGAGGACATAGTCGCCGCCTGCGTCCACAATCTTGCTGGCGATGGCGCGCTGGGTGCCCATCGCGTCGATGGTGACGACGGTGCCCTTGAGGTTGAGCATCTCAAGCAGTTCCGGGATGGCGGTGATCTCGTTGGTTTTCTCGCCGACGAAGGCTTGGGCGAGGGTGATTCCCGCCTCGCAGGCCCACGCGCTGACCGCATGAAGGTGGGTGGTTTCGCCGCTGCGGCTGCCGCGCAGCGCTTTGCCGTCGATGGCGATCTGGCCACCTTCCATGGCGAAGCCGATGCGGGCGAGATGCGCCGCGATGCAGCTGGCGAAGGCTTCGGGACGGATGGCTTGGAAAACGCGGGAGAAGGTGTTGTAGGAGGGGACGCCGTGGGGAAGCTTGAGCCACTTGCGCAACCATTCCTCGTGAAGTTCGCCAAACTCCTCCATGAGTTCGTAGGATCTCACGCCGCAAAGCACGGCGGCAAACGCAATGAATAGGATCTCGCCGAAATGGTGGCGGGTGTTGCCGCCGTTGCGAGTGTCGCGGATGGAGGTGAAGATTTCAAAGCCCTCGGGAAAGCCTTGGGAGTAGTCGGTTTTGTCGGGATTTCTGGGCATTCAGGAAACCTGTAAGTACAAGATCAGGCGTACAAGTCTGTTAGATTCCGGCGGATGGTGGCTTCCCTAGTGTATCCGCCCTGAGGTGAAAGGGCTGTTGTTTAAAACCTAGCCAGTAGAAACTACCGAGTGTTGCAGTCATGTTAGCTAACCCATCAATAATACGCGGAGGAAACCGCGCTAAAAGTCGAGGAGCTTGCCTTCGTTAGCGCCACGGGCGTCAGATATGAAAATTATGAGCGCGGTCTCCTACATCATCGTCGCATCTGTGATCGTGTTGATCCTGAAGGTGGCGTGGAACAGCAGGCGGCGCAGGCCTCCCGAAGAAGGCTTCAGGTTCGTCTACGTCAATCAAGATGGGAGTGTCCGTGAGTTGTCGGAGAGCGAACGGATTTACCTTGAGACGGATTTCGAGGGTGGGGATGGCGGGCGACCCTACGTGAAGTCCGGCTACAAAAGCTACGATGGGTGGGGAAGCATTTCGGGATTCATCCAACGTAGCAAAGTCCCTTCCAGTGTTATCATTGGTGGCGTTGTCCCGACAGCAAGGCCTGATGA
>JBBSUD010000124.1:0-16906 GCA_038235225.1 Verrucomicrobiales bacterium
TCTGGAAGTCGTCCTCACAGCCATTCTCATGTTGGTAATCCTGAGCGTTTCCACCGGAGCCAAGGAGAAAGGCATCACCGCTGGCATCGCCATCGGCGCGATGGTGGGATTGGAAGCGATGTTCGCCGGACCGATCTGCGGGGCCTCCATGAATCCCGCCCGGTCGGTCGCCCCTGCATTGATCAGCGGCCATCTCGAGCACTTCTGGCTGCATCCGGCGGCCACCGTCCTCGGCGCGCTGATCGCGGTGCCGCTCTGTTCTGCCGTCCGAGGCGGCGGGATTTTGGCGCCGGAGACGATTCCTCTTCCGGAAGGAGAAGGTTCTGGTGCAGCCGGTGCTTGAACGCCAACGGTCCGGTCCGGCATATTTCGAAGGTCAGTGAAACCTGTGAAATTCCCAATCAAAGCTGGTGCTCCCAGCTCCTCAAAACTTCAGCAAAAAATTAATACTTTATGTTTGCAAAACATTAAGTAATCGCCGCTATTTCTTCGGGGAAGGGGGAGACGCTGGAGGTGCTGGTCACCCACCTGCTTTCGGCGCGAGATATCATCGGCGAATGTCATCTTTGGTTGAATACGACCAAGGAGAGCGATCTGAAATACGTGATTTCCTTGGAAGCGCATTGGCCGGATTTGTTCCGCCGCGTTTCCTCGCCACTGCCGGTGGATGTGAATCGCTCGGTGTCCTGTTTTTACGGCGATGTCTTCGGGCTCGGGAACGACACCAAACTATGGAGCGCCGTTTCTTGCGGGAGGGCCGTAACCGTGATCGAGGACGATCCCGCATGGATCGCGGCCGCGGCTCGCGGTGATGTGGAAATCATCGGAACTCAATACAGTTCGAGGGTGGGCGTGCCGTCACCGTTTACCTCCCATTTTCAGGAACTTCTATCCAGACACGCCGAATGGGGGGTGGTATTCGTGGACGGCCCGAGAGGAGCGGAACCGTCCGATCCGGGAAGGGAGCAGAGCATCCGCCTGGCAGCGGAAATCCGACTTCGAAGCGGTGCCGCCGTGTTTCTGCACGACTACGAACGGCCTTGGGAACAACATTGTGCTTCGATCTATCTCGGGCCTCCGGATGAGACGGTTTCAACCGCGGGGGATCCAAGATTGCTGGCTTGCTGGAAAGTGCGTTCACCTT
The DNA here is from genome assembly GCA_038235225.1 of Verrucomicrobiales bacterium. Lineage (GTDB taxonomy): Bacteria > Verrucomicrobiota > Verrucomicrobiia > Verrucomicrobiales > Akkermansiaceae > Luteolibacter. The sequence continues at coordinate 1,145 of JBBSUD010000124.1, forward strand.
CCATCGGTGTAGACACGGAGTTCAGGCTGCCTCTTCCGCTGTCGGGACAATGTCGAAGAGCAAGCTGAAGGTTGAACTCCGGGCGGACGCGACGGCGCGTGTCACCCGCATGGGTGATTCGGGTCTAGCAGGGTCGAAGCGGCTTGTGGGGGGCGCGTGGCGGCCTTACCCGAACGGGTCGAACCCATCGACCTGAAAGCCCACATGAAACAGATTGTCCGTATTTTCGCCCTTTTCGCGGCCAGTGCTGCCTCGCTTCCCGCAGCGACTTTTCTGGAGGTGGTTTTCTCCGAAACCGGGGGAACTGCCGTTGGCACCATCCCCGCGTCCAACGCTCCGTTCACGGTGAAAAACCCTGCGGTGGAATTCACTTCTACGACGCCAGCAATGCAGTTGATCGGCAAAGCGGTGCCCGAGCCATCAGTGCCGGTACTGGCGAGCTCGTTGAGCCTGCTGGGCCTGTGCAATCGCCGGAGCTGAGCGAAATCCCCATTCATCATGCGCCCCACTGTCCTCCTCACCCTGATTTTCTGCGGCGCTTTGCATGCCGCGAACACGAGCGATACCCAGCGCTGGACGGCGACTGCCACGAGCGGCGGCAGTCTGGAACTCGGTTCGCCATTGACGCTGACTTGGAGCATTGTCCCGGACGGCCTGTCGCTGCCGACGACGTATACGAACGCGGCGGCGAATCCGAATCCGCAGAGCGATCTCATCGCGCGGATGGACACGCTTTTCAATGTTCCGGCGGCGCAGCGGATTGCGGACCTGACGCAGCGGCCTTGGTTCGCGACCATGGCCTCGCGATTCGCGATTTACGCCAGCAAGACAGGCCTGACCTATCAATATGTGGCGGACGATGCGGCAGGCTGGGGCAGCGGCGGTAAGACCTCCGCGCCCACCCGCGGTGACATCCGGATCGGTGGCACGGCGCTGACCGGCGTGTTTGGTTACAACGGGTTTCCCAATAACGGAGACATGATTCTGAACACTTCCGGTACCACCTTCGCGAACGAGGGCAGCCTGAAGGTGGTCTTCGGCCACGAGCACGCCCACGGCCTCGGACTTGGGCACGTGTTGGTCCAGGGAAATGGCGCGAACTCGGTCGTTTCAGGCTCCGGAGGAAATGTGAACGGCCCGCAGCTCGACGATTTGCTGGTGCTCCAGCGCAAATACGGGGATTTCTTCGAAAAATCCGGCGGCAACGACACGCCCGCCACCGCCACGCCGCTTGGCGCGGTTTCCTCCTCCCAGCCGGCGCGCCGCGGGATGGACATTGATGACATTCTGATTTCCGCCGCACAAACGGACATCGTCTCCATCGACGACGATTCGGATAGCGACTGGTTCTCTTTCACCCTCGCGAATCCGTTGGAAACGCTCTTCATCGTCACTCCGCGCGGGCCGACCTACGATTACGGGCCGGAGGGGGGAAGCACGGTCACGCTGAATGCGGCGGCGCAGAGCGATCTCTCGTTTGTCGTGAGAAATTCGGGCGGGACGACGCTTGCCACCGTGAACGCGAAGGGCGTGGGAAATGCGGAATCCACCGTGCTTTCGCTGCCCGCCGGAACCTATACCGTCGGTGTCAGCGGCGCGGCGAATAAGGCGCAATTTTACTCCATCGAGGTGCTGCCCGCCTCGCTCGATTCGGATGCGGACGGCATCGCCGACGTGGACGAACCGCCCGGCGACATCGATGGCGACGGCTTGGAAAACCGGCTTGATCCGGACTCGGATGGCGATGGCATCCAGGACGGAGCGGAGCTGGCGAAGCGCCGCGATCCATACGACCGCCGCTTGTTTTTCCTCTTTCACGAAGACGCTGATCCCGAAGGCTGGACTGGCGACGTGCAAATGGGTCCGGTAACCACAAACGGCGGAAGTCTCACCGGGACCACGGTCCAGGCCGACCCGAAATTGCGCAGCCCGGCGCTGCGGATCGACTCGTCGCTGATGCCGAAGCTGGCCTTCCGCATCCGCTCGAACGTGGGCGGGCCGTGCCAGCTCTATTGGATGCGCGTCGGCACGGCCGGGGAAGGGGTTTCGCCGGTTCCGGCGCTGAATCTCGTGGGCGATGGGCAGTTCCACACGCTGGTTTTCGATCTGGCGAGTCACCCGGATTGGAATGGAAAAATCATCACGGGATTGCGCTTCGATCCGGTCAACAAGGCAGGCGCGACCATCGCGATCGACCGGATTTGGGCAACCGATGGCGACTACGACGACGACGGCGTGCCCGACGAGATGGAAGCGCTTGGCGACGCGGATGACGACGGCTTGGAAAACTTCCAGGACCCGGACAGCGACAACGACGGACTGGACGACGGGGTGGAAATCGCGAAGGGCCGCGACCCGCTGGACGGGGTGATTTACTTCGGCTTCGACGGCGATGCTGAAGGCTGGACGGCTTCCGCGGACGTGGGCGTGCCGGTGATTTCGGGCAGCACCTACGATTTCACCTCCACCGGCGCGGATCCGCAACTCAGCCGCGAGGGACCGGTGTTTTCCGGCGACGCGATCCGCGGCGTCATCGTGCGGATGAAAGCGCCTCAATCCTCGCGGGTGGACCTGTTCTTCGGCACGAAGGCATCGCCCGGCATCGCGGCGGAGCGGAAAATCACGACGAATTTCACCGGCTCGCCCGGCTACCAGTGGGTCTATCTGAATGCCGGCGCCCACCCGCAATGGGACGGCGCGACAATCGTCCGGCTGCGGCTCGATCCGACCGCGCTTTCCAGCGCGACCGTCTCGCTGGATACGATTCTCACCAGCGGCGGCGACTACGACGGAGACGGAATTCCCGATGAAGTCGAAGGCACCGGCGATCCCGATGGCGACGGCATTCCGAACCTGCTGGACACGGACAGCGACGGCGACGGCGCGCCGGATGCGCTGGAAACCCAGTTCGGCCGCAACCCCTATTCCGCCGCCGAAGCGGTGGCGGATGCGGATGGCGATGGCTATACGGACCTTTTCGAACTCATCGCGGGCACCGATCCCGATGCCGCCGCGGATGCGCCCCGTGCGGCGATTTCCGCAGAGCCGCAAATTACGATTTCCGGGCGTGCCGGACGGACCTACCAACTCCAGCGCGGCGCGGCCGGATCGCTGGCTGGCTGGGGAAATATCGGCTCGCCGGTCGCGGCGGCGGCGGACGGCACGATTTCCGTTGGCGATCCGCTGCCACCAGCGGGCCGGGCCTTTTACCGCTTTGCCATTTCCCTAACCGCGCCCTGAGCGCGATCCATTTTCCATGAAACCCAATTTTATTCGCCGGTCTCCGGCCAAATCCGCTTGGCTTCCGGCGACGGTGGCGCTCCTGATTTCCCATGCCGGCATCGCCCGCGCGCTCGACGCCAACGGCAACGGCATCAGCGACGTGTGGGAAAGCCTGCACCCCGCCGCCGCGGCCGACCTCGCCGCCGACCCGGACGGCGATGGCGCGGACAACCGCGCCGAAGGCATCGCCAGGACCGATCCGGCCAATGCGCAATCCGTCTTCAAGACCGTCGATTACGGCAGGGCGGGGGACGTGTTCCATTTTGTATACCAGCGCGAGGACTGGATGCGGGACATGGTGCATTTTTCGCCAAATCTATTGGAATGGAAGCGCTTGGCAGCCCCGGTGCAGGGGATCACCGGCCCGCAGCCGACGGATGTGCCTGCCACCGGACCGCGCCAGTTCCACAGTGTCACCCGGCTTGAACCGCTGAATTCCGACACCGACGGTCTCGACAATCGCGAGGAGAAAATGCTCGGGACCAACCCGCTGCTGTGGGACACGGACGGCGACAAGGTGCCCGATGATGTGGAATTCCTCAACGGCACCAATCCGCTCGCCGCCGGTGACTCCGATGGCGACGGCCTGCCCGACGACTGGGAAATGTGGATCGTGAAATCCGATCCCAACGACACGATCACTTCGATTTCCCAAGTCGGTCCGGGCACGGATTTCGACCGCGACGGCGTCACGGACGTGGCGGAATTCGCGCTCGGCACCTCGCCGGTGAAGGCGCTGCGGAACGTCATCCTTTTCCTCTCGGAGGACCAGAGCGTGGACCTCGGCTGCATGGGAACGGTCGGCATCGCGACGCCATCGGTGGACTCGTTCGCCGCGACGGGCGTGCTGTTCGAGAAGGCCTTCGCCCTGGCCCCGGTGTGCAGCCCGAGCAAGATGGCGATGTTCACGGGGACCTATCCGCATACGAATACCGGCTACCGGAACGTGCAGAACTACGGCACCGTCTTCCCGCTCGTCGGAGATCCCTCGACCCTCGGGCTTGGCGGCGTGCATGAGGATTTGCCGACGCTTATCGAAATCCTGCGGGACCGTGGATTCTTTACAGCCACGTCGCACAAAACCCACGTGCAGCCGGTGCGGAAGTGGCCTTACAGCGAGGGCTACGGCCAGCCGACCACCACGCCGGTTGCGCGCGGCTACATCGACGATTTGGTGACGCAGGCGGGAAATCGCCCGTTCTACATGACTTTCGGCGTGGGCGCGCCACATTTGCCGTTCCGCGGGATTTTGCAAAATCAAGGTCTTTGGAGCCCGACCGGCGGCCTCACCGGCGACGGCCACGCCACCAATGTGGATGCCAATGCAATCGTCGTCCCGAACTGCTACCCGGACGTGCCCGGCGTCCGCCAGGACATCGCCGATTACTACGGCGCGATCCAGTGCGTGGACACCGTCTTCGGCGCGGTCCTCGACGAGCTTCAAATCAAGGGCGTGCTCGACGAAACGCTAGTCATTTATACCTCGGACCACGGCATCGGCCTGCACCGGGCGAAGCAGAGCATTTACTCCACCGGCACGCAGATTCCCTTCATCGTGGCCGGCGCCGGGATTGTCGGAAATCGCCGGATTTCCGCGCCCATCTCGCATCTCGACGTGGTGCCGACGCTGCTCGATTACCTAGGCATCCCGAAATTGCCGGGGATGCCGGGGTCCTCGCTGATGCCCATCCTGAAAGGCAACGCCACCACCGTCGCGGGCCGGGACACTGTCCTCACCGCCGCCCACGATAAATACGACGGCCGCGGCGTATGCGATGGCCGTTACTATTATATAAGGAACATCCGGAAAATCGCCGGGGCCTCGCTCGCCGATCCGCGGGCCGGCCTCAACGACGACCAATTTGCCTACAACTACGGCGATTACGGCCAGAACAGCGGCCCGTGGTTCAACCGGACCTACTCCGCCACACTCGCCGCCACCGGCAGCCCCGGCCGCCAGCTTCTCCAAGATCTGCTGACCGGAAATGTGCCGGACGAGGAACTCTACGACCTCGATGCCGACCTGTGGTGCGTAAACAATCTCGCCAACGATCCGTCGCTCGCCGCGCTCAAAACGAAGCTTGATGGCGAGATGGGAAAATGGCGTCGCCGCACCGAGGACTACAATGTTTCCCCATTGGAAATGACCCGCCGCACCGCCCGCTACACCGAGCCCGCCGGCGGCACCGGCACCGTCAACGGTCCGCCGGTCGTGGACGATTTCAACGGTCGCACCGACAACCTCGGCGCCGGACCGAACTGGACAACGGTCCTGCCGGGAACCGCCGGCGCGGATTTCGCCCTCGGCGGCAATGTCGTGGACGCACCGGCCGGCGGCGTCACGCTCAGCCGCTGGGGCGGCGGCGATCTGGCTGCGGGCGGGACTTTCTCGGTCTCCGTGAAGACCGGATTTTCCACCGCCGGCGTGGGCGGTGGCATTGCCTTCGGCATTGTGGGCAATGGTTTCTGGCAGTTCCTGCTCGCCGACGGCCGTAGCGCTCCGGGTGGCACGGGCAAGGACATCCGCCTGTTCCGCGTCGATGCGGGAGCACAGGTAAATCCGCCGCTTCTCTCGGTAAACAATCTGCCGGACTACGCCACCGATGGCGCGCTCTACACGCTGCAAGTCTCCGGCACCGAGGGTTCCTCGCTCGTCTCGCTCCGCGCGCTCGATGCGGCCGGCGCGGTCTATTACACGAACCCCGCGTTCGACCTCGGCGCGCCGGTCGCGGCGGGTTCGGGCTTCGGCATCACCTCGTGGTCTTCGACAAACTCGATCTTCGACGATTTCGCGCTCTCACTGCCCGGCGCGAGCCGCTCGGTCCTGCTGGATTTCGAAGGCGGCACCGGAAATCTGGCCGCCAGCCCCGGCTGGTCGCTCGCCATCCCGGGAAATGCCGGCGCGGATTTCGCCTTCGTGGCGGATACGTTTGTAGGCGGGTCCGGCACCGTCGTCGACGCGCCGGCCGGCGGCCAGCCGCCGCTCGCGGTGTATAATCCTTTTGCCTTGGCGGCGGGCGACGGCTTCCAAGTCTCGGTGGATACAGGTTTCGCAGGTGCCGGCTTATTCGGCGGGCTGGCATTCGGCGTAGCCGGCAGCGCGGATTTCCTCACCTTCGAGCTGGCGGACCCGCTCACCGCCGCCAGTCTCAATCGATTGTTCCGCATCCGCCGTTCTTCTGCCGGAACGTTTTCCGACCTCCTCTATCCGGCTGCCAACTCGCTGCCCGTCGCCACGCGGAACGAATTCTACCGGCTCACGATTTCCGGGGCGGTCGGACAGACGGATATTACTTACGCCGTCCGCAAGGTCGGTGCTGTCTCGGACCTCGCCTCCGGCACGTTGACCCTGCCCGCGCCCATCGCCGCCGGGACGAAATTCGGCCTTGTCGCCACCACGTCCGGCTCATCGAAATACGATCGACTCTCCCTTTCCACCGGCCCCGGCGCGGAGCCGTGACCGGGCCTGCTCAGGGCTGCTCCGCTGCCGGCGCGATTTTGGATTTCATCACCGGAAATCCCGCCCGCGGCCGCAATGCAGCGGGTGGCTCGATTCGGAACGAGGTCGCGCCGCCCAGCTCATACGGACCGTAGGCGATCGGGATCACGGTCAGCAGCAGCGCCGCCTCGCCATCGCTGACGATGCGGCCGATGTGGACAACGGCAGCGCAGTTCGGGCTCTTCCGCACGCTCAGGATGTCGCCGGTTTTGAATGAAGCCGCCAGCCGCGGATGATTCGTCGGGAACAGGTATTCGATGAAGACCGGGTAGGGCTGCGGCGCGGTGAAATCGTCCGGTTTCACCAGCGCCTGCGCCCGCAGGACGATGCCCGGATCGAAGAAATCCGCCGCGCCGAGCTGCCGCGTCTCGGCCACGCGGTAGTCGCCCTCGATGTAGGTGAGCAGCAGCGGACGCTCGAAATTCGTCAGGTAGTTCCGCATCAGCAGCGAGTTCGCGCGGATGCGGTCGGCCTCTTGGTAAGAGAAGTATTTGCGGTAAAGCTCCTTGGGCCCCAGCGAGTTGCCGTTCGGCACGTCCAGCACGGTATAGCGCTTGAGGATCGGGAGCCGGTGCAGCTTGCGCAGGATTTCGTAGTTCCGCGGCTGCTCGGGATTTCCGAAAACCTGCAAGCAGACGAACCAACTGATCACCGCAAAACACACCGCGAGGGCGTTCGCCAGCAACCACCAGAAATAGGCGGGCCGGCGCGGGGCGGGTTCTTCGACGGGGCGGGGCACGGCGGGCGGGACCGGATTTTCAGTGCGATCCGCAGGCCTCGCCATCAGGCACGGCGTGCGCGCCGGGCGGCTCGTCCGTCGTTTCGAACGATGTGCCGCAGCCGCACGAGCGGGCGGCGCGCGGGTTGCCGATTTTGAAGCCGGCGTCGGTCAGATCGTCCGAGAAATCGATCTCGCAGCCGCGCAGTTTGTCCAAGCTGTCCGCCGCCACGATGACGCGGGCCGCGCCGTGGTCGACGATTTCATCACCCGGCTCCGGCTGGGCGACCTTCATTTCATACTGCCAGCCGGCGCACCCGCCGCGGAGCACCGCGAGGCGCAGCCCGGCTTGGGGCGAATCGGCCTTCGCGGCCAGCAAGCGGCCCAGCTCGTCGGCGGCCTTTGGGGTCAGTGAGATCATGTCAGGCGCGCAACCTAGGGTGGCGTTTCCGATTTTGAAACCGCAAATCCGGCCAGGTCGAAGGCGCGGAAACCAGCCGCGAATCCCGCAGCGGCGGCGGAAATCCGCTAGAGAGAAAGCTCTTGACGGCCTGGAGCATCGCCCCTTCATTCCGCCCGCCCGCGGATTTTCCGCTACGCCCATAGAATGGGTGGGGTGTCTCCCGATTTTCGTTCCTAGTGCATTATTCCATGTCTTCAACCAATTCCTCCGATCACGACCAAGCCGCAGAACCTCAGCACGAGGCCACCGGCGACACCGCTTCCCCGGAGGAAACCCCAATAGAAGAAACCGCCGCGGCTTACGAGGGGGCCCCGTTAGAGGAAACTTCGGAAGTTCCGGAAATGGAAACCGCGGAAGTTTCAGAAATGGAACCTGCGGAAGTTGAAGTACAGGAAACTGCGGAAGTTCAAGTGGCGGAATCTCCGGTAGTGGATTTGGCGGTCACGCCGGAAGAGGCGGCCGTCGAAGCGTCCGAGGAGGAAATCAAGGAAGCTGCCGTCGAGGAAATCGCGCCCAAGCCTGCCAAGAAAAAGAAGCCGGTCGTGGTCGTGCCTGTCCCCGCCGCCGCGGTAACCGAGAAATCCGCGGAAGACGCGCCGGAAGCTGACGCGCAGCCGCAAGCAGCGGCGGCAGCCGAACCCAAGCCGGTTTCCGTAAAAAAACCGAAGGCGAAGCCCGCCGTCGAGGTGAAGCCGAAGCCGGTAGCTGAAGCGAAGCCGAAGGCCAAGCCCGCCCCCAAGGCGAAGGCACCGGAAAAGGCCGTCGCGGCCAAATCGAAGAAGGACCCGCCAAAAGGCGGCGAAACCCGCGCGACCCGCGGCGGTGACCAATCGAAACGGCGGATCGACACCCCGGAAATCCAAGAGAAAATCCGGGAACTCATCAAGCTCGCCAAGGAACAGGACTACCTGACCTATGACGATATTAACGAGATTTTGCCCAATGACCTTGTCGATCCCGACGACGTCGAGGCCATCATGGAGCGCCTTCGGAACATGGAGTTCGATATCATCGACGCTTCCGAGGTTGATCGTTATAAGGACAAGAAGCGCGACGAAGGCGATGGCGACGAAGAGGACGCCAAGGCCGACCAGAAGCTCGACATCCTTGACGACCCGGTCCGCATGTATCTCAAGCAGATGGGCCAGGTCCCGCTGCTCACCCGCGAGCAGGAAGTGGAGATTTCCAAGCGCATCGAGGATGCGGAAATCGAGGTGGCCCGGCATTTGCATTTGTTCGGCTTTGTCACCGATTCCTATCTGGAACTGGCGGAAAAACTCAACAAGGGCAAGGAGCGCTTCGACCGTGTGATCCTCGACAAGAAGATCGAATCGCGGGAGAGATATATGAAGGGTCTGCCCAAGTTGTGCGACCAACTCAAGCAGCTCCATGCCGAAAATGAGGAGCTCTTCCGCCAGCTTTCCGGCAAGAGCCCGCGCGGTAAAAAGAAACTGGAGGAGGATTTCAACAAAAACCTCCAGACCCTCAATCGCGTCTTCACCCGCTTCTATTACAAACAGAAAGTCGTCGAGGATTTTTGCGAGCAGGTTGAGGAGTTCATGCAGATGTTCTGGAAATACGGCCGCAAGCTCCAGACCGATCCCGAGGATCGCGAGTTCATGGGTAAACTTCGGGAAATCCAGCAGCGCTCGTGGCACACCGCGGAGTCCTTTGAGGAATCGAATCGCCTGCTCCGCCATTGGCTCAAGGAGGCTCTCAAGGCCAAGACCGAGATGGTCGAAGCCAACCTGCGGCTCGTGATCTCCATCGCGAAGAAATATACCAACCGCGGACTTTCCTTCCTCGATTTGATTCAAGAAGGAAACATGGGTCTGATGAAAGCGGTTGAGAAATTCGAATACCGCCGCGGCTACAAGTTCTCCACCTATGCAACTTGGTGGATCCGTCAGGCGATCACCCGTTCGATCGCCGACCAAGCCCGCACGATCCGCATCCCGGTCCACATGATCGAGACGATCAACAAGCTCATGCGCGTGCAGAAACAACTCGTGCAGGAGTATGGACGCGAACCCTCGCCCGAGGAAATCGCGGATGAAATCCACCTTCCCGTCGAGCGGGTCCGCGCTGTGTTGAAAATGGCGCAGCAGCCGATTTCCTTGCAAGCGCCCGTCGGCGACTCGGATGACACTTCGTTCGGCGATTTCATCGAAGACAAGGCCGCCGACAACCCGATGGAGGAAGCCGGTTTCTCGATGCTTAAGGACAAAATCAAGGATGTGCTAGACACTCTAACAGAGCGCGAGCGCGAGGTCCTGGAACAACGTTTCGGCCTCAAGGACGGCTACAGCCGCACGCTGGAAGAAGTCGGCCGCCAGTTCCAAGTCACCCGCGAGCGCATCCGTCAGATCGAAGCCAAAGCCCTCCGGAAAATGCGCCACCCCACCCGCATCCGGAAGCTGGAAGGCTTCATCGAACTTCCGGGAGCGTAACCGGCGCAAAATACCAGTTCAGGTCCACGGTAGTGGAATTGCATGAAAGAGGCGCGTCTTTCAAAAGGGAAATGTTTTCAATATTGGCTTACTTAGCTGACATGAAAAATCTCCTTCACGCCAACAGTGGGTCCGATGTGGAATCGCCCCACCCTTGATTCCGCCCCCTCCTTGACAGTCCACCGTCGCTGGCCGCAGGTTGCCGCACGCCTTATGGATACCGTTCTCGAATATACCATTGTCGAATCGATCTTCGTCCGCAAACGCAACGCGCTGCTGCTGCGCGGGCAGTTCACGCCGATTTACACGGATTACTATTTGCACCTCATGCAGCATTCGATCCGCCCGCCGGGGGACCTGGATCAGATGCTCAAGGACACGCTGGCGATGCTTACGCTGCATTTGACGGCACGGCCGTGGGCGGAAACGATCGCTTGGACGGCGAACCTGCGCGCGCCGCGCATCAACCTCTTCGCCACCGGCAGTTCTACGGCGGAGGCGGTCACCGGGCGCGTTTTCACGGAAGACGTGCGCGAGCCTGATCGGAATTTCTTCTACGCGCAGACGACCACCGTCGAGGGCGCGGAGCCGCGGATTTCCACCATGGAAGTCGAAGGCAAGGACCCGATCGAGTGGGTTTCGCAATACTACGATCAGTCGGAACAGCGCCCGGCGCGGGCGTTCCGGTTGGAGGACGAGAATTTCGCACTCATTGCGGCCCAGCCGGATTGCGATCTGGAATGGCTGGCCGGGCTCGATTCCGACGCGGTCGCGAAAATCGCGGAAACGGAGGAAACCAACCTGCTGGAGACCCGCCGCTTCCGCTTCCACTGCGGCTGCACGCTGGAGAAAATCCTGCCGGTGCTCGGCGGCTGGAAAGACCGCTTGGACGATCTCTTCGAAGGCGAGGATGAAATCTTCATCCAGTGCCCCCGCTGCGCGGCCCGCTACGCCGTCACCAAGGACATGATTTAGGCGGGTTGCCAGCGTCCCGGCGGCCTGCTATCCTCGGCGCATGACCGCATTGAGAATGCCGGAACTCCTGTCTGTGGAAGATTATCTTGCGGGCGAATTGGCCAGCGAGGTGAAGCACGAATACATCGATGGCGTGGTTCATGCCATGGCCGGCGCGAGCAATACTCATCATGAAATCTCTGTAAATGCCTTGGCTTTTCTTGCTTCCCAGCTTCGCGGCAAACCCTGCAAGGTTTATAACAGCGACACGAAAATCCGCATCGTCTTTCTGAATCATGTCCGCTTCTATTATCCCGATGCGATGGTCGTCTGCGAACGGAACCCAGGAACCGACTCGTATCAGGACCGGCCGGTCGTGGTAGTCGAGGTGCTCAGCGAATCCACCCGCCGGACGGATCTGGGAGAAAAGCGGGATGTCTATCTTGCGATCCCCTCACTGAAAGTTCTGATCTTCGCGGAGAGGAATTTTCCCGCCGCCATCAGTTATAGAAAAACGTCCGCTGGTCGTTTTGAAACGAAGCGCCATCATGGCTTGGACGCGTCGATTCCACTTCCTGAAATTGATGCGGAACTGCCGCTTGCGGAGCTGCATTCGGAGGTGGATTTCCCGGATTGCTAGATCCTTGTTCGATTGCTACCATACGCACATGACCGCTTTGAAAATGCCGCATTTCCTGTCCGTGGAAGACTACCTTGTGGGCGAACTGGCCAGCGAGGTGAAGCACGAATACATCGACGGAGTGGTGCATGCCATGGCTGGCGCGACCAACATTCACAATATCATCTCGGGTAACACATTCGCATCCCTGTATTCCCAGCTTCGAGGCAAGCGGTGTCAGGCGTTCAACGGCGACACGAAGATCCGCGTTTCGTATCCGAACCACACCCGCTTCTATTACCCCGATGCGATGGTGGTGTGCCAGCCCAATCCCGGCACCGACAGTTGTCAGGATTTTCCGGTGGTGGTTGTGGAGGTTCTCAGCGATTCCACACGTCGGACGGACCTGACCGAAAAGCGCGAGGCCTATCTGACGATTTCTTCTTTAAAGGTTCTCATCTTTCTCGAACAGGAATCCGCGGGCGCCATCGTCCACCGGCGGCGCGCGGATGGCGGATTTGCGATCGAACATCATCAAGGATTGGATGCTGTGATCCCTCTTCCTGAAATCGATGGAGAACTGCAACTTGCCGAACTTTACGAACGCGTGGATTTCCCCGTCCGCTAGATTCTCATGCGGCGCTTTCATCACTCGCAGTTTTCGGATTCCAGCGCGCTCCGGCGCTTGAAGCAGGCGGGTGGCCGGCGCGTCTCGGTTTGCATTCCCACGCTCGACGAGGCGGGAACCATTGGTGCGATCGTTTCCAGCATCCGCGAAAATCTGGTGGATGCGGGCGTGGTGGACGAACTGCTCGTCATCGATTCCGGGTCCAAAGACGGCACCCGCACGGCCGCCACCGCCGCCGGCGCTGAAGTATATCTCGCCGTGGAAATCGCACCCGATGGGAATGGTTGGCAGGGCAAGGGCGAGAACATGTGGAAGGCGCTGCATGTCGCCACCGGGGACATCGTTTGTTACCTGGATGGAGATATGGAAAACTTCCACCCGGGATTCGTCACCGGATTGATCGGACCGCTGCTGGAGGACGAATCGATCGATTATGTGAAAGCCTACTACGACCGTCCGCTGGCCCGCGGCGAGGAACTGCTGACCAATGGCGGCGGCCGCGTTTCGGAGATTCTCGTGCGCCCGTTGCTCGCCCTGTTTTACCCGGAGCTGGCCGTGGTCCTCCAGCCGCTGGCGGGCGAGTGCGCGGCGCGGCGTGAAGTGCTGGAATCGCTCCCGTTTCCCATCGGCTACGGCGTGGAAATCGCCCATCTCATCGACTTGGCGGCGGCCGGCCGGCTTCGCGGCGTGGCGCAGACGGATCTCGTCCAGCGCATCCACCGGAACCGCGGCGAGGGCGAGCTGGGCGCGATGGCGTTCGCGATCCTCCGGGTCGTCATGCGGCGGCTGGAGCGCGACGGAAAACTCACGCTCGCCAACCCGCTGCCGGAGCTTTACCAAACGTGGACCGCCCGCGGCGATGGCGTCCGGCATTCCGCCATTGCCATTCCCGAACCCGAGCGGCCGCCCGTCCTTTCGCTGGCCCCGCGCGAATGAAGCACGCCTCCAAAGCCGAGATTGAGGAAACCGTGACGATCTTCCAGATCTTCATGGTGGTGCTCTCGCTATACATTGTCATCTCGCTGCTGGCGCAGTACATGTTCACCTTATCGCCGCAGATGGATCTGATGATCCAGCGGATCGATTTCATCGTATGCATCATCTTTCTGGGCGATTTCTTCTATCGGTTCTATCAGGCGCCTTCGAAGAAGCGCTTCATGCGCTGGGGATGGATCGATTTGGTTTCCAGCATCCCGCTGCTGCCCGCCACCCGGACCGGAAAAATCATCCGCGCCTTCAAGATCCTGCGCGTGCTGCGCGGCTTCAAGTCGATTCGCATTCTCATTCATTTCCTGCTGAAGAACCGCAGCAAGAATACCTTTGTCACCGTCGCCGCGGTGTCCTGCCTGCTCGTTCTGGCTGGCTCGATGACTATATTGAAATTGGAGGATACGAATCCCGCCAGCAACATCAAGACGCCTTCCGACGCATTGTGGTGGGCGGTGGTTACCATTACCACGGTCGGTTATGGAGACAAGTATCCGGTGTCCGATTACGGCCGCATCATCGCGGCGGTTCTGATGACCGCGGGCGTCGGACTTTTCGGCACATTCACCGGCTTCGTGGCCAGCATGTTTGTGGAACCCGACATCAAGCGGGAGCAGAATGAAATCCGCCTGCTGATCGCGGAAGTGCGAATACTTCGCAACGAACTCGGCACCATGGATGGCAAAATCCAGGAGATGAATCTTTCGCTTCGGAAGGACAGGAAACGGCGGCGAAGGAAAAACCGCGGCTCCGCCGAGCCGGGGGAGAATCAGTCGAAATCCGGGCCAGTTTGATGGTTACCTTTCAGATATGCCATAGGCTTGGATCTTTCTTCGGCCGAGACTTTCATCTCCCTGTCATCCGCAGTCGGTGCGGATGACTTGGTTGATTCCAGTTCGCCTAACGGCCAATCCGTTCCGCCAGCGCCGCGTAGTCGCCTTCCGCGGTGAATTCCGCGCGCGGGCTGCCGGCGCAGCGGCGTTTCACTTCCTGCCAATCCGTGATCGTCAGTTTCTCCAAGAACGCCGCCAGATTCGCTTCGAGCGGTTCTTCGAGCGCCCAGCCGAGACCGCGCTCCTCGATCCAGCGGCCGGTCTCCGTGCCCTTCGCGCCGAGCACCGGGACGCCGAAGCAGCCGCCTTCGTAAATGCGGTTCGGCAGCAGCCAGGCCGAGTTGCCGTTCGGGTCGGTCCAATCGAAGGCCCAGTTGAAATCGATTTCGCCATACATTTCCGCCAGTTCTTCCGGGTAGGCGTACGGTCCGCCGAATTCGAAGCCGGGCACAGCGCCGAGCAATTCCAAGAATTCGTCCGCCAGCGTGCCGGCTGGGTAGCCTCGCAAAATCACGCGGACGCGCCCGCCGGATTTCTCCACCAGCTCCCGCATCAGGCGCAGGCTCCGGCGGCAGCGCAGCGCGCCAAAGCAACCGATCGTCCACGGCCGGCCGCCCGCCACCGGCTCCGTCCTCCCCGGCGCGGCGGGCAGCCCGCGGGCCGGATAGACCTTGTTTTCCAAGAGAAAGATTTCCCCGCGGAACTTCTGCACCGGCTCGAAATACTCGCGGACAAAGCCCGGCGAGGTCGTCACCAGCAGGTCCGTCCGCGCCAGCACCCGGCGCTCGACGGCGCGCAGGATTTGGGAAATCGGGCCGTTGCCGAGAATCGCCGGCTGGATGTCCGCGATTTCCAGCACCAGCGGAATCCGCCGGCCGGCCAGCCAGCGCCCGGCCAGCGCGAGCACCGCGTTGTCCATATTGATCGCGTATAGCGCGCCGCACCCGCCGAGCCGCCGCCGGTTTTTCCAAAGGATGCCCAAGCTCCGCGCCAGCGCCCACAGCCGTTGGAAATAGCGGCGATTGTAAGTGGTGCCGAGGTGGACGTTGTCCCAAGCAGGCGGCACGTCCGCCTTGTCACGCACCCGGTGGAACGTGAATCCGAGCACCCGCCGGCCGTGATCTCCCAGCGCTGCGATCCGCTTGACCACCCGCGCGTCCCCGCGCTCATGGGCGAAAAAGGCGATGGGATCGGAGCCGGGCACAACCCGACCGTGAAAAACCGGCGCGATCCGGGCAAGGATTTCCGAGCTGCAAAAGCAGGCCCCGCCCGGCGGATTCGCCACTGCGAGCTGAGGCGGACCCGAAATTCCGACCACTGAGGAGCTAA
>JBBSUD010000125.1:0-16504 GCA_038235225.1 Verrucomicrobiales bacterium
GACCACGTCATCACCGCCTACCGCGACCACGGCCACGCCCTCGCCGTGGGCATGAGCATGAACGAGTGCATGGCCGAGCTTTTCGGCAAGAGCACCGGCTGCTCGAAGGGCAAAGGCGGGTCGATGCACTTCTTCGCCCCGGACAAGAACTTCTGGGGCGGCCACGGCATCGTCGCCGGACAAACTCCGCTGGGTCTCGGCCTGGCCTTCGGGCTGAAATACCTTGGAAAAAAGGGCTGCTGCCTCTGCTACCTCGGTGATGGAGCGGTCAATCAGGGTGCCTTTCACGAGTCGCTCAACATTGCCTCCCTGTTCGGAATCCCGGTGGTTTACGTCATCGAGAACAATGGCTACTCGATGGGCACCTCGCAGAAACGCTCGTCCGCCTACAACGGATGCCTCGCCCAACGCGCCGAAGCCTATGCGATCGAATGGGACGTAGTGGACGGTTCCGACATTTACGAAGTCCGGGCGAAGGCGAATATCGCCATGGATCGCGCGCGCAACGAGCTGAAACCGACCGTTCTGGAAATCGAAACCTACCGCTACTACGGCCACAGCGTCGCCGACGCGAACGCCAAGAAATACCGCACGCCGGAGGAAATCGAGAACTACAAACAGAACCACGACCCGATCATTCTCTTCCGCCGCAAGCTGATCGACGAAGGTGTATTAACGGAAGAAAAGGCGGACGCCATCAACAAGGACGCCGTCACCGAGGCGGCGGCGGCGGTGAAATTCGCCGACGAATCCCCCGCCCCGACGGTGGCCGACATCAGCAAGGACGTCTACTGGGAGGTGGACCACAACACGGAGGCCTCCAAGATCGGCCGCCATTTCTTCAACGACTGACACCTACCAGCAGCCAACATTTTTCCCCAATCGTCCGAATTTTTCCCATGCCACGCACCATCACCTACCGCGAAGCCCTCCGTGAGGGACTCGATGAGGAACTCGCCCGCGACGAGAATGTCGTCCTGCTCGGCGAGGAAGTCGCCCAATACAACGGAGCCTACAAGGTCACCGAGGGGCTTTGGAAAAAATGGGGAGACAAACGAATCGTCGATACGCCGATTTCCGAAGCAGGCTTCATCGGCATGGGTATCGGCGCGTCAATGCTCGGCGTGCGGCCCGTTATGGAACTGATGTTCTGGTCGTTCCACTCGGTGGCTTTCGACCAGCTCGTTAACAACGCCGCCTGCGTCCGCTACATGTCCGGCGGGCTATGCAATTGCCCGATCGTCGTCCGCGGCCCGGCCAACGGCGGCACCAACGTCGGCGCGACTCATTCCCACGTGCCAGAAGGACTCTTTGCAGCATTTCCCGGCTTGAAAGTCTGCGTGCCCGCCACGCCGGCCGATGCCAAGGGCCTCATCAAGTCCGCCATTCGCGACAACGACCCGGTCTATGTCATGGAAAACACCATGCTGTATGGAAACACCGGCGAGGTCCCGGATCCTGCGGATGGCGATCACTTGGTCCCGCTCGGATTGGCCGACATCAAACGCGAGGGTTCTGACATCTCGATCATCGCTCACGGCCGCTCCGTCCTTCATTCCCTAGCCGCCGCGGAAACCCTCAAGGAAGAGCACGGCATCAGCGCCGAGGTATTGGATCTGCGCTCGATTCGCCCACTCGATCAAGATGCCATCCTGAAAACGGTCATGAAAACCAACCGGGTCGTGCTGGTGGACGAATCGAAACCGTTCGGCGGCGTCTCCGCCATGGTGGCTATGCTGATTCAGGATCATGCGTTCGATTACCTGGACGCGCCGATCAAGCGGGTATGCACCTTGGACGCTCCCGCGATTTATTCGCCACACATTGAAAGCGAACAGCTTCCAAATCCCCGGCGGATTGTGGAAACCGTTTTGAAAATGGCCTGAATCATGCAAAAAATCGCTGCGGGAGAATCAAGTTTTTTCGTTGCCAACCCCGGCTTCACTTCTAGCATCGCCGTTATGTTCCTACGTCTGACCACCCTTGTCGCAGCCGCCGCGCTGGCTTTGAGCCTCTCCTCATGCTGTTGCATGTGAGGCGCTTCCAATTCACTCCATAACCAACCCCACCATGAAAAACCTCGCCCTCCTTGTGTCCCTGATTGCCGTCTCGCTCGGCTTCTCGTCGTGTTGTTCGATGTTCGGCACGATCAGCCAGAATTCCGGCTACCGCACCGAAACCCATCAAGTGAAAACCTGCTTCTACGACACCGTTTCCGAAGACGTCTGGGTCCCGGGCGATTCGAAGAGCGGCGGCATGATGCAATCCGTGGAGAAGCGCGTGCCCCGTTACAAGACGGTGACGAAGAAGGTCCGCATTCCCTGCGGCAAGTGCACTCGCTACTACTGCCCCAAGAAGGATTGCTGCGGAACGACTTCCGAAGTCACCCTTCAGATGGCGTCCATGCAAGGAGCCGACGGCAGCCCAAAGCTGGGCCTCATCCCGACGATGAAGCCTCTGGCTCCCTGAAATCCTGCAAAATCGATTTCCAAGCGCGGCGGAGGCAGGACCTCCCCGCGCTTTTTCGTTGTCCGGGCGTGTCAGAAAAATGGCTGGAAATGCCACTCTGATGACCCATTCTCCCGCCGACTCCTTTTTCCATCCATTATCATGCCAGTGAACATCGAAATGCCCAAACTCTCGGACACCATGACCGAGGGAACCCTCATCAAGTGGCACAAAAAAGTCGGCGACACTGTCGAAATCGGAGACATTCTGGCCGAAATCGAGACCGACAAGGCGACCATGGAAATGGAGGCTTTTGACGATGGCACCATTACCGAAATCCGCGTCGAAGCGGGTGGCAAAGCGCCAATTGGCGGAGTTCTCGCGGTTCTCGATGGCGACGACGGTGCGCCAACGTCCGAATCGGCGGACGAGGAAGAGGCTGACGAGCCCGCATCGAAGCCCGAGCCGGCAAAACCTGGGAGATCCGAGCCCGCGCCAGCCACCGCAGCTCCCGCAGAGTCGAACGATCGCCTGAAAGCGTCACCCTTGGCACGTAAGGTCGCCGCGGACATGGGAGTCGATCTGAGCGGCTTGACCGGTTCCGGACCAGCCGGTCGAATTGTCAAAAAGGACGTGGAAGCCGCGGACAGCGCAGCTTCGGCTCCCGCTTCGAAGAAATCCTCCGAAGCCTCCGCAGCAGCAGGTCTCGCCGCAGCCGCCAGGGCGAAATTCACGCCGCAGCCGGCAGCTTCCCCTGCCCCGGCCGCGGCACCCCAGGCGATTTCCCCGGTGGCGCGGGAGGGCGATGAGCGGGTCGAGCTGAGTTCCATGCGCAAGATCATCGCTTCGCGTCTGCTGCTCTCGAAAACCACGATTCCGCATTTCTACCTCCATCTGGAAGTGGATGCCGCGCCGCTGATGAAACTCCGCGAGCAGGTCAACGCGCAATCCGAGAAGACCCACGGTAACAAGTTCTCCGTCAACGACTTCATCCTCAAGGCCGTGATCAACGCCGCCCAAGCAGTGCCGGCAATCAACGCTTCGTTTAACGGCGACCATATCGTGAATTTCAAGAATATCGGGCTGTCTGTGGCCATCGCGGTGCCGGATGGGTTGGTCACGCCTGTCATCAAGGAAGCCGGCTCGAAGTCGCTGCTGGCGATTTCCCGCGCGGTCAAGGATTTCGCGGTCCGCGCTAAGGATCGGAAGCTGAAGCCCGACGAATTCGACGGCGGCACGATCACCGTATCGAACCTCGGCGCTTGGGGCATCGAATCCTTCGATGCCATCGTGAACCCGCCGCAGGCCGCGATTCTGTCCGTCGGAGCCGCCATCGAGAAACCTGTGGTCAAGGACGGCCAAATCGTCCCCGGCCTGCGCATGAACATCGGTCTTTCGTGCGATCACCGAGTGGTTGATGGAGCCGTTGGCGCGCAGTTCCTCGCGGAGGTTCGGAAGCTCATCGAGCAGCCCGCGCTAATGCTTCTCTGAAGCCACGCGCAGCCTATTCTGGCAGTCCTATCGGTCGTCCGGCCGATGGGACTTTTTCTTTTCCGGCGATGCCTCCCCTGATCGCTCTCTTGATGAAGTCTTGCTTTTTGAACTTCATAGATCTTCTTCTTCTTACTGGGAACAACCTCGCGAAACGGGCGTTCCCCATTGTTGTGAAGGCGGTTCCACGGCCGGAACAACCTGTGGATTCCATACGGCGGCCATGGGAAAAGGCCGCCTGAGCCGCATCTAGAAGCGAGTTCCCCACGCCCGTTCGGAGGTTATTCCCAGACTACACCGGAGTTCTTGGACCGAAGAGCTTGCGGGCCGAACCAGGAACGGCCATCGATGCCCCGAAATGGAACGCGTGGTCATCACCGGCGGTAAAGGTAGTTTGGGCAGGGCGCTAGCGGCGGCGTTCGCCAGTGAGACTCGGCTGGTAATGGCACCCGGTCGGCAGGAACTGGACGTGTCCTCACCGGCTGCCGTCCGCGGCTATTTCGCCGACCGTCCGGTGGATTTGCTGATCTGCGCGGCTGGAATCGTGAGGGATGCGCCCCTTGCCCGCTTGCCGGAGAAATCGTGGGACGATACTTGGTCTGTGAATTTTCGGGGCGCGGCAGACTGTGCAACTGCGGTGTTGCCGGGCATGGTCCAGCGTGGCTGCGGCCATATCGTGTTCATTTCCAGCCACTCCGCCTTGCATCCCCCGGCAGGTCAGGCGGCCTATGCAGCGGCGAAAGCAGCGCTGCTCGGGCTGATGGAAAGCTTGGCCAGCCGTCATGGACCGTTCGGTATCCGCGCGAACGCCATTCTACCGGGATTTCTCGAAACCGGCATGACTCGTGAGATGCCGGACCGCCGGAAAGGCGCGGTGTTGGCGGCGCACGCGCTCCGCCGGTTCAATACCTCGGGAGCGGTCGCGGATTTCGTCCGTCATCTGCACGAGCGGATGCCGCACACCTCCGGTCAGACGTTCCGCCTCGACAGCCGGATTGGCTGATCCGCCTTTTCGCTCGACTCACAACCCCTTGCTGTCAGCCTCATCGATTATGAAAATCCTCATCGCGGCGAGCTTGGTGTTGGTTCTTTGGCTGACGATTCTCAGGACGGCTGGATTCGTCACCGAGGGGATTTCGCCTGAAATGGTCGATATCGCCACTGCTCTCCTCATTGCCAGCTGCCTTCTCGCTTCCCTGACTACCTTCGCCCGCGCCGGGAAGCTCCGGTTTGAACCGGACCATCTCGCCATCCGCACCCCGGCCGGGACGGCCGATATCCCCTATGCCCGCATCGAGACGATTCGCAGGTGCCGCAGCCGACGCTACCATCGGTTGGAAATCGTGTTCCAATCGCTCGGCGAACTCAAAGTGCTGCGCGTCAGTCCGGGAAATCTCACGCAATTCGCCGAAGCGCTGCGTTCGCGCTGCCCGCATCTTTCCTCGGCCAGCACCGGCAATCTGGTCCGCCAGAGCGGCTACCGCGAACTCATCCGGAAGCTCTCCTGACGCGCGCGCCTTGATTTTCCCGCTCGGGCGAGCTTGATCGGGCCGCCCGCAGCCGCTAGTCCGATGGCCGACGCCATGGATTCCAAGCCCCCGAGCCTCGACGCCCTGCGCATCGACCGATCCCAAGCTCCCGCGAAATCTGGCGCTAAATGGTGGCTCGCCCTCGTGGTTTTGCTCGTGATCGGCGGCGGCGCGTCGTGGTTCATGCGGCCGGGCGGCATCCGGGTGAAAACAGCCACCGTGGCCGCTCGCAGCACCGCCGGCGGTGTTTCCCGCACCCTCCTGAATGCATCCGGCTACGTCACCACGCGGTTGGAAGCGACGGTTTCCTCCAAGGTTACCGGCAAGGTTTCCGAAATCCTCGTTGAGGAAGGCATGAAGGTCGAGAAGGGCCAAATCCTCGCCCGGCTCGATGATTCCAATGTCCAAACGGGCCTCCGTCTCGCCGAAGCCCGCGTCGCCTCCGCCCGCACGAGTCTCGCCGAGACCGAGCCGATGGTGAAATACACCGCCGCCGAGATGGAGCGCATGACCGGTCTGGAAAAAAGTCGGGCCGTCAGCGCATCCGAGGTCAGCCGGTCCGTTGCCGAGGCCGGCATCCAGCTCGCCCGGCTGGAGCGGCTCAAGGCGGACATCGTCGTGGCCGAGCGCCAAGTGGACGATTGGCGCCAACAGCTCGACGACACCGTGATCCGCGCGCCCTTCGCCGGCGTCGTCACCACCAAGGATTCGCAGCCCGGGGAAATGATTTCCCCCATGTCCAGCGGTGGATTTACCCGCACTGGCATCTGCACTTTGGTCGATATGGCGTCACTCGAAATCGAGGTCGATGTCGGCGAGAATTTCATCAACCGCGTCAAATCCGGCCAGCCCGTCGAGGCCACGCTCGACGCTTACCCGGATTGGAAAATCCCTTGCAAGGTGCTCGCCATCATCCCGACCGCCGATCGCCAGAAGGCCACCGTCAAGGTTCGCGTCGCGTTCGAAAAGCTTGACCCGCGAATTCTCCCGCAGATGGCCGTGAAGGTCGCATTCCAGAGCGAGGAATCCGCCGAAGCCGTTGCCAAGGAGTCGCTTGCAGTCCCCAAGGAGGCCATTGCCGAATCCGGCGGGCGTGCCATCGCGTGGGTCATCCGCGATGGTCGTGTCGAGCGCCGCGCGGTCACCGTCGGCGGCGAGTCCGGCGGCGAAATCCTCGTTGCTGCCGGGCTTTCCTCCGGCGAATCCGTAGTCCTGAATCCCCCGCCCGCTCTCGCCGACGGCGCATCCGTCGCAGTGGAAAAATCGCCATGAACGCCACCAGCCAGCCCCTCGTCCGCATCAGCGGAGTCAGCCGGAATTTCAAACGCGGCTCCGAGGAAATCCATGTCCTCTCCGACCTCGACCTCGAAGTCCGCGAGGCCGAATTCCTCGCGCTGATGGGTCCGTCCGGCTCCGGGAAATCGACCTTGTTGAACCTCATCGGCGGCCTCGACCGGCCCACTTCCGGCCAGCTCCAGATTGGCGCCGACCGCGTCGATACCCTCTCGGACCGGCAGCTCGCCGCGTGGCGCGCCCGGCACATCGGCTTCGTCTTCCAATTCTACAACCTCCTGCCCGCCCTCACCGCCGAGCGCAACATCGAGCTGCCACTGCTGCTCACCCATTTGAGCAAATCCGCCCGGCGCGAGCACGTTGCCGCGGCTCTCGAGGCCGTCGGCTTGGCGCACCGCGCGAAGCACCACCCGCAGACCCTCTCCGGCGGCGAGCAGCAGCGTGTCGGCATCGCCCGCGCCATCGTCACCGACCCGACGGTCCTGCTTTGCGACGAGCCGACCGGCGACCTCGACCGTAAATCCGGCGACGAAATCCTGTCGCTTCTCCAGACGCTCAATTCCAGCCACGGAAAGACCATCATCATGGTCACCCACGATCCGCACGCATCCGCCCGCGCCAGCCGTACCGTCCATCTCGACAAGGGCCGCCTCTCGAACACTCCCGCCGATTGAGATGAAATATCTCCCACTTGTCTTGGCCGGCCTCAAGCGCAAGAAACTTCGCACCGCCCTCACGGTGCTATCCATCTTCGTCGCGTTTCTTTTGTATGCATTTCTCGGTGCGCTCGGCCAGGCGCTCAATGGCGGCGTGGAACTGGCGGGGCAGGACCGGCTCATTACCCGGCACAAAGTTTCCTTAATCCAAACGCTGCCGGAGAGCTACAAATCCCGGATCGCAGCCGTGCCCGGCGTTGCCGCGGTGAGTTATCAGACATGGTTCGGCGGCGTCTATCAGAACCCTAAAAACTTCTTCGCCACCATCCCCGTCGATCCTGAATCGATGTTGGACATGTATCCGGAAATCGTCCTGACAGATGCCGCCAAAAAGGCATGGCTCGCCAACCGCACCAGCGCCATCGTCGGGCGCGCCACCGCGGATCGTTTCAAATGGAAAATCGGCGATCATGTCCCGCTCAAGTCCCCGATCTGGGGCGAGCCGGCCGGCGAATCGCAATGGGATTTTGAAATCGTCGGGATTTACGATGGCACGAAAAAAGGCACCGATACCACCAGCTTCTATTTCCGTTACGATTACTTCGAGGAAGCCCGGCAAAAGAACAAAGGTCAGGTCGGCTGGTATACCATCCGCATCGCCGAGCCGGAGAAAGCCGCCGAAATCGCCCGCGCCATCGATGCGGATTTCGCCAATTCGCCTTACGAAACCAAGACCGAACCCGAAGGCGCGTTCGCCGCCGGCTTTGCCCAGCAGGTGGGAGATATCGCATCCATTGTCATGGCCGTGGTTGCCGCCGTCTTCTTCACCATTTTGTTAGTCGCAGGAAATACCATGGCACAGTCCGTTCGAGAACGAACCGAGGAACTTGGTGTATTGAAAGCTTTGGGATTCCCCAACTCCCTGGTTCTCGCGCTGGTATTATTAGAATCGTGTTTCATCGCAATCCTCGGCGGCTTCGGCGGCCTGGCCGCTGCTTGGATCATCGTCTCCGCCGGAAATCCCGTCCCCAATATCCTGCCCTTATTCTATCTCCCCGCCAAAACCCTCATCACCGGCGCCGTCTTCGCCGTGGCACTAGGCGTTGTCGCCGGCGCCATCCCCGCCTGGCAAGCCATGCGTTTGAAAATCGCGGTGGCGTTGCGGCGCGGGGGTTGAAGAATCCAACGCAGAGCCGCGGAGGTCGCGAAGGAAGACGATTTCAAATTTCAAATCCAAAATCTCAACCTAACATTCCCTTTTCCCTCCTTTGCGCCCCTTCCCGCTCTCCGCGCCTTTGCGTTAAAAAATTCTAGTTATGTCAGCTCTAACCCAAACCGTCTCCGTAGCCCTCTTTAACCTGCGTTCCCTTCCCGACCGGAAAGCATCCGCGCTTACGGCGGCGATCGGCATCGCCGGCGTGGTCGGCGTATTGGTGGGAGTACTGGCAATTGCCGCTGGGTTCCGCCAGGCAATGACAGTGGCGGGTTCGCCGGATGTGGCGGTGGTGCTCCGCAGCGGCGCGGATAGCGAGATGACAAGCGGCTTGGACCGCGACGAAGTCCGGACGATTTCCGACGCGCCCGGCATCGCCCGGAGTGCCAATGGCGGCGTGATTTCCGCCGAGCTTTTTGTCATCATCAATTTGCCGAAACGCTCGACCGGCACCGATGCCAATGTGCCACTCCGCGGCGTCGGCGAGGATGCGTTCGCCGTGCGCGGGAATATGAAAATCGTTTCCGGCCGCATGTTCGAAACCGGGCGCAATGAATTGATTGTCGGCTCCGGCGCGGCGCGCGCGTTCGGTGGCTTGGATGTGGGGAAAAGCATCAAGGTCGGCCAGAGCGAGTGGGATATTGTCGGGATTTTCACCGCCGGCGGAGGCATCGCCGAATCGGAAATCTGGGCCGACGCCGCCGTGCTTCAGCCTGCCTACCGGCGGGAAAACAGTTTCCAATCCGTGTATGCCCGCCTCGTCACGCCAAGCGCGTTTCAAGAGTTCAAAGACGCTCTAACCACCGATCCGAAACTCAACGTGAAGGTGATGCGGCAGACCGATTTCTATGCCGAGCAGAGCACCGTTGTTACCAAATTCATTACCACCATCGGCGTATTCATCGCCAGCCTGATGGCGCTCGGCGCGCTCTTCGGCGCGTTGAATACAATGTATGGTGCCGTCGCCGGCCGCACGCGCGAGATTTCCACACTGCGCGCGCTTGGATTCGGGTCCGCGCCCGTGGTGGTTTCGGTTTTGGTGGAATCCATTGTCCTGTCAATCCTCGGCGGCGCGATCGGCGCGGGCGCGGCGTATTTGTTGTTCGATGGCTATCAAGCTTCGACCATCAACTGGCAAACCTTCAGCCAGGTAACCTTCGCCTTCCGTGTGACTCCGCCCTTATTGGGATTGGCCATACTCTTTGCCACCGTCATCGGCCTCGCCGGCGGAATTTTCCCCGCCATCCGCGCCGCCCGATTGCCCATTGCCGCCGGGTTGCGGGAATCGTGACGCCCTTTTCGGCGGGTCATTCTTTGGTCACGGGCGCGCCTTCGTAAGCAAATGATTTCACTTCGGGATATGCCGTCCATGGTTCCCATTTCCTAGTGAGGGTTCCATAAATTTCCGGCCTGCGTTGGTGAAGCATGCGGTTGTTCACGCGCTGGGTGCGGATTTCCTTCAGATCGAGGGTGGCGGTGATGAGTTTTTCGGATCCGGGTTCGGGGGCAGCGGCATCGAGTTTCCATCCGGGGTAGGAGCAGATGGCGGAGCCGCAGCCGTTCGAGGTGTTGGACGCGACGACATGGGTGCAGGTGATGAAGCTGGCAGCCTGGATGATGTGCGGCTCGACCATGCCGGGGCGGGAATTTACCCATACCAGAATTTCCGCGCCGCGCAGGGATGGCATTAGAAAGCTCTCGAAGAAATAACCATCGTAACAGGTCAGCAGGCCGATGCGGCCGAAATCGAGATCGACCACGCCGTTTTCATTTCCAAGCACCATCGTGTGCTCGCCCAATTCGCCGGGTGCGGGTGGCCAGTTGAAGGGGGATGCGGAGCCGACGGCCGCATGCATCTTCCAGTGTTTGCCGGCGATTTCGCCATGGCGATCCACTACAAGCACGGAATTCGAATAGCTGCCCGCGGCGGGCGGATGTGTGATGGGAATGCCCGGCTGGCATTCCCAGCCGCCGGCGATGACGTTGAGATTGCGGCGCTTTGCCTCGACGCGGAGCTTGTGAATGATCGGGTCTGCGAGGTGGAACTGGCCCAGCAAATACTCGGGGAAGACAATCAGATCGGCCTTCTCCGCAACCGCCTTGTCCATCCACGGCGACAGCATGTCCACCCGATCCTTACCGGCTGCCGGACCGCCGGCGGGGATGTTCATTTGTGCGACGGAAACGCGGACCGTGTCACCGGCCGGTGCGACGGCGCACAGCGCGGCACCCAGTATGAAAAGAGATGAAAGCCGGGCAATCATGGTGCGCGCCGGCTCATGTTAGCGAACGGTTACGTGCGGGCTGTGACCTTTGCGCTCCCACTCGGTTTTGGTGATATTCCCGGGGCATTGGGAAACGTGTCCATCGACGAAGAGGAGGAGTTGGTTTTTCTTATGATAGTCCGCGGGCTCGGTGTCCTGGGGAATCGGACGGAAGCCGAAGAGATAGTCATAGTTGGCTGTGCCGATGATGTTCTGCGGCCTGCCTTCGCGGCTCTGGAACTCAATGAGGGCAACGGCACGGTGCGGCTCGGCGATCCGGGTCGGCGGCGGGCCGAAGCCGGGTTCCATCCCAGCGAATCCGTTGGAAAATCCCGGTCCGGACTGGCTGACGGTCCACGGGCACATGGCATAGCTGCGGCGGAGCTGGCCGCTGGGCGCTGCGGTCTTGTCGCCGGGGCAATAGAGAATGTTCAGGGCATTCCCGAGCGCGGCGGCTTCAGCGGAATCCTTGCGGACGGGGTCGCCACCGCCGGAACTGAAATCGAAATCCGGATTCGCCAGATAGGGCATCAGCAGCCGGTCCCACGAGACTTGAAACTCATCGCTGGCCATGTTTCCGGGACTCGGGTAGCGACCTTTGTCCGAGACATAGGTTTGCAGCGCGATGCCGATCTGGCGCATGTTGGAGGAAGAAGTGGATTCGTCGGCGCGCGCCTTGATCGCCCGGTAACCGGTGAAGGAAATCGCGGCCAGCACGATGACGATGGTGATGACTACGAGAAGTTCGACCAAGGTGAATCCCGGTCGAATCCGTGGGTTGCTGGTAATTGGAGAGTGCATGAAGAGCGGGTGGTTGGAAAGACGGCGCGCGTCCCGATGGAAGAATTTGGATCGGATGTCGATTCCGGTCTATAATCGTAACGCACCTGTCAGTAGCGGTGGGGCACAAGCGCGCGGATTGAATTGCAATCCGTCTTCGGGAACAACAGTTTCGAGGCCATTTGATGATGCAAGGAATCAGGACCGGCTGTGGCATATTGTTGGGGATCGCGCTGGCGGCGGGAGCGCCGGGGGCGGGCGCGCACGAGATGAAACCGCCGGAAGTGCCGGCCGCGGAAATCCCGTTGATCCGGCCGGCGGCGGACGGGAGCGAGGAATTCGCGCGCGGGCTGGTTGGGAGCTGGCAAGGTCTTGTTCCCGAGGCGCGGATGGAGGATGTGGAGCGGCTTTCGACCAATCTCGGCTGGCTGGAAAATGCGGGCCGGGCACCCGTCGCCGGGCTGGGGCCGCGGGAAATCGCGTGGTTGCGCTGGCGGGTTGGCGAGGACGGCGCGGCGCTCGCGGAGGCGGCCGCCGGGCTGCAAACCCTGGATTTTCGTAGTCGTGGATTTCTCGAATCCCCGTTGCTCGACGTGGATCCCAAGTCCGGCGGGTTGGTCGTCAAGGTGATCCTGGGTGACGGGCCGGTTGGGTTTGCGACGCAGACGGTGGATTTCACCTCCGAGCGTGATCCGGTGAATACCACGGTAGGGGTGGCCGACAAGGGGACGACCTACGTTCTGCTGCGGCTGGAAAACGTGCCTGAGGGCGGCCCTACCACGGCCCGGCTGTGGTTCCAGCCGCGCGGCACGGACACGGCTCCCTGCTGGTGGTCGCTCAATTTCCGCACCGCGCCTTATGGAAATCTGGGGATTCGAATCGTCGATGATACCGGCGAGCCGGTGCCCGCGATGGTGCGGCTGACGGCGAAGGCAAGCGGCCGGATTTGGGAGCCGGCCGGCGCGGCGGACATGCGGCCGCTGATGAACGACATCACCCGGATGCCGATTTACGGACCGGGCAGGGGATACATGATGTATGTGCCGGAACCGTGGCGCGGAGTTTATTGGATCATGCCCGGGCCGTTCGAAATGGCTTTGCCCGCCGGCGAGTGGGAAATCCATATCTGGCGCGGATTGGAAAACGTGCCGGTCAAAGCGGATCTAACGATCGCTCCCGGTGCGTGGACGCGCCGGACGATTTCCTCGAAATGCTGGATCGATATGGGTGCGAAAGGCTGGTTCGCGGGGGACGATCATGTCCACGCCCGGCTGATGGGCAGCGACGATGCCGACAAACTGATGGCATGGACGCGCGCTTCGGATCTGGCCATCTGCAACATTCTCGAAATGGGCGACGACGTGCGGACGTGGTATGCGCAACGCGGTTTCCGTCCGGAATACCGGGTGCAACAAGGTGACCATTGGCTCATCCCCGGTCAGGAAGACCCGCGCGGTGTGCTCGGCCATGCGATCGGACTGAATCTAACGTCCAAAGTCCGCGATCTCGATCGTTACCTCGACCAGCGGCACGTGGCGGAGGAAATCCACCGGCAGGGCGGGCTTTACGGGCACACCCATGTCGGCGCGCGGGCCTTGTTTGTGGAAAGGCAGATGGCGCTCTACACCCCTTTCGGCCTCGTCGATTTCAATAGCGTGATGCAGGCGGCGTTGAACACCGATCTGATGTATCACTATCTGAATCTTGGCTACAAAATGACAGTCAGCGCCGGCACCGACACGCCCTACGGCGGCACGGTCGGCAGCGTGCGCGTGTATGCATTTGCGGGTGCGGGCGATTTTAAACCGGATGCATGGTTCGACGCGGTTAGAAGGGGACATACCTTCGTCACCACCGGACCGATGATCGATTTCACCGCCGACGGGGCGATCCCGGGCGATGAGTTGGAAATCAATTCCGATCGACGGGTGAAGGTGCGGATCGCAGCCAGCGGACTGGTGGGGAAAAGCGCGCCGAAGTTCGTGAGATTGATCCGTTTCGGGAAAGTGCTGAAGGAAGTTTCCGCCGCTTCGTCGCCCGAAGAAACGCTGACGCTCGAGTGCGAAGTCGCGCCCGGCGACGGCTGCTGGCTGGCGGCGCAGGTCATCGGCGAGGACGGCTCGGAGGCGCTGACCACGCCGATTTACCTGAAGCGCGCGGGGTTTCGCTGGTGGGACATTGCGCAAGTACCCGAGCTGGTCAGGCAGCAGGAAATCGTGCTGGCGGATATCGAGAAAGTCGTCGCGGATGCCCAGCGACTTTCGGCGTCCCGGCCGATGGATTACTCGCTGCGATCGGTGGTGCGGGGCGCGCATGTCTTGTTGGAACAGGTCGCCCGCGCCCGCGCCCATTACGAGGGCCTGGCCGCGATCCGGGAGAAAGAACTTCAATCCAGAAAGCCGCGATGAAGCGTGGCCCGTTTCTCATCGCCGCCTGCTTCATGCTCGCGATTTCCCCGGCTGCGCCCGCACAGGAGGCGATTTCCTCAGCCGAGCAGGTGCAGGCGCTTCCGGTGGAAATCGCGGAAACCGCCCGGCCGGTAAGGATCGAGGGAGTGGTGACCTATCTCGATGCCGCGTCGCTCCAGGCCGTGGTCCAGGATGCGAGCGGCGGCGTTTCCCTGAAGCTCGCGCAGGAGGACGTCCTGCCCGCCGGGCTGAAAGCCGGGTCCCGAGTTGTCGTGGAAGGAGTCACGGCGCGCGGGCAGTTCTTGCCCCGGATTGTGGGTGGGCCCGCGGGATTGAAAATCCAGCTCATCGGCCAAGGCGATCTCCCGCCGGCAAGGCCCGTCAATGGTTCCCAGCTCACCTTGCCGGACATGGACAGCCAGTGGGTCGAAATCCGCGGCGTTGTCCGGCCGCCGCCGGCACCCTACGGCGGTGCGATTCTCGCGCTTGAGGCCGAGGGGCGCACCTTTTTCGCCTACGTGCCGGAAACCGCGGAAAAGCGGAGCCTGCCACCGTCCCTGCTCGGCGTGCGCGTCAAGGTGCGGGCCGTCGCCGGCACCTTCGTCAACGATCGCCGCCAAATGACCCGCCGGGTGCTCTTTTTGCCGTCGGTCGATTCGATCACGGCGGAGGAAACCGTGGTCGTCGATGACCCGTTCCAGCGCCCCCTCACCGCCTTCGACGAGCTTCTGCGGGCACACACGCCGGGGGCCAACGAGCGCGCGAAAGTCCGCGGCATCGCCCTGCTGGCGATTCCCAACGAGGGGCTTTTCATTCGCGAGGAAAATGGCGGCGGGCTGTGGTTGCAGATGTCCCAGGGATTTTCCGGACCGGCGGTGACACCGGGCGATACCGTGGAGGCGGTCGGCTGGCCGGAGGCGACGAATTTCCGCCCGGATTTGCGCGGTGTCGTGTTCCGGGTGGTGGCCCACGGACCTCCAGTGGCGCCCATCCGGACGACGGCGCGCGAGCTACTTTCCGCCCGCCACCACGGGGATTTGGTCCAAATCGAGGGGACCTTGGTCGGCCTGTATGAGGACCCGCTCGGCACCCGGCTCCTGCTGAATCACGATGAGGTCTTCTTCGAAGCGCGGGTTCCGGCTACGGTCGTCCGCGACCCGCTGCCGGAGTGGGTGCGGGACGCCCGGCTGCGGATTACCGGGGTTTGCGAAAATCTGCCCGGCGAGGCGGTTGCCAGCCCGCAGACCAGCCAGACATTCTTCATCCGCGTCAGTGAGATCCGCGATGTGGCGGTGATTTCCTCCCCCTCCTGGTGGACCAGCCGGCGCTTGTTCTGGGTGCTTGGCGGCACGCTGGGATGCGCAGTGCTCGCGGGTAGCTGGGCGATCGCGCTGCGCCGCCGGGTGGCGATTCAGACGAAGGTAATCGCGTCCCAAGTCCACCGCGCCGGCGTTCAAGAGGAGCGCCAGCGGCTGGCCCGCGAGCTGCACGATTCGCTGGAGCAGGAAATGACCGGCGTCGGGCTTCAGTTGGAAACCGCGCTCGCCCGCGTCAGTTCGGACCCGGAGGCGGCAAAGCTCTCCGTTGAACGCGCCCGCCGCCTGCTCCACCGGGCACAGCGCGAAACCCGCGAAACCATTTGGGATTTGCGCTCGTCGCCCACCGATCCCGGCGTGCTGCCCGGGCTGTTGCAGGAAGTGCTGGGGCCCATCACCGAGGCGGTCGGAGCCAGCCTTGAGGTGGTTTGCCGGGAGAATTTCCCCGACGGCCTGCCCGGTTCGCTGATGCATCATCTCGTGAGGGTCGCCCACGAGGCGGTCGCCAACGCCGCCAAGCACGGCCAGCCGAAGCGCATTCTGGTATCGCTCGATTCCACCGCAAATGGGATCCAGCTACTGGTGAGCGACGATGGCTGCGGGTTCCTGCAGGAGTCCGCGCCCGGCGCCCGGCAGGGGCATTTCGGCCTGACCGGGATGGGCGAGCGGGCCGCCAAGACCGAGGGGAAAATCACCATCGACAGCGCGCCCGGCCAAGGCACCCGCGTCCGCTTCACCGCACCGTTTCAAGCCCAGCCACAACTTTTGAAATGAAATCCCCACCCATCCCCAAGCTCCGCATTCTCCTGGCGGACGATCACTTTGTCGTCCGGCTCGGCCTGGCGGATTTGCTCTCCACGGAGCCGGGATTCGAGGTCGTCGGCGAGGCTGCCGACGGCCAGGAAGCCCTCGAATTCTTCCTTAAACTCCGGCCCTGCGTCGTCGTGCTGGACTTCGAGCTGCCCAAGCTCGACGGCCCGCAAGCCGTCGCCGCGATCCGCCGCGAGGACCCGGCGGCCTGCATTCTCATGCTCACTGTGTCCGAGGCGGAGGAATCCGTTTGGCGCTCCGTCGAAGCCGGTGCCAGCGGCTACGTGCTGAAATCC
>JBBSUD010000126.1:0-15761 GCA_038235225.1 Verrucomicrobiales bacterium
AGAAGGCCGGCGCAGGCCAGCAGCGAGTGGCCTGAACGCGGCGTGTGGGGCCATCAGAAGCGGGATCGCCACCGTCGATCCGGGATCACCGCGTCCTCACCGGACCAAAAAACGTGAAAAAGCCCGTGACCGAGCGATTCCAACCCTGCGGCCACCAGAATTTCTATCGATTAGGAATCATGATGGTGTTCTCTTGCTCACCTATCGCGTCGATCCTGAAAAAGCGCCGCTCGTGGGACAGGCTCTATTTAGTTAGAGATTCCGGACTGGGGCGCTGGGAGAGTCGGGTCGTCGTGGATCGCATTCATCCACTTGGAGATGCGTTGCTGAAGTCGGTCGCGGGTCGCCGCGTGGGCGGGATCGGCGTAAAGATTGGTGGTTTCGTCAGGGTCGTTCCTGAGGTCGTAGAGTTCGTCGCTGCCACGGGCCTGATAGTGGCTCACCAATTTCCAATCATCGGTGCGGATCGAGCGCATCGAGTGCTTCGCGTCGTTCACCATCGTGTATTGGCCGAAGATCGCGTCGCGCCATTTCTTAGGAGTCTCGCCGCGAAGCCACGGGGAGAAATCAAGCCCGTGATGAACCAGTTTTTCCGGCACCGGAAAGTCGAGCATGCCAAGGACGGACGGCACCATGTCGATGTTCGCGGTGGGCGCGTCGATGAGGGTGCCCGGTGTCACCACGCCGGGCCAGCGGATGATCAGGGGAACCTGCAGCGAGGTGTCGAACATGTTAGGCCGGCAACCCTGGTGGCCTTCGGCGAGCCAGTAAGCGTTGCCTTTGAACTGAAGACCGTGATGACCGATGTTGTAGCCATGGTCGGAGGTGAAGACGACGATGGTTTTGCCGGCGAGGCCTTGCGCCTCGATCGCGTCAAGCAAGCGGCCTATGTTGCGGTCGAGAGCGCGGACGGCGGTTAGATAGTCGCGGGTCAGCTTCTTGGTCTTCGCCACGGGAAGCTTCGGATAGTCGGGAATCGCGGGGTCCATGTCGCGCGTCGCGGCCATGTCCTCATCGGGCATCGGCACGTAGGGTGCGTGGGGTTCGCGATAATGCACGAGCAAGGCGAGCGGTCCCTCTTTCGCGGCGGCAAGGTGCCGGATCGCCAAGTCAGTGACGATCTCCACCGAGTCGCCCTCGATCTCGCGGGATGCGTTGGCTTCATCGACGAAAGTCGGATTTTTCGGAGGCCAGCCGCCGGCGAGATTGCCATCGAAATCGTCGAAGCCATTGGCCGCCGGTTGGAAATCCTGGCGGGTGCCGAGGTGCCACTTTCCGACGAGCGCGGTGCGGTAGCCATTCTTGCGGAGGATTTCCGGCCAGGTGGGAAATTTGCTGGAAATGCCGAAATTTTTCGCCTGACCGGGGGTAAGCCAGTCCGCGATCGGCGACTCGGAGGGCCAACGGCCGGTGAGATAGGTGAAACGTGACGGCGAGCAAACCGGCGAGTTCACGAAGGCGCGGGTGAAGCGCGCACCTTCGGCCGCCAGACGGTCGAGGCGCGGCGTGGTGAGATTTTTCCCGCCGTAGCATGAAAGCGACCACGCCGACTGGTCGTCGGTGACGATCGCCACGATGTTGATTCGCGCGGCCTGGAGGATTGGCGCCGCGGCGAGGATGAGCAGTGATATCAGGCGTTTCATGAAGTTACCAACGAAGACCCAGCGGAGTAAGTTTCTGTCTTTCTCAAATTCGCCGGCCCATTGTCCGAGGTAATGAATAACAGCGTGTTGTTAGCGAGCCGCTCGTCATCCAATGATTTCAAGATCCGCCCGACCTGGCGATCGACCTGTTCCACGGCGGCGAAATAGTTGGCTTCGTTCTCGTTGTCCGTCGCGCTTCCCAGATCGCGGCCCACGATTTCCCGCGGCGCATCGACGAACCAATGCGGCTCGTAGAAATCGACGAACTGAAGCAATCCGTGGATTCCATGACGGTAAGGAATGCGCGCCGTCATCATCGCCGCCCGCGACGGCGAGCAGACCGACCCTGCCGCGTAGAAGTTCGCCAGCGTCGTCGCCTCCTTCGCCAGCCGGTCGATGTTGGCCGTGCGGATACGCGGATTCCCGGTGCAGCCGAGGTCGCCATAGCCGAGATCAACGGCGACGATGATGAGAATGGTAGGCGGCGCGGCGAAAACCGATCCTGCCAGCGCCATCGTGAGAAGCAGCCCTTTCATGATCCTTCAACGGTGGCATTCGGGATGATCGCAAAGTTGATCTTCCTGCATTCCTCTCCTTCGTAAAAACAACCGACGTCACCATGGGTCAACACCACCAGGCAACTGCAGGCGAAGCCACCCGCTTGAATCCAAGCCACCGATTTCCAGGTCTCCCCCTCATCCTTGCTGGCGCAGCCAAGCTCCGCCATCTTGGTGTGCACCGGGTTTCGCGCGTGAATCCCCTGCGGATCGCGTTTGTAAATCAGGATCACCCGCCCGCCCTCCAGCACCACAGCGCGCGGATCGATTAAGCAATTGCCGAACTCGTGGGCCAACTTATGCAACGCGCCCCAGGTCTTTCCCCCGTAGTCGCCAGACTTCATCGCGATGTCATTCTGCGCGTGGTAGTCCTGTCCCACGCGTTGTTCGCAGAACGCCGACAAGCGTTCGCTTTTTGTCCTGACAATTGCCGGGATCCGGTAGCCTTTTCCCTCCTGCTCGCCAAACGCGATCCCCGCCAATTCGCGCACCGGACCCGGCAGCTCCGCCGCCCGCGCGGATTGGATGGTTAGAAAACACAAACCCGCGGGCATCCATCTGAAGGTCATAGCGCAGCATATTAGCTTCCAAGCGCAGCATCATCATTTTATCGCTGGTCGGTCGAGACAACCAGCCGCCTCACTCGATCACCACCCGATAGAACTCCCGTCTCCCGGCAGTCGGAACCGGTAAAACATTCGCTGGAGGCGTCGCCGCGATGCCCGCCTGCTCCGTCATCCAGAACCCTAGGAAATCGTCGCTATGTTCGACCCGATACCGCAATCCCTCCTTGCTCGGCCAGCTCAATCGGAAGCCACTGCCGTCGGGTGCGATGCTCGTGGAAAACCGTGAAGTTCCGTCCACCGGATTGGTCCCCGCCAGCAACTCTTCGGCGTCGCTCATCCCGTCGCCATCGGCGTCGCCACTGCCGTCGGACCCGCCGGTGGAGCCGAAATACTTCACCTCCCAGGCATCGTCGAGACCGTCCTTGTCGAGATCCTCACCGGCCACCGCTTCCCACGTTTCGCCGATCCGGATTTCATCGATCGACCAAATGGAATCCGCCCCGCCGACCAGCGCGATCTTGTCTAGCAGCGCACTCGATTCCCCTGACAAATCACCACTCACCGTCCACGCCACATCCGACTCGACCGAGCCCGAACCGAAACCGCCCGACGGATAAGCCTTGAGCAGCAACTGGTCCGCGCCGGCCGCCTTTGCGACGATTTTAAGCACCAACAAATACGATTGGTTCAATGCCAATCCGCCAGCCGCTCCGGTCTGCCTCGCGCCCAGATCATCGACAAAGAACGCCTCGCTGCTGTCCACCCCGAACGAAGCTCGCGCCACGCCCGCGGAATCCCGCAGTTCGATCTTCAACTCCTCGCCCGCCGCTCCGTTGGCCGTCGTGTCGAGCTGTCGCGAGACCAACAGCGAAACGTAGCCACGACCGTCCGCGCCGAGGTCGATGCCTCGCGAAAGGTTCCGCACCGCCGCCTTCGCGCCGATCAGATCCATTCGACCGAACGAACGCACGCGATCGAACCCGTCGAAGCCGACACTCGCGCTGCCCAGCTCGTTCGCGGGCACGGCGGTGAAGGTCGCGTTACCCGTCCACGCTCCGCTCCAGCCGACTCCGCCCCGCGCCCGGTCAATCTTGTTGCCGAAGCCATCATAATGGCTCATCGCCGCCGGATGCGCCGCGCCCTCCAGAACACCAAGGCCGAAGCCGAAATACTCGATTTTCCCATAACTCGCGCCGCTGTCGGTGTCCGTCTCCACCAGCACTCCGATGTCACCGTTCGGCAATCGTCGCACCACCGAATAGGCGGCGTAGCCTTCGTCGAGCTGCACCGGATTGATGAAACTACGGCCCTCATCGTAGCTCGTCCACACCCCGATATTGTTTCGCCCTGACCCTGAACCCGCCGGTGTCCCCAGCGATCCCGAAAACAGGATCCGGTCACGCTCGCCGCCCTCGCGGCGGGCCGAATAGCGGTCCAAAGAAGTGTCCACCGCGGTGATCGGCACATCGTCGCCGAGATCCGGTCCCCAGTTCACGCCGCCATCGGTGCTCAGGTGCCGACGCCGAAAACTGCCACTGTTTTGGCGGGCATCGAGCAACACATTTCCGTTCGTGAGTTCGACCACCTCGTCCTCGTTCGCGTCCGGCCCGGCGGTCGGATTGCCAACCTGCCAAGTCGCGCCATGATCGTCCGAGTAATAGGAAAACGGCTCCGTGGTCACCGATCCGCCCACCGTCGTCGATCCGCTACGCTTCGCCGGAATCACCATCCGGCCTTGTAGCGCGGAGTTCGCACCTTCCTGCCATCGCAGTTGGATTCCGTTGCCCGGCCCGGGTTCGCCGGTCCGCCAATAAAGTCCATCGGGGCTGTCGCCCGGCCCCACCGGCTTGAGAATCTGGGTCCGAGCCGACCAGGTCGCGCCACTGTCGGTGCTGCTGCGAACCCAAACGGTGTGGTTGTCCAACGCCGGGTTAGGATCATTGCCCGGCACCGAATTGATTGCGCCGCTGTCCGGCCACTGGCCATACAGCAAATGCATCGTCGCGGGAGTCGTCGTCTCGTCGGTCACCACCGTCGGATCGGCAAAATCGACCAGCCAGTTCGTCGGGGGCCCTTGAAATCCCGGATCGATCACCACCAGATTCCCCCAGGTCGCGCCTTGGTCGGACGATCGTTTCATCACCAGATCGATCGGTGCGTTGGCCTGCGTCCGCGGGTCCGATCCGGTCCCGCGACGCCCTTCGGCAAAGGCCAGCAGGTCACCATTTGGCGCCACCACCAGCGAGGGAATGCGAAAGGTGTGATAGGATCCCGGGTCACTCACGAACGCTCCCTTGGGCGAAACGAAAGCCGCCGATCGCACGATCACCTTTTGATCCACCACATCATTGTCGATCACGGTCACTCCGAGCGACGTCGATTTCCCGTCAAAGAACGGGTCGCCACTCGTCGCGCTCGCACGAACGATCACCACTTCGTCGAGTTCCTCCAACAGGTCATCAACCGCCGTCACCGTCACCGTTTGCGGGGTGTCCCAGTTGCTTGTCGAAAAATTCAGCACAACTCCGACCCCGGGTCCGGCAGCGAAATCCAGGTCAGCCGATGTCGCTGGTTCCGCCACAGACACCGCCACTCCATCGCTCGGTTGTCGCGCCAACCGGAGCGTGAACGAATCCGAGGTCGCCCCTTCTTCGCTCACCACGGTCGATCCGTCGCTTGGCATGATCACGAGGGGAGAATCGTTAGCAAGCAAACGCACCGAATGCCATTCCGTCTCGCGACCCGTTCCCGCGGTGCTTCCCGACTCGAATCGCGCCACATCCTCAAAGTTTGCATTCGAAGTGCCGTCCTTGATGTCGAACACACCCTGAGAAACCCCATCGAGGAAAAATTCATACCGCGATGACAAGGGCAGACCGACACATCGGATCGTGTGAAATGACGAT
Source organism: Verrucomicrobiales bacterium (assembly GCA_038235225.1). Taxonomy (GTDB): domain Bacteria; phylum Verrucomicrobiota; class Verrucomicrobiia; order Verrucomicrobiales; family Akkermansiaceae; genus Luteolibacter. Next base: position 5,673 of record JBBSUD010000126.1, read on the forward strand.
GCGGAACCCTGCCCCAAAGTCACAGTGCCGCCGTGGGTTGGAATGACCTGAAAGGCGTCACTTGCCGCGATCCTCTCAATCGAAAATCCGATCCTTTCCCGATCCGTGAGTCCCCAGCCCGGGTCATTTCCCACCGTCACTCCCCAAGCACCGAAGCCGGCCGTGGGCGCGCCGCGCACCGGGCGCACCACCATCTCGAACTCCCACCCGCCCAGATACATTTGCTGAAGCTGTGCCGCCGAAAGCGCGGACGCGTAGGATGGATTCAATCCCGACGCGTCGTCACTGATCCGCCAGGCGTTGGTGCCGGCCCTGACCACCCCCGCGACCACCACTCCGCTGCCGGTCCCGGTTTGAATCCAACCTTGCGCCACCGGAGATTGGATCGCCGCAGCCGAACCCGGATTGCCCGCGTCAGCATCATAAATTTTGAGATCAGCGGCCGTTGCCGTGCATAGGAGCGCAACCACCATGAGGGTAATGCCGGAGGAAAATGAGTGGCTGATCATGAGAATTTCGGGAAGAATCTTGGATGGAATTTAGCGAAGCATGCCCCCTCATCTGCATTTCGCCTAATGAAGTTGCTCGGTTTGGCAAGGAGACCACTTGCCGATATCCACCGGTTGTGGCTTCGCAATATTATGACTTGCCGCTATCGCGGCCCCAGGGGCATTCTCCTAGCCTTCCTTCCCCGAACAGGTCACCCTGCTCCGAGTTGGCTTCAGATGGTAGTCTCATCATTTTCATGTTCTAATATTCCTACAGGGGACTTCAACCCCATTTACAACGTGCCCATGCTGGGCACACACAAGACGCGGGTGGCAACCTCTCTCGTTCGCTTCGCTTTGGACGCTCCATCTCCGCCGTGCCACCACTTTTAAAGTTGTGCTAAAGAAAGCCTTCCTGTTATGACACCTCATAAACGCAAGCTAGCTGGCGTAACTTTACAAATGCTACATTTTTAGCCTCATGATCTTCCTCAACGCAACTATTCCTCCGGCCATCCGCCGATTTCTGTTCGTCGTTCCCGCAGTGATTGCGGGCTTCGGAATTCAGAATCTCCATGTCTATTTCAGCAATCCCGATCCAATTGAGATCTAGATTGAACAACTGATCTCCGACCCCCCGCGTGCCAAATGGGTTCGGGTCACTGGAGGGCGGATCAATCTGATTGATGCCGCCGCTTCTGAAGTCGGTTTCAAAAAGAAGATCGACAGCGTCTACGTCCCAATCCACCCAGAAGGGAAGGAGGGAGCCATAGTTTCGGTCCTACTTCTTTCCACCGATCCCAAACTGCTCGCCCTCGCCCGTCAGTTTCATTCTTTAGATAATGCTGAGAATAGTGAAGTGGAAGGATTGAAGATTGCGATGGAAGACGCCCGCGTGATCTTTCAAAATAGCCCCTTCGAGGGACTTATCCAATCTGGACTGTTCCGGGATGATCGAGTCATCTTTCAGGTCCGCAAGACGCTCCCAAACATCGTGAGGGAGCCGATAATCATCGAGGAAGGCAAGAAGCCGACGATCTTCGAGGGTTTGGGAATTCTGCTGTTTGCAGGAGTGACGATGGTGGGAGTCTTATTAGTTCCAAAACCCAAAGTCGCAACACCACCCCCTCTGCCCCCAATCCCACCTATCTTGCCGCGCAGTGCATGAATATAATGAGGAATTATAGTTCTCCACCTTGCCTTGCTTTGCATTTGGCAGGAGCCGCTATCTCGGCCTTGGCAGTTCAATCATATAACCTCACCCGGCGGCGGATTTACCTCCACGCGCATAACAGACGTCGTCGGAGTGTTGTGCCCCCTCGATGCGCCGTGTTGACATTCTATCAGATTTTTGTACATCAGCTCGCGGATTTGACTACGCTGCGCTCCGTCCATGCGGGGTGGCTCCGCAATTTTATGACTTGCCGCTACTGCGGCCCTACCGGCATTCTCCTAGCCTTCCTTCCCCGGACAGGTCGCCCTGCTCCCGAGTCGGCTTCAGATGGTAGTTTCTTCATTTTCATGTCTGGATTTCCTACAGGGGACTCGCACCCCATTTACAACGTGCCCATGCTGGGCACACACAACTCGTCGCACCACAATCCGCTACCCGCTCCGAGTTTGATTTCCGCGTTTGACTACACCCCTGAACTTGAGTCGGAGTCTCGCTCACGTTAGCGGATGAGGTGACTGCGACGTTCTCCAAGAAATTTCACTGCGCAATTCCTACCTATGAAAAAGAATCTCTACCTGATTGTCGGCATCATCGTTGTGCTGTTTTCGATAGTCGCCTTTGCCAGTAACTATCTGCTGTGGTCATCCGCACCCCAAGTATCCGCAAAAATTCTCACAGCGAAGGAGCAGTGGGCTCGGCGTGGCGAGAATTCCGTGAATTTGGACATCAGGTATCCGGTGGGGGCTGACATGTTGAACGGAACAGTTAATATGATGGTATCCGACATGGAGGCTGAAGCGAAGGATGGCCAGATCGATGTCTACTACTTGAGGACGGATCCTGGAAGGGTTATTCCTGTGTCGGTTCTCAAGGGAAAGCTCCGAGCCGCGCCAGTCATCGGCGCGATTGGAGCGGTTCTTGTCGCCTTTGGCTATTTCCGTCGGAAGAAGGTGCTAGCTTCCATCTCGCCTGCTGAATGGAAAAACACCAGAGAATCGGGACTCCGTGACTGACTCGTAGAGCCAGCCACGGGTCACACACCACTGTGCATACGGGTTTGACTCCGTGCCTCCGTCCATGCGGTCAGGCTTCGCGGGTATTTCCTTAGCCGCTACCTCGGCCATGGTATGGTACGCGGTGGTTTCGCACAGACGCAGTTAGGACGTCCGTCATGCGGTTCGGCTCTTGGTTGGGTGAATGCGGACCCCTCATCGGTTTCCGGGGGAGGAAACCGCAAATCAGCAAGGCCGGAGTGGAGCGCAGGCAATCTTCCGGCAATTTTGACGTGATCATCCGTGACGCGCGGCATGATCGTCTCCAGCCGGGTGAGCGCGAGCACCCGCTCGAGCTGACCCCGAACCCCAGCCCGCCGATGAAAACCCGCGGGTGCGCCGACAGCAGCATGCAGGAAAGATCTGCCTTTCCTTCTCGAATATGATGGTGTCGTGCTCTTGAGCTGGAGTCCGGCGACTCTGCCGCACGCCATCTGGCAGGAGAGATGTTGCGAGCGTGCTGGTGATTTTCATGCGGAGGTGTCCGGGTTTCCGCAAACCCGTCCGCCAGAGCAGCCCCGCTCCAAGTCGCCGGGGAATCGTTCCTGGCTCGTCTCCCGGCAGGCCAACTCCCAGCGAGGTGTCGCCGGGCTGGGGTCAACCGCCGCTGAGGCGGCGCGGAGTTCTCAACCTAGCGCTCGGATTCCCGAAACATTCCGCGCGGCGGCAGAGTCCACACTTCGGCGGGAATCGACCAGAGTCGGGGTCGAGCCGGACGAAGTTGCCCGAATCTTTGAGGATCCACGATCCCGGACGTTCCGCAGGCAGGTCCGGTTGGCTGGCGATTTGTAATGAAAGTTCGCCGCCGGCCCGATGCTGAGGCGGCATACCGGAACGAAAACACCCGGCGCTCTTGCGAGCGGCCGGGTGAGTGAGATTCGGTTGTTTGGGGAAATCGGGATTCGACTTACCAACGGCCGCCGCCGCCGCCGCCTTTTTGGCTGCCGCCGCCGCCACCCTTGTAGCCACCGCCGCCGCCGCCGCCACCACGGCGATCACCGCCGCCGCCGCCGCCACCGCCGCCGTAGCCACCACCGCCGCCGCCGCCACCTTTGTAGCCGCCACCGCCGCCACCGTTGTAGCCGCCGCCACCGCCGCCGCCACCACCGTAGCCGCCGCCTGCGCCGGGTTCCTTAGGTTCGGATGCGTTCACGCGCAGGGCGCGGCCGCTGTAGTCATAGCCGTTGAGCGCCTCAATGGCTGCGTTGAGCTGGGATTGGTCGCCAAGCGTCACGAAGGCGAAGCCTTTGGATTGGCCGGTCTCGCGGTCGGTGATGATCTTCACCCGCTCGACAGGTCCGTAGTTGGCGAAGAGGTCAGAGACGTCTCCTTCAGTTGCGGTGTAGGGCAGATTGCCCACATAAATGTCCATTTCGATTCAGTTTCAATGACGCCAATTTCCTAAAAACACTTCTTTCAACCCCGGCGTCACCGACCGAACGAAGAGCGATAAAACAAACTTACGCCGTTCGACCGAACGCTCTTTAGGCAGCGCGGAACCGGTTTGGCAACGAATCATTTCGGGAACTTGCGGGGCAATCACGGACAGTCGCGGGGAATTCCCGCCGGTGCGGCGGAGTGCAGCGCGAAGGACGAGAGTGCGGATTGCAATGATTTCCCCCCATCCGCCGGAAATTTCACCGGGGAGAAATCCCTTGCGAGCGGGACGCTGGGACCGCCGGTACGAGTTTGGCATCCCGGTTGCGGGTGCGGCGGAACCATGAAACTCGACTCACTCGAAAAACTCTTCGTTCACGAACTCAAAGACATCCACAGCGCCGAACGGCAGATTCTCGACGCTCTGCCGAAGATGGAGGCGGCCGCCACCAATACGGAACTCAAAGCAGCTTTCAAAAAGCACCACGGTGAGACGCAGGTCCACATCGACCGGCTGGAAAAGATTTTCTCCCAACTCGACTACGAACCGGGCGGCCACAAGTGCCGCGCCGCGGAAGGCCTGGTGCTGGAGGCCAACGACATGATCCATGCGGATGCGGAAGATGCGGTGCGCGACGCCGGCTTGATCGGCGCGGCGCAGCGGGTGGAGCATTACGAGATGGCAGCTTATGGCACGGCGGCGGCGCTGGCGGAGAAACTCGGCAAGCAGGAGCTTGCGGACATCCTCCGCAAAACGCTGGAGGAAGAAGGGAAGACGGATCGCGACTTAACCCATCTGGCGCTGCGCTTCGTGAATTTCAAAGCAGCGGTGGCCTGAGCGCGGCCGAATCCGGTTAGCCGGCGTTTTTCGGCCATGCGAGGACGATCGCGCCGGCGACAACCAACAGCCCGCCCGACAGCGACTGCATCGTGATTCTCTCTTTGAGGAAAATCGCGGCGAGAACGATGACGAAAACGACGCCGAGCTTGTCCACCGGGGCGACCCGCGAGGCCTCGCCGAGTTGAAGCGCGCGGAAGTAGCAGAGCCAGGAAAGACCGGTCGCCATCCCGGAAAGAGCGAGAAACAGCCACGTCCGGCCGGCGAGGTGGGCCAATTCGGCCGGCCTCGCGGTGGCGAACGCGATCGCCCAGACGAACACCAGAATGACCGATGTACGGACCGCGGTAGCGAGATTCGAATCAATGCCCGCCACGCCGATTTTCGCTAAAATCGCCGTAAGCCCGGCGAAAAACGCGGAGAGCAGCGCCCAGTGGAACCAGTTCATCGGCGGTCGCGGGGAAACGATCTTTCAGGCTGCGGCGAGCTGCCGGCCTACTTCTGCTTTGCCTCGCGCATGGCCTTGCGGACGGCGCGTTCGAAGTCGTCGTCATGAGGGTTGCCGTTGAAAACGAGCTTGCCGGCGACGTCGAAGACGCAGACGTGGGGAATGCCGCCGGTGCCGCCGGGGGCGCTGCCGCCGGACATGACGGGGTATTCCACGCGTTTGTCTTTCAGGATTTTGAGGATGGCTTCCTTGGTGCTGTTCTGGCGCTCCAGACCAACCACCACGAGGCCCTTTTTCTCCCCGGAGCGGGCCATTTTCGCCAAATCGGGGAGGCTCGCGAGGCACGGGCCGCAATTGACGCCCCACTCTTCCACGACAACGACCTTGCCGGCCAATTTCGCTTCGTCGAAGGGTGCGTCATTAACCATCGCGCCCCATTTCACATCGGAAAGGGTGGCGACCGGGAGGGTGGCATCCGGTTTCTTATCCCGCGCGGTGGCAAGGGAGGGTAGAATCGTGAGGGCGAGCAGACAGGCGAACGGTTTCATAGAATTTCCGAGGGGTTGCCGGGGCGGAATTGCCCGGATTCGCGCAGAGCGATAACCACGGCTGGTGGCCGCGGCGATCAAAAAAAAGCGGCGCCCCGCCAGTTGCCAAGGCACCGCGATGCGGCCGGATTTCTTCGAAAATCAGGTCATTTCTTCTCGGTAAGCTCGGCGAGCTTGGCCCGGGTGACGGGAGCGGTGACATCCTTCCACTGCTCGCGATACTTGGTCACATCTTCCACGGAGACGCCCGGGGCTTTGTTCCCGAAAGAGTTCCGCACGTAGGTCATGGCCCCGGCAATTTGCTCATCGCTGAGCACCGTGCCGAGCGGGGCCATCATGCCAAGGTATTCGGCACCTTCCTTTTGAATGCCGTGGAGAATCACGAGGCCCATGACCGACGGATCGCCGAGAGCGATTTTCGAATCGACGAGCGAGGGCGCCATCTTGGTGGGGCCGGCTTGGACGCCTTTGCCATCCATGCCGTGGCAGGCGGCGCAGGTCATGAAGGCGGTCTTGCCGGCTTCCATGAGCTTGGCATCCGGTTCGTCCGCGGCGAACGCGGAGCTGGCCAGGGCGGCAAAAACGACGGTGGGTAAAATGGCTGACTTCATAAGTAGTTGGTTTGTTGGAGAACGCGGCAGACTAGAACGCGGATGCAGCATCCGCAACCGCCGGGACGCGCGGCGGATGGAAACCACGCCGCTCGACGCTGGACAAGCTCCGAGAGGGCTTTCACGGTCCGCGCCTGCGGAAATTCCGTAGGGGGGCGGCCCGGCGGCTTTCGATCGCCGAAAGCGGTCCAACCGACCGCCGCCGCCCGACATTCCACCGCACGATTCTCCAGAGTTTCCTACCCAGTCCCAACCGCCGCCATGCCCGCCTCATTTCTTCCGAAACCGTTCGCTCACAATTACGAGATCGACCCGCAGTATGCGAAAAGCGCCGCCTATTTCTCCTGCGAGTTCGCGATCGACCAAAGCTTCAAGATCTACTCCGGCGGCCTCGGATTTCTGGCCGGCTCGCACATGCGTTCCGCCGCGGATTTGCGCCAGAATCTTTGCGGAATCGGCATCCTGTGGACTTACGGGTATTACAATCAATCGCGCGGCGAGGACCGCGAGCTGGCCGTGCAGTTCCGAAAAAAGGAATACGCTTTCCTTCAGGACACCGGCATCCGCTTCACAATCCCCGTCCACGGCCACCCGGTGTGGGTCAAGGCGATGTATCTGCCCGGCGACGTTTTCGGCACGGTGCCGATGTTCTTCCTGAGCACGGACGTGGAGGAGAATGATCCCCTGTCCCGCGCCATCACCCACCGCCTTTACGATCAGGATCCGCTGCGCCGGATTGCCCAATACATCGTGCTCGGCGCGGGCGGCGCACGCCTGCTTGATGAGCTGGGCGTCGATCCCGAGGTCTGGCATCTGAACGAAGCCCACGGCCTTTCCGCCGCCTTCCACCTCTACCAAAAACACCGCAGCGTCGAGGAGGTGAAACGCCGGCTCGTCTTCACAACGCATACGCCGGAAGAGGCGGGAAATGAGAAACACAGCTTCCGCCTGCTCAGCGATTTCTCGTTTTTCGACGGCGTGCCGGACGAGGAAGTCCGGGAAATCACCGGCATCGAGGGCGAGGAATTCAACCATTCCCTCGCCGCGCTGCGCTTGGCGCGCATCGCCAACGGCGTCTCGAAGCTTCACGGCGAGGTCTCCCGCCAGATGTGGAAGCCCTATCCGGACATCTGCCAAATCACCCACATCACCAACGCGCAGAACAAGAAATACTGGGCGGACCACGGCCTCGAACATGCCCGCCAGCGCGGCGATGCCGAGGAGCTGAGACACCGCAAGCGCGAGCTGAAGGAACGGCTATTCCGCGTTGTTGCGGACCAGACCGGCAAGCTCTTCGATCCCGACGTCCTCACCGTCGTCTGGGCGCGGCGCTTCGCCGGCTACAAGCGGCCGGACCTCATCACGCGCGACATCCGCCAGTTCCGCGAGCTTATCCATAACAACGATCGCCCTGTCCAGGTCATCTGGGCCGGCAAGCCATATCCTTTCGATTACTCCGCCATCGAGACCTTCAACCACCTCATCCGCCTGACCAAGGATTCGCCGAACGCCACCGTCCTCGTTGGCTACGAACTCGAGCTTTCCCGCTTCCTGAAAAACGGCGCGGACATCTGGCTGAACAATCCCGTCGTCACCCGCGAGGCGTCCGGCACCTCCGGCATGACCGCCGCGATGAATGGCGCGATCAACCTTTCCACTTACGACGGTTGGGTCTGCGAATTCGCCAAGGACGGGGAAAATTCCTTCATCATCCCCCCCGCCGACCTGCAGTTCTCGCCGGAAGCGCGCGACCTCCACGATCTCTCCGGCTTCTACACCCAGATGAACGAGCACGTCCTGCCGCTCTACTTTGACACCCCGGAAAAGTGGTATGAAATGGTGCTCGCCTCCATGAACGACATCGTCCCGTTCTTCGACGCCGACCGCATGGCCGACGAGTATTACAAGAAGATTTACGCCTGACCCGCGGCGCGTGACGTGCTCCATTCCGCTGCGGGCACGGCTGGCAGTGGGGGGGAGGTGGATTCTTATCATTGAACTTTCATCACCGCCACCCGCTTGCCGTCGAACAGCATTTTCACCCTGTCATTATAAACCGACAGGAAGGCTTCGCTCCCCGGCTTGGCTCAAGTGGCATAAAAAAATACAAAAAGAAGAAGACATCGGAAAAGACGTCAATGCCAACTTTAGGACCGAATGGGAAGTCATAGTCCAGAGTCAATCGCTCACGCAAAAATTCAAAAAGGATTCGGTTGGTGACGGGCACCTGTCTGATGGCCCACCGATTTTAGGCAACTGGGAGTAAATGAACATCTCTCCCTAAGAGAGGCAACCTATCTCCTTGCGGTTCTGTTTAGCAATCATCTAAACACATGAATAATATGTCCCTTCCATTTGTCGGCTCACTGGTCATTTGTTTTACCCTTTTCTTGTGCTCGTGCCGGCAAAAGGAGGAACATAAAATCTCCGACACAATGGATCACCCCACAGGGAAGTCCAAGGTGCGCTCGGTGGCAAACGAAAGGGCATTGGTAACGGATTTTCAGAAAAAGCGGATTCGAACCACTATCGAATCTGCAGGTAAAACCGCTGACTCTCTTCATAACGAAAAGGCGATCCAAGAATTCGAGCATCTGCTTCAGAGCTATCCATCAGACTTGCATTTTCTCCATGAGCTTGCCGTTATCACGAGTGCCGCCTCCCAAGACACCCAAGTAGCCTTCGTGTCGGCACTTGTCCGCAGGTATGGTGCCGGAGAGTATGTCCGTTTGGCTGAATTGATGGACGCTCTCAAGACAGAGGGGGTGAACGGGCGAATACTAGTAGGCTTTTTCACCGATGAATTGGTAAAGCAGAAAGATTTGGCGTTGGGTGCATATGAAGAACTCATTGCCAACCCTTCCAAGATTACACATCCGGACGCTTACGGCCGGATTGCGTTCGGTGCGGCACGATCCATAGGTTATCAGGAAGCTCTCGCTCGCATTCCGAACATTTATGACAATTGGTTTGGAACTGTTTCAGCTAATTCCATTATCACAGGCTGGACGCATGTTGATCCTGTAGCGGCATCCATTTATGTCCGAGATTTGCCTGATTCTATGTTCCGAAATCAACTACTTGTGAATATGATTCAGGAAATATCGAATAGCGAGGATTTCGAGATAGCCCGCGCTTGGGCGAACTATCTTGGAGGAGACGCAAAAACTCAAGCACTTGCCATAGTGGCGCGCGATGAAGCAAGGCTGAAGAGTAGAGATGAGGACCGGGCGAAAAGAGCGGCTGGAAAAAATAGAATGTCGCAAAATGAGAATATATAGTCAGCAGAATTCACCTGATTATTGCCAGTGGAGATTTTAAAAGGAACGAATGGCGAAACGATTGGATGTAACCTGTTGGTTATTCTGACTGAATCCCCACCAGAAGATTCTGCAACTCGTTTGTTATGTGCCAGGATTCTGGCGGCATCACTATTTAGAAGTCAGTTTGGAGGTCATATTTGCCTCCTAAGTTCTCGTGATCACCAGTTGTTTAGGGTAGCAAGGGCCGGGTTCAGTCAGGTTCACGTGCCTCAAAGTCAGTCCGATTCCAG
>JBBSUD010000127.1:0-15700 GCA_038235225.1 Verrucomicrobiales bacterium
TCCCGTAAACTCCCTGCGAGGTGCTTTCCAAAATGCCGAGCGTGCCCATGCCGGGCATGCCGCGGCCGCCGCCGATTTCAATATGATAGCCGCGGGCAAATCCGAGGTTTTCCTGGGTTTTGTAGTTCCACCACGGGACATACACATGATTTCCGCCGGCGCCGTCCTCGTTGTAGGGCGGCAGGCTTTCCATCTGCGGAATGTGGCCGCCCATCGAGGAGCCGACGCTATCGGTGAGGTTCCGGCCGACCTGGCCGCTGCCGTTGGCGAGGCCGTTGGGGAATTGGGTGCTCTTGGAGTTGAGCAAAATCCGGGCGGTTTCGCAGGTGCTTGCGCTGAGGATGACCACCTTGGCGCGGGCGATCGCATCGATGCGGCTGAGCTTGTCCATGTAATGCACGCCGGTCGCCCTGCCGTCCGGGCCGAGCAGGACCTCGCGGACCATGGCGTCGGTGATGATGTCCAGATTTCCCGACTTGAGCGCGGGCGGCAGGAGCACGGTGGTGCTTTGGAAATTGGCCCGGATCGAGCAGCCGCGGCCGCATTCGGTGGCCCAGAAGCAGGCGAGGCGGGCGTTCATGTCTTCCGCGACGAGCTTGCGCGCGAGCGGGTTGTCGGGAAACAACTTGGCCGCGCGGGCTTCGCCGTCGAGCCGCTCGCTGAGCACCGCGCGGTGGATCGGGATGACCGGAATGTCCAAACCGCGGCAATATTTCTTCGTGAGCAGCTCCGCGGCGCGCGGCTTGGGCGGCGTCTGGAGGATGCCGGCTGGCGAATCCGGGGTGTTTTCCATGCCCTCGTTCGAGCCGTAAATCCCGACCATCAGCTCGGTCTTATCGTAATACGGCGCGAGGTCCTGATAGGAAATTGGCCAATCGTAGCCGAGTCCGTCGCGGGATTTCGGCTTGAAATCGTATTCGCCGAAGCGCAGCGAAATCCGGCCCCAATGGTTCGTCCGGCCGCCGAGCATGCGGGGCCGCCACCACCAGAATTCCTCGTCGGTGCCGGGCTTGTCGGTGTAAGGCTCGCCGGGGACCTGCCAGCCGCCGTCGATGGTGGCATCGTAGAATCCGAACGGCTTCTCGGGAGTCCCGGTGCCGCGCAGCGGAGCCTGGTCCGGGGTGTTGAACATCGGCGTTTCGGTGGCCGGCTCGTAATTCCGGCCGGCTTCGAGCATCAGCACTTTGACGCCGTGGAGGCTTAGCAACATTCCCATCATGCCGCCGCCCGCGCCGGATCCGACAATGATGACATCGTATTCACGCTCGGTTTTTCGATCGGTTAAAATAGCCATGGGATTTGTGCGGACCGTAGCGCGCCGAGGGCGGATGGGAATCGATATTTGCGCGACCTGGGCAAGCCGTCGGATCGGGATCGCTTTCGACGCATCTCCGAGGATTTCCCCATTGACAGGTGTGATTATCATATGACAAATGCGCCTCGACCGAGATGCGGGAGCGTTTATCAGTCTCCCGCCGCTCCACAACCCAACCAAAAAATCCAATGATGTCATACAAGTCCATCCACGCCTCGGCAGCCGCCGTGGGTTTGCTCGCCCTGAATCCGCTCACCGCCGGAATTTACCCGAACGGGGTCAACCTCCAGCCGTCCTATTACAACGGTGGTAATCCGAATCTCGGATTCAGCCTCATGAACCAGAACAGCAAGATCAAAACCTGCCGCCTCGAGATCGAGCCGGACAAGGTGAGCCAGGCTAAATCCTGGATTGCCCAAGCGACCAGCAACGGCAAAACCGTAATCGCCACCTACCATAAATACACCGTGCTGGGCACCGACAGCGTGGGCGAGCTGACTGCCGCAGCAACTTGGTGGAGGGACAATTACGCGAACCTACGCAGCGCCGGATCGTTCAAACTCAACCTGATGAACGAGTGGGGCAGCCACAACGTAAGCACCAGCTCCTATGCCAGCGCCTACAACTCTGCGATCGGCACGGTGCGCCAGGTGTATAGTTATTACATCGTCGTGGACGCCTCCGGTTATGGCCAGGAAACCGCGATCCTGGCAGGCGCGATCACGGGCTCCAGCGGGACGAAAATCAACGACGCCAGCATCGTCCCTTCCATTCACGTTTATCCGCAGGCCTACAATCAGGCCAAGGGGCGGTGGCTGAACGTTTCCGATCTCGACGATCTGGCGAGCGCCGGCCTGCGTTGCATCGTCGGCGAGTTCGGCACCGGTTCGGGCGGCGCGGATTGGTCGGGCATCGTGAACGGTGCGAACAGCCGGGGCTGGACCGTCATCGGCTGGGCATGGAATGGCGACGGCAACGGCCTCAACATGTGCACGCCATCATGGTCATCCAACGGCGGCGCGACGAGTTTCAGCAAGAGTTCCTATTTCAACACGATTTACGACAAGCTCTGAAGCCCGCCCGGCGCGTCGGCCGACCGCCCTCGAAACGGGCGGAGGCCGGCAATTTACCTTCTGGCATCCGGCAGTTTCCCTATGCACCCACGAATCTTGAAATACCCGCTGGCGGCGGTGATCGCGGCGATTCCCGCCTACTATCTTGGCCGGATTTCCGCTTCCGAGCCGCCGCAAGCCGCGCCCGGGAGACCCGCACCGGCGACAGTTTCGCGGCCGCAACGGGCCAGGCCCGCGCCCTCTTATCCCGAGGAACTCCACCGGATCGCCCTGTCCCGGGCATCCGAGCGGGACGATGCGGCGCATCACGCGATGCTGCTCGAATGGGCGGCGATCGATCCGGTGGCGGCCATGGAATATGCCCGCAAGACGCTGACGAACGACGATTTGGCGCAGGCAATGTCGGGAATCGTGAAGGCATGGGCGACGGTGGATCCCGACGCCGCGTGGCAATGGGCGCTCACGCTCGGGCCGGCGGAAATCCACCACGCGCACACCGTTCTGGAAGAAATCGGCCGTAACGATCCCGCGAAAGCGGCGGCGCTCGGCAGTGATTTCGCTGCAGGGCACCCGACCGAGGCCGCGGCGATGTGCCTCACCACGCTGCGCGGCATCGCCTACGGCGGGAATTTCGAACTGGTAAAATCGTTCGCCGCCACCGCCCCTCTGGCGAATCCGGGCGAGCGCGGCATGCTCTACAACTACGCCGCCGGCCTGTGGGCGCCCTTCGATGCGGATGCCGCTTCGCAATGGGTGTTGGCCTTGCCGGAGGAGAGCCGCGCGCAGGCGTTGATCGGGCTCGGCGAGGCATGGGCGGAGCAGGATCCGCCGGCCGCGGCCGGATTTGCGGTAAATCTGCCGCCCGGCGAGAGCCGCCGGACGGCCCTCAAGCAGGCGATCACGAATTGGGTGCAGACCCAGCCGGAAGCGGCATCGGCATGGATCAACGGGTTCGAGCCGCACCCGGATTTCGACGAAGCGATGGCATCGGTGGCGACGCTGCGCTTCCTCGTGGAGCAGAACACGGAACTCTCGCTCGATTGGGCGGCCCACATTTCCGATGCGGCGCTGCGCGACGGCACCATCGGGGAAATTGTCTCCGGCTGGTCGCTGCGGGACCCGGCCGCCGCGCTCCTCTACCTGCGGGACGCGCCCGGATTGACGCCGGAAGTGCGCCAGCGGCTGGACGCGCAAATCCGGGAGAGCGCCAAGGTGACGAACCGGTGATACGGACTTCACTGGCGGGAAAAATCGTCGCAACCCGCTCGGGACGCGGGATTCGGTTCGGGACCGGCGGGTCTTGGCGGTTGAAAATACCGCAATTGGAATTTAGGTTCCCCGTCGAAAGTTGCGGCCGTTTTCAATGTTCGCGCCTCCCGGCTCCCGCCCATCCTCTGGCTGGCGGCTTCACCAAACCCTTCGAAAATTCCCCGCAATGATCCGCCGCAATCGCTTTTATACCCCTCTCCTACCCGCCGCAGCGGGCGCGCTCCTCGCCGCTTCCGGCACAGCCAGCGCGCTCACCTACCACATTAGCTACTTGGAGGACGAGGGCCGGCGGGCGCAGATCACCCAAGTGATGGACGAGGCGGTCGCGGTTTACAACTCCACCACCAACTTCAATGTGGACGTCAACGTCATCTATCACTCCGGCATCCCGACCGCGCAGTCGGATTACAACGGCCAACTCGGATTCGGGGGCTCGATCAGCACGCAGGTCGCCATTCATGAAATCGCCCACTACCTCGGCAGCGGCACCACCAACGAGTGGGGCGCGCAATTCGCCGGGAACGTGTGGAATGGCCCGGCCCTGAAGCGCTACGTGAAGTTGTTCGACGGACCGGGCGCGGAGATCTACCGCTCCGGCGTCCACTATTTCCCCTACGGCTTCAATTACGGTAATGAGGACAGCCCGAACGCCCGCTACCGCATCGGCCGAATCATTCAGGCGATGCGCATGGATATGGGCGGCCAGGACCCGGACGGCGATGGCATGCCGGACGAGTGGGAACGCTACAAGACCGGATCCACAGCGCTCAAGGCCGGCGGCGATGCCGATGGCGATGGCATTTCCGACTTCGACGAATGGTGGACCGACAGCCACCCGCTGTGGGTTTGTCCGGTGAAGGAAGGCCATATCTATCAGATTCGCTCGCGCCTCAGCCAGATGCTGATGGAGGCGGCCGACATGACCACCGGCGCCAACATCCGCCAAAATCCGAACAACGGATCGGACCTCCAGAAATGGACCGCCACCTATGCCGGCGGCGGCTACTGGAAATTCATAAACATCGCGAGCGGCAAGAGCCCGGACGTCTTCAATTTCTCCTTGGATGCGGGTGCCAACGTCGTCGCTTGGGACAATACCGGCGGCACCAACCAGCAATGGCGGATCTTCCCCGGTCCCAGCGGCGCCGCCTACTGGAAGTTGGGAAATCGCAACAGCACCAACATGGTCATGGACGTCAACGGCGGCAACAACGCCACCGGGCCGAATACCAACATCGGGCAATTTTTCGACGATCCCTATTCCTTCAATGAGGAATGGATGTTCGACGACGTCACGCCCGGCGTACTTACCGGCGGACTAGTTGCGAATTACAAGCTGGAGGGAAATCCCCGCGATTTCAGCGGCCGGAGCTTTCACGGGAAATCCAGCGGCGGCGTCAGTTATACCGCCGGCCGTGTCGGCGGACTGGCCGCCACCTTCAATGGCATCAACGGCAGCATCAGCATGCCAGCCAGCGTCGAACGGAACTTTTCCCTCGCCTGCTGGGTGAAAACCACCGCCACCGCCGGCAGTGGCGCGAATTGGTACAACGGCATGGCTATCATCGATGGGGATGTGCCCGGAGTGGCCAAGGACTTCGGCCTCGCCATGCTCGGCAACAAAGCCGCCTTCGGCATTGGCAACCCCGAGCTCACCATCACTTCGGCCGCCGCCATCAACGACGGCAACTGGCACCACCTCGCCGCTACCCTGAACACGGATACCGGCACGATGAAACTCTACGTGGATGGCTTCCTGAGCGCATCAGGCACCGGCCCGGCAGGCGCGCGCTCCGCACCCGCCGATCTTCATCTCGGCAGCTCCGGCGGCGGCAATTTCCTCGATGGCACCATTGATGAGGCGCGGCTCTACAACCAGGTCCTCACCCAGCAGGAAATCGCCCGCCTCGCGGACTCCTCCAGCGCGCTCGTCGCCAGCTACTCGTTCGACGGCAACGCTCGCGACGGCACCCTCTTCGGCAACCACGGCGATGCGGTGGGCGCCACCTACACCGCCGGGAAAGTTGGTAGCCAGGCGCTCCAACTAAGCGGCAGCGCCAGTTTCGCGAAAATCCCCGCGTCCGTCACCCGCGATTTCACCGTCGCATACTGGGTGAAAACCTCCGCCGTCGGTGGCATCGGCCAGTGGTATGTCGGCAAATCCATGGTCGATGCCGACGTTCCCGGCATCGCCAATGACTGGGGCATTTCCGTGGTCGGAAATCACGCCGCCTTCGGCATCGGGAATGGCGGCGCGGGCACCACCATCGAATCCAGCTCCAATATCAATGACGGAGCTTGGCACCACATCGCCGCCACCCGTGTCAATGCCACCGGGGCCATGTCGCTGTATGTCGACGGCACGCTCCAAGCCACCGGCACCGGCTCAACCGCCCTGCGCGACGCGCCCGGCGGCATCCGGGTCGGCAGCACGCTCTTCGGCGGCAGCTTTCTCACGGGAACCATCGATGAGCTGAAAATTTACGATTATCCGCTCACCGCCGCCGAGGTCACCACCTTGGCCGCCACCTCGCCGGGCGAAATCTGGCGGCTGCGATATTTCCGAACCGCCGCTAACACCGGCAATGCCGCCGATGGCGCGGATCCCGACTACGACGGCACCATCAATCTGCTCGAGCGCGCGTTCGCCCGGGACCCGAATGTCCCGGACACCGCCGCCGCTACCCCGCAGGCGGCCAACGACGGCACATTTCTCACCCTGACCTACCAGCGCAGCCTCGCCGCCACCGATTTGCAGTTTCAAGCCGAGTGGAGCAACGATCTCGCCACGTGGCAGGAAACCGGCGTCACCGACAGCCTGATTTCCACCGGCCCGACCACCGAGACCCGCGCGGCCAAGGTGCCGCTGGCTGGCATGGAATCGGGACCAGTGTTCCTCCGGCTGCGGGTCCGGTGACTGCGCGGTGAATCACTCCGAACCGGCGCGGGACAAGCGGTTCAGGCCCCGCTGGAGGAGCTGGGTATCCACGGCGGTGGTAGCGGCGTCGTCCAGATAGACGGTGAAATCCTCCTCGTCGAATTCGATGGAATGCAACCCACCGGTGACGCTGTCGAAGGCGGCGATGAGGCTTTTCATATCCGTGATCGGTTTGCCGTTCACCTTGCGGACGATGAGGTTGCGCAGGCTTTCGTAACCGACGGTAGCGGGCGTGGGGATCGAGCCGCTGAGGAAGACGACGCGGTCCATCTTATCCTCGTATTTGTCGGGATTTTCCAGCGCATCGAGAAAATTGAGCGGCGCGCGGGATTTCCAATCCTTGCCGAACGCCTGGAGGAGGGTCAGCGAGAGTTCCTGGAACACGAAGCCGCCTTTGACGAGGAAATTGGGCGCTTGTCCGAAGGTGTAGCCGGGGATGAGCTTGGCGCTTTCCTCCTCGCGGGTCAGCGTGGCCTCGATTTCCACAGGCTTGCCGCCGCGCAGCAGAGACAGCTTCACGGACTCGCCCGTGGCCTTCCCGCCGCGGATGAGATCGCCCCAAAAGACGCTGCCGTAGTTCGGGTGGGTGTAGTAGCCGCGGCGGTCGATCTTGTTGCCGTCGAGGGCGAGGAGGACATCGCCTTTTTTCACGCCGGCGGTCTCCGCGGCGCTCCCCTTGCGGACGGTTTGGACGTAGATGCCGCCTTGGTCCTCAGCAAGTCCCAGCCATGCCCGGAACGAAGTGTCCTCGGTGCGGGCGATGCCGATGCCGAGGCTGGGGAAGCCCTGGTAATGCCCACCGGCCGCGCTTTTCAGGAAGCGGATGACAATGTCGGTGGAGGTGACGTCGCAAATCTGGTCCTTGGAATCGTAACTGACGAGGACGCCGGCGAACTTGCCACCGGCCAGCACCGGCAGGGAGAAACTGCTGGCAGAACTCTGCATGGAGGCTTTCACCAAATAGGTGAGGAAGCTCTGGCCGGGGAGGAAATCCGAGATCACATCGACGCTGCGGAGCAGGCCGGGCGTGAGCAGCGGCTGGCCGTTGTCCTCGATTTGCAGGATGTCCAGGGAATCGCCGATCTTCGAAGGCTCGGCGATTTCCAGGGGTTTTGTATCCGCGAAGAGCACGCCGCCCTCGGCGTCGGAGGCCGGGCCGAGCAGGGCGAGATCCGCCTCGTAATCGACGGCGATGACCTTGGCCTGGGCGAAGCGCGTTCCATCCGGCGATTCGAATTCGAGGTAAGTCGCATCGGCCACCATTTCCGCGGTGGTGAGCACCTGCTGCGGGCCGACGATGGCACCGAGCGCGCGCCGCTGGGCGGGCGGGTTTTTCTCCCACGGCTGGCCGGGATTCCACGTCTGCTGGGTGGAATTGATGCGCACCACGGATTCCGCATATTCCCTGGGCGCGGGTATGGCCACGGGCGCCACGGCGACCGCGGCGGCGGGCGGTTCCACTGGATTTTCCGCCGGCTGCGCCGTCGGCAGGTCCCCGGGTCCGGGCGTCTGGGATTGGGCTGGATCGCACGCGGCGAGGGCGATGAGGAGCGGTGGGAGAAGGTAAAGCGGGCGCATGGCGTTGGGGAAAATCCGGTGGTGTCGGGCAGGAAGATGGAGCATTTCCTAGCGGAAGACCAATGGGTGTTAGATGAGGCCGAGCACGTCCTGCATGTCGTAAAGGCCGGCAGGTTTGTCTTCCAGCCAACAGGCGGCTCGGACGGCGCCGGCGGCGAAGGTCATGCGGGAGGACGCTTTGTGGCTGAGTTCCACGCGCTCGCCATCCGCGGCGAAAATCACGGTGTGGTCGCCCACGACATCGCCACCGCGCAGGGTGTGCATGCCGATTTCCCGAGGCTTGCGCGGACCGGCATCGCCGAACCGGCCGTGGGCGACATCGTCCCGGTAGCTGGTGCCGGTCTCTTCGTGGAGGATGTCGAGCAGGCGGCGGGCGGTGCCGGACGGCGCGTCGATCTTGTGCTTGTGGTGCATCTCCACGACCTCGATGTCGAACCGGTCCTGTTGGAGAATCCGCGCGGCGTGGCGGGTCAGCCAGAACAACGTGTTCACGCCGACCGAGTAGTTCGCGGCATAGACGATCCGCAGGGATTTCGCGGCCTCGTGGATGGCGGCGCGCTCCTCGTCGGTGTGGCCGGTGGTGCCGATGACAAGCTGCGTGCCGTGCTTCAAAGCAGCCTCCAGCAAGGCGCCGGTGAAGGTGTGGGTGGTGAAATCCACCACGCAGGACGCCTGCGAAATCGCCGCCTCCAAGTCCTCGCCCGCGTCGTGCGTGGCGGCGATTTCCACTCCCGCTTGCCCGGCGGCCTCCGCGACCGCGCGGCCCATGCGGCCCGATTTTCCCGTAATTAGTAACGATGGCATCTTTCGGATCTCAGCTTTTCAAATTTCAGATTTCCCAGCTCAATCCTCCCAGATGTGGTGCTTGAGCTGGAGTTCGCCGGCGATGTCGGCGGCGTCTTTCGCGGCCGGACCGTTGAACGAGGCGATCTTTTTGGCAACCGCGATCGCCGCCGGCCAGCGCCCGGCCTTCTCCAGCAGGGCGAGCGCGCGGAATCCGCATTTCTCGAAAAACTCCCACTCCGCCGGCGGGCCGTCCGTCTCGAGCACCGAGTGGTATGCCTGGAAGGCTTCCTTTTCGCGCATTTTGGCGGGATCGCCCTTTTCCGGCAGTTTTTCGAGGACGGTGCCGCGCAGGTAGTGGAGGCGGTTCGCGAGCGCCGGGCGGTCTTTCGCAAGCGGCAGGAGCTGGTCGTAAATCGCCAGCGCGGCGGCGAGCGAATCCGGATTTGCCCCGCCTTGGCCGTAAAGCGCCTCGCCCAGCAGGAGTCCGGCGGGCAGGTGCAGCGGATCGTCCTTCGACAGCGTAGCGCTCCATTTCGTCAGAAAATCAACGGCTTCCGGCAGCCGGTAGAGATCGATGAGATGCCGCGCGAGCTCCAGTCGGGCGATCGCCTCCAGCGGCCCGCCCGTTGCGATTGCTTTCCCGAACAACCCGAGCGCCTCCTCCTTCGACTGCGGCGTGCCGCCCAGCGCCGCCGCGCGCGCCGCCAAAAGCAGCGCTGCCTGCGTCCGCGCCGGCGAATCGCCAGCGGCGACCGGCCGGTCCAGCACCAGCCGCGCGGCGTTGTAATCGCCGGCATCGTAGAGGTCCTTCCCCAGCGCCAGCGCGGCCTCGGCGGCCTCAGGCTCGTTTGGAAAATCCTTCATGATATCCCGCGCGATCGCCATGGCCTCCGCCGGATTTCCCGCAAGATCGGCAATCCGCAGCCTCACCAGCGCCAGCCGCGCCGCGAAAACCGCCGCCGCGCCAGCCGGATTTTCCGCCAATGCCGCCACCTGCGCCCGTGCCGCCGCGAGGTCCGGCCGCGGCCCCTCGAGCGCCGTTTCCGCCACCGCCAGGCGGGCCTCCGCCGCCCGCGGGTGCTCCGGGTGGTCGCGCAGGAAATCCTCCAGCGCGGCCCGCTCCGCCGCCGCCGGCCGGGCCGTCAGAGCGCGTTCCAGCGCCAGATCCGCGGCCAGCGATTTGTCCACCGGTGCCTTCTCGTTTTGAGTCGTGGTCATGCCGCCCGACCGCAGCCGCGCGACCGCCGCGTCCAGCCGTGCGATCCGCGCCTGTCCGCTTTCCAGCAGATCCGCCGCCTCGTCGAACAGCCGCACCGCCTCCTTCGGCCTGCCGTCATCGCAGGCCACGCGGGCTTGCAGAAATGCCGCACGGCCCTTCATTTCCGGCAGGCGCGCCGCCGCCCGCAGCGTCTCCAGCAGCGAGAACGCCCGCTCCGAATCGCCGTCCTCCAAGCTCCAGCGCGCCATTTGATACAGCCCGCGGTAGGCCAGGAAATGGTCTGGGAAATCGATCCGCAACCGCCGCAACAGCCGCAGCGCCCCGGCCAGCGCTTCCGGCGTGCCGATCCGGTGCAGGCCGATCGCCCGCGTGTAAATCGCGAACGCCGCCAGCTCGGATTGTCCGCCATCCTCGGCGATTGCGGGCCACGCCGGTGCCGCCGCGGAATCCGCCGTCGCCACCGGGCCGCCGCTCGCCGGCAGTGAGGGTGGCGAAATCCAAGCCGCCACCCGCTCCAAGATCGGATCAGTCGCCTCCGGTTTCTGCGGCAGCCATTGCCAAATCCGCTCGAACATTGCATCCAACATCGGCGACTCCGGCTGGTCGTAGATGAAATCCAGCAATGCCAGCGCCGCCGTCCGCGTCTCGCCATCGGCCGCGGTGGCGTCCGCCAGTCCGATCGCCGCGGCTTGATAGCGCTCGAGCGTTTGTCCTTGCGGCTGGTTGACCAGCGCTTGGAAGCCGGCGCGCGCGGCGGCCGGATTTCCCTCCGCCAGCAACAGCCGCGCCTCCAGAAAATCGGCCAGCGGCTTGCTTCCCAAGGGCGCCGCCGCGGCGTCCGGCATGGCCAGCCGCGCTTCCGCCGGGCGCTTGCCATCCAACAGGATTTCCACTTGGAAGAGCCGCGCCCGGTCCGCCACCGCCGCATCCGCATCCGCCGCGAGCCGGTCAAGATCCGACAGCGCCCGGTCCGGCGCGCCGAGCGCCAGGCGCAAACTCGCCGCCGTGAACGCGCTCTCCCGCCGGTGCGGCGCGCCCGGTTTCGCGAGGAAATCCTCCAGCCGGTCCGCCGCTTCGGAAAATCTCCCCAATCCCGCCAGTGCCAGTGCCTGCCAGAACGGCGTCGCCGGTTCGCTGGCCACCACTGTGCCTTCCAAAAGGTCCCGCGCCTCCGCGGGATTATCGCCGCGGATCAGCGTTTCCGCCAGCCGCAGCGTCAGCCGCGAACGCGTCGCCGTCGGCAAATCCGGCGCGTCCAGCGCCGCCCGGTAATGCATTTCCGCCACCTCCCAAAGTCCCTCCGCCAGCGCCACCGCGCCATTCCGCTCCGCCTGCGCGTGGCACGCCGGCTGGGCCGCCAGCAGCAGCAACGCATGGAGAATCGGGCGGAATTTCATCGCGGCGCGGACGGTAAAACCCGCCCCCCGCCAATGCCAGCCCGGATGCGCGAAATGCCCGGCTTACCGCTGCGCCGCCGCCCGCTGCGCCGCCGTCAGGTATTTCTCCGCCTGCGCCGGATCGGTGCGCGCGAACGCATTCACCTTCGTCGCCTGATCGCCGGTCAGGCCGCATTTCGCGAAGCGCGTGCCCTGGATCTGGCGCTTCTGGTCGGACGCCGGGGCTTTCTGGTAGCCGGAGAAATCCTCATGAACGCCGTCCGCCACGCCCGCGGCCCGCGCCTGTTTTGTGAGCTTCTCCAGCGAGATTTCCGCCGGATTGTAGTCCACCAGCGTCACCTCCCGGCCGCCGAGATAGCCGGCCTCCGTGCGCTTCACTCCGGCCATCGCGCCCAATTTCATTTCCCCGGTCCAGAAGCAGTATTGCGAAAACGCCACCTGCTTCGTCTTCACCGCCGCCGCTTTCGCGCCGAAATCCGCGGGGATTTTCCGGTCCGCCTTCTTCAGCGCCAGCTTCATCCGCGCCAGCAATTCCGGCGCTTCCCAGACGCGGTCCTTGCGCGGGATCAAGTCTGTGCCATCGGAGTTGAGGAAGCGCACCACCTGATAATTCCAGGCCGGCTCCCCATATTTCGCCAGCACCTTGGCGTCCTCGCCGCCGGCGTTGTTATGAATGAGCAGCGGGGTGAAATTCGCCTCGATGGCCGCGACCACCTTGTCGTCGCCCAGCACGTCGCGCCCGAACTGCCGGCAGCCGGCGCAGCCCGGGACCTCCTGAAACAGCGCGAAAACCGGCTTGCCCGATTTCCCGGAAGCCGCCAGCGCCGCCCGGTAGTCCCGCCCCCAAGCCACCTTCCCCACCGCCTCCGGGTTCGTCGTTTTGCTGGTTTGGCAACCGGCTGGGGAAGCGGCCAGAACGAGGGCGAAAATCGGCAGACGGAGGATTGTGGTCATGCACTTGGGAGGCGCGCCACCACGGAATTATTCCGCCGCATCCGGCAGGCAGCCTCCGGTCGTGAGGGCGGGGAGGTTGAAGTTTGGAGAATGGATGGCGGGGGCTTGGCGGATGAAATCCTCCGCCACGGGGCCGCCGCTACGCCCCGCGTTCCTCCCATTTCCGGGAAATCCGCCGGGATTCGTCGGTCATGCCGATCCATTCCCAGACCCACGCCGTGGCCGGCAGGCTGTCCTTGCGCATCGTTTCGGCGCGGACCCGGCGGTATTGAATGCCCTCGATTTTCCCGGCGGAAAGTCCTTCGAAGACGTCCAGCGCGGCCAGCAAATCCGGCCCGACCGCGAAGATTTCGCCTTGGATTTCATCGCCCGCCGCGTCGAGCACCAGGCCGGGATACCAGTCGATCCGGTAGAGCCGGCCGGCCACGGTGGCCTCCGAGACGAACTCCGCGCCAGCCATGCGGAAGTGGTTCGAGCCGTCGCGCCGCAGCGTGCCATAGACGAACACGGTTTCCATGCCGGCGGCGCTCACTTGGTCGGCCGGAAGCCGATTTCGTTGTCGAGGACCTGCCGCAAATCGTCGAGGCCTTGCCCGCTGTCGGCGGAAATCGGGATGATGTCGATCTTCGGGAAACGCTCGCGGAAGATCTCCAGATGTTCCGCCGCGCCTTCGAGGTCCATCTTGTTGGCCACGATTTTCCACGGGAAGCGCGCCAGCTCGTCATCGTATTCCTTGATTTCGCGCCGCAGGATTTCGAGGTCGGAAATCGGATCGCGCCCCTCACTTCCGGCCATGTCCACCACGAAAAGCAGCACGCGGCAGCGGGTAATGTGGCGGAGGAATTCGTGGCCGAGGCCGCGGTTCTCGTGCGCGCCCTCGATGATTCCGGGAATGTCCGCGATCGTACACCGCCGGTAGCCGGGGAATTCCACGACGCCGACGACCGGCTGGAGCGTGGTGAATGGATAGGAAGCGACCTTCGGCTTGGCTTGGGAAAGCTTGCCCAGCAGCGTGGATTTCCCCGCATTCGGGAATCCGACCAAGCCGGCGTCCGCGATCCGCCGCAGCTCCAGGTAAAAGACCGACTGTTCGCCGGGCGTGCCGAGCGTGTGCTCGACGGGCGTGCGGTTGGTGGCGGTTTTAAAGTTCCAGTTCCCCTTCCCCGGCTCGCCGCCCTTGCACAGGACGAATTCCTGCCCCACGTCGGTTAGGTCGGCGATCGGTTCCAGATCGATGCCTTCATCGCTGCGTTCGAACTCGACCGCTTCCTGCACGGAAACCGCATTGCTCCGATAGACGACCGTGCCCGGCGGCACCTTGCCGATGACGCTCTTGCCGCTCTTTCCCGTTTTCCGCCCGCCCGCGCCATTTTTCCCGCCCTGAGCGATGAGCTTGGGATCGTAATGGTAGGCGCGGAGGTTGTCCGTGGAGGGATCGACCACCAGCACGATGTCGCCGCCGCCGCCGCCGTCGCCGCCGTCCGGACCGCCGCGGGGAACGAATTTCTCCCGCCGCCACGAGACAATGCCGTCCCCGCCGTCCCCGGCCTTGGCGAATATGCGGATGTGATCGATGAACATGCGCGGAGATTGCCAGCGCGAACCAGCCGGTCAACGGCATTTGAATCCCTATGAAACCCCCGCCAGAAAGGGCGGGAAATCCCCGGATTTCCCGGTTGACACCCGAAAACCCGCTACCTAGCTTGCCGCCCCCTTCGCGCACGGTCCGGTTGTGCGAAGCCATTTTTATTCAAGCACATGAACACGTTTTCCGCCAAGCCGCACGAAGTCGAACGCAAATGGTATGTGATCGACGCCAAGGGCAAGGTCCTCGGCCAGGTTGCCGTGGAGGCAGCGCGCCTCCTGCGGGGCAAGCACAAGCCCACTTTCACCACCCACGTGGACACCGGGGATTTCGTAATCGTCATCAATGCCGACCAGGTCGTGCTTACAGGCAACAAGGAAACCGCCAAGATTTACACCCGTTTCTCCGGCTACGTCGGCGGGCAGAAGGTGGAAACCCCGCGCCTCGTCCGCGAGCGCCGGCCGATCCTCCTCGTGGAGCGCGCCGTCTGGGGAATGATTCCCAAAACCCGCCTCGGCCGGGCGCAATAGCGCAAGCTCACCGTGTATGCCGGCGGCGAGCACCCGCACGAAGCCCAGCAACCGGCCGTCCACAACGTCCGCTGATTCCTTCTCCAACCCACTCTGATTTCTCCAACATGACCGCCACCACCACCAATAGCGCCACCGGCCGCCGCAAGACCGCCGTAGCCCGGGTCTGGATGACCGAAGGCACCGGCCAGATTGCCATCAACGCCCGCACTTTCGAGGAATACCTTCCCACCATCGAACTCCAGAACTCCGTGCTCGCCCCCTTCCAGGCCGTCACGATGATGAACAAGTTCGATGTGAACGTGGTCGTCAAAGGCGGCGGCAAGCAATCGCAGGCCATCGCCATCCGCCACGCCATTTCCCGCGCGCTGACGCAGGTGGACGCGGAGCACCGCAAGGTCATCAAGCCCCTCGGCTACCTCACCCGCGACCCGCGGATGAAGGAACGCAAAAAGCCCGGCCAGCCCGGCGCCCGCAAGCGCTTCCAGTTCTCCAAGCGCTAAGAACCCCGATTTTCAAAAACCGCGTCTCCCATCAGAGGCGCGGTTTTTTTGTGAGCTTCTTTCCCGGCGATGAATGCCGGGCTACGGTCGCGTGCCGCCAGCGCGGCACGGCATGGATTCTTGGACCACTCGCTCATTTTCCTCACACAGCCGAAGCGGAAGGCGAAATCAAGAGTCGCGAATTTCCACACAGTCCCCTCACCCGCGGGCTGCTTGATAGATGGTCACCACGCCCATGGTCAACGGGGTGGCGGTGGTGCGGATGTAGCCGCAGGTCTCGAGGAGGGTCGTCATGTCGCGGCCGGAGGGGAATTGCTCGATGGAGCCGCCAAGGTATTCGTAGGCGTCTTTCTGCTTGGTCAGCCAGCCGGCGAGCTTCGGGAGGACATTGTGGAGATACCAGCGATACGGACCGCGCATGATGCCGCCGGGCAGGGAGAAATCCAGGATGACGAGGTGGCCGCCGGGCTTCAGGACGCGGCGCATTTCCCGCAGCGCGGCCGGGTACTCGGCCATATACCGCAAGCCGTCCGCAACCGTGACGACGTCACAA
>JBBSUD010000128.1:0-15636 GCA_038235225.1 Verrucomicrobiales bacterium
CCGCCGGCTGCCATTTATGAAATGCCGCGCGCAACTCCCTGGATCCCCGCGGATAATTCTTCGCGAGGTCGGCCGGCTCAAAACATGCGTGCGTCACATTGCACCGTCCCCCGCCGGAGATCCTTACCTTTTGCAAGAAATGGGCACTCTTCTCGAATACGGCAACGCGCTTCCCGGGTGCCATTTCCGCATACCGCAGCGCGGTGAAAAACCCCGACGCACCGCCGCCGATCACGGCAAGATCTAGGACTTCGGGCGGCTCGGTCATCGGCTCGCCACGCTTACCCGGACTTCGCTGGGTGAGGAAGCAAAATACCAGATTCGAACCCAGCGCTTGTCGTTAGGACGCGGGCGGGAAACTGGATTGGGCGCCTTCGCAATCATGGCTTTGACGGAGCGCGGGCGACGTATTCCAACAAACCGGCGTCGATGAACTGTCCGCCGGTATTCTGGTGGCAGTGGATGGCGATGACATTGGTGCCGGTGCGCAGGGATTTCGCGGCTTCCGCAGGCAGCGAGACTTCGATGTAGCCTTGTGTCCAGCGGGGAAGATCGGCCACTTCGATGCCATTAAGCCAGACCTCGGCATCCTCGTCGTGGTGGATCCGCAGGGCGAGCCGGGATTGGGAATCCGGACGCCCGGCCTCGGAGATGGTGAACTCGCGCCGCAGCCAGATGTCCCTTCCGCTCCATTCGGTGCGGATCACGCCGCCCGGCGTTCCCCGGGTTCCGAATCCGCCGGACGATTCCTTCCAGGTGGAGTCGTCGAATGACAGGGAAGTCCATGTTTCATCCGGACGAGTCGTTGTGTATTTCGCGATGTTGGGTGCTTTTTCCGCGGTCGCGGCAAGAACGCGGATTTCCAAAGGAATGGGATCCACGGCATCGAGTGCGAGGTGATAGATTTTCCCGGAGTTGAAGCCGACGAGGTAAAGTTCGCCATCGCTGGTTTGTGAAATGGAAACGGCGCGGATCGGGGCCTCGCCGATTTGAACGAGCTTTTGCAGCTTGCGGTCGGTCTGGGTGAGCGCCCAGATCCGGCGGCTTTCGTAGTCGGCGAAGATATACCACCCGAACATCTTCGGAGCTTTTCGTCCGCGGTACACGAAACCCCCGGTCACCGAATTTCCGAGACTGTGGGAATAGCTCCACACCGGCGGAACCAGATGCGCGCCCGCCGGGCGATAGCGCTCCGAGTAGGGATGAAATCCTTCCATGACATTCCAACCGTGGTTCTCGCCGCTGCGAACGATACCGACTTCCTCGTATTGATCCTGGCCGACATCGCCGACCCACAAATCCTTGGTTTGCGAATCCCAACTGAAGCGCCACGGCTCGCGGAAGCCGGCGGCCCATATCTCAGGCCTGACACCATCGACATGGCGGAACGGATTGTCTTCCGGGATGGCGTAGGGTAATCCCTCGTCCTGATGATCGACATCGATGCGAAGCATTTTACCTAACAACAGACTCATGTCTTGCGAATGTCCCTGGGGATCCCGCTGCGGCCCGGTGTCGCCCATGCCGAAGTAGAAATACCCATCGGGCCCGAAGGCGACGCAGCCGCCGTTGTGGTCCTGGGTGGTGCTCGGGATTTTCAAGAGCTGGCGAGGTGGAGCACCGGAGTCGCCTTTCAAGTCGGATGAAAATTTCCGCTCCATGATGAGGGTGGAGATTTTGCCTTCCTCGACGATTTGATACTTCAGGAAATAGCGCAGATCCTTGGGAAATTTCGGGTGAAATGCCATCGAAAGCAAACCGGTCGCGCCACCGGCGCGGACGACCGAAGTCAGATCGAGGAAGGGCGACTGGACATCGTCACCGGACTTTTTCTCGATGATCCAAGACATCCCTCGGTGTTCAAGAACCACATAGGTATTTTCCCTCCCCGGCAGTTCGCCGAACCACAAAGGTTCGTCCAGCGCGATCCCGTCGTCGAAGAACGAGTCCAGCCGAACCGGGTTTGCCGCCTGCGGGATTTCCTCGGGCGCGATCCCGGCGGTGCGCATGTGCAGGCTGCCGAGATAGGAGATCAAGTTGGCGAAATCCTGCGGCGAGCCGGCGGCGTGAAGGCCAAGGGGCATTAGAGATACCGGACTGGTTTCCCGTTTTGCAATGTTTGAAGTCGGGATGCGGATGGCCCTGGCATCGGCACCCATTACTTCGAGCCAATCGTCGGTCGCCTGTTTGATCACTCCGGATGCGATCGTTCCGTCCCGGAGTGTGAGGATGGTATTGTCATAACCTACGGCAATCGTGGACGACGGATCGAGTACCGAGGCGATGAGATCGGACTTCATGAACTTGTCGCCGATGGCTGATAGATCGGGACCGGCTTTGCTGCCGCTGCCATCGACCGAGTGACATTGCGCGCAGGACATGCTGGCAAACAAAGCGCGTCCGGCGGCAATGTCTCCATCGTGCTCCATGGCGAATTCCGAAAAGCTGTTGGAACCAGTTTCCCTAGAGGCCTGAGCCATGGCTTGGGAGCGGATCAAAAGCGCGGACAGCGCGAGAAGCGAAGCCAGTGTTTTGACTTGGCGTGGAATCGGGAATCGCATGTTGATCTTTGTTTTATGCGGCGGACCCTTCTGGGCGCGCGGGGTTGAAGCTGATCGAAGATCAACAAAGTGAGGTCGATATCACAGGTGCCAGTGGTTATTTCGGAATGCGATCACTTTCCGCCGGAGTATTTTCCACCACGCATGTTGTTTGAGGCCGCCATTTTCCGGCTTCGACATCACTTCTTCATCAAAGGGGAGCGATGACTCCCAATGGTGGCCGCCCAAGTCGTTCAGATTGTCAAAGCGACCTCCGTTATGGATGCACAGGTGCTTTTTATCCCAGACAATATTCCGCCGGGTAACTCGGGCGGGCGTGCCGAGAGCAACCGAGTTTGCAGGGATGCGACCGGCAACCAGCGAGCCAGCGCCAATCACGCTGCCTTCCATGATGCGCGCGCCGGGATAAACTTTCACATACGGGCCAAGCCATACATGGTCACCGATTACAACTTTTTTGCTCGGGTTGACGCGGGCGCCGGTGCGGCGGTCGAAAATCGGATGGCCGTGATCCGCCCGGATATCGATGTGAATGGCGAACATGCAATCGTCCCCGATTTTCAGGACCGCTCCCTCCGCGGCGGAAATGCTGCCGCCGCCGGTGCTGGACAGCCGCGCGCCGATTTTCACCTTGCTGCCATGTCCGGCCCTGATCTGGGCCTTCACTACGGATCCGTTGCCGATTGAGATATGGGCGTCATCCGCCTGAATGACGAGGTGCGCTCCTTCGAGTTTGACATTTTCTCCGAAGGAAATCGTACTCCCAGTTCCTTCCAACGTGATTTGGGAGCGGGTGAATTGCGATGGAAGCCCGGTGATCGGCGAGCCTTCCGCTTCCGCGAAAGCCTGCAATTCCTGGATGCTGCTCAGAACCATATTTTCGACGCCGTGAAATTCATTTGATCGCTGGAACCTCCCATTCGCCCGGAGCGATTTCTACCACCAACAGGCCGGATCGGAAGGTGGCAGCGGCCCCGGTGGCGAGGGTAGATCGACGCACTGGAGCGCCAAGATTTTTTTTGGTAAGGTTTGTTTTCCATGCTTTTCGAGCGCTGATCTTTATAATTCGAAACCCGCCACGCGAGTCTGGCCCGGACGCCTTCGAATTACTTGTCCAACAGGTCCGGCTCGTCCTCGTTTTTCTCCGTCTGCTGGATTTGCTCGTCAATCGTGCGATCGACGGAAGTGTCGATCGGACCGGTGCCCTTGCGGCCCGGACCCTTTGGCCTGGCGGGTTGGTCCTGTGCCTGAACCGAGGCGTGGTTCGTGAGGTGAACCCGATAAATCGGCTCGGGCATCTCGATTCCGACATCGTCGAATTTCTCTTTGATCAGGCGGATCGCCTCGCTCTTGGACTTCAGATAGTCGGAATTCCGCTGATCGATCCATGCAAAGAAACGCATGTTGACGGTACTATCTCCGAGTTCTTCGACGACGACCCATGGCGCCGGGTCCACGAGAATGGCGGGAATGTCATCAAGCGTTTCCAACCCGAGTTCCCGGACCGCGACGAGATCCTGCTCGACGGAAACTCCCACGGCAAAGTCGAAACGCCGCAAGGGATTGCGGGTGAAATTCAGCAAGGTCGAGCCAATGATGGTACGATTGGGAATCCGAAGGTGATTCCCTTCCAATGTCATCAGCACGGTGTCACGGGTGGTGAGCCGGATTACTTTTCCCCGGAATCCCTCGACCTCGATGACATCTCCGGTTGAGAACGGATTCCGCACACTCAGCAGCACGCCCGCGAGGTAGTTTTCGACGATATTGCGGAACGCGAACCCAAGAGCCACGCCCATCACGCCCGCCACTCCGAGGAACGCGCCGGCGATCGCGGTGGCGTCGAGGATTTCCAAGGCCATCACCACGCCGATGATGAGCAGGACCAGGCGGATCGCTTGCTTGACCATGCTGGAACTCAAATCGCTCATGCCAAGCCGACGGAAGAGCCCGTCGCGACCCGCAAGCCATTTCCCGATGGCCCAGGCGATCACCAGCACCAGCAGGGCGATGAGGATTACCGGCAGTTTCCGGATCGCCGCTTTCCACAATTCCTTCGCTTTCCTGACCGCCGGAGTGAGCCGGGCCTCGACCTTGGTGGCCCCTTCGATCCGGTCCACCACATACACCACGCCCTCGGTTCGATTGGCCAGGGCGACGGCGTCCTTGCCGTCCCTCGCCTCGGAAACTTGCCCGCTGAGGGTCACAACGCCGCCATCCACGGTCA
The DNA here is from genome assembly GCA_038235225.1 of Verrucomicrobiales bacterium. Taxonomy (GTDB): domain Bacteria; phylum Verrucomicrobiota; class Verrucomicrobiia; order Verrucomicrobiales; family Akkermansiaceae; genus Luteolibacter. The sequence continues at coordinate 4,789 of JBBSUD010000128.1, forward strand.
CCTCGACCCCGCCGAGTGCGCTTACCGCGGCGTAAATCCTCTCGATGCGCTGGCGGATCTCATCGTCGCTGGTGACATTCGTAACGGCGATCGGCTCGTCCTTGGCTGCCTCCGCCTGGCTGGCAGCTTGCTTCAGTTCGATTCCCGCAGCGGGCAGCGGCGCGCAAAGCAGCATCAGAAACCAGATTGTTCGTAGATTCATTCCGATCACCTTACCGGAGGACGGAGCGAAGCAAAGGCGGTCTTCGCCATGGAAATCGAGCGGACAGGCCGGCCTCAGGAGCGGACGTTCGCGCTGGAGGGCGGCTCAACGGGCAGGATGAGGGTGAAGGCGGCGCCGGTGCCTTCGCCGGCGCTATGGACGGTTAGCCGTCCGCCCATTTCGCCGGCGGCGAGCGCGCCGCTGTGGAGGCCGAAGCCATGACCGTCCGCCTTGGTAGTGAAGCCGTGGGCGAAGATGCGGGTGAGGTTTTGCGGGGGAATGCCGACGCCGTTATCGATGACGTCGATGCGGATGAAATCGGGATCGCCCGGCGAGACGCGCAGGGTGATCCGCTTGTCTCGGCGGCCGGAATCGTCGCAAGCCTGCGTGGCGTTGCGGATGAGATTCACGAGGATCTGCAGCGCCTTGTGTTTCTCGACGAGGATGGGCGGCACCGCGCCGTATTCGCGGACGATTTCGACCGCATGACTGCTTAGCGAGCCGGCATGGATTCGCAGACTGTCTTCCATCAAGTCCGCAACCTGGAGCGTCTCCGCGACGCCGGAAACCTTCGCGTAGTCTTGCTGCATGGCCACGATTTCCTTGATGTGGTCCACATTCCTGCCGAGCAACTGGATTTCCTGAAGCACTCCGGCCTGCTCGCCGGCGAGGTGGGCGGCGAGTTTCCCGAGGTAGCCGGGCAGCTTGCGGCCGGCAGGATCGGTGGTGAAAAATCCGGGGAGATCGTGGGCGTGCGCTTCGAGCATCGCGGCGATTTTCGCGACGCTGCCGACGTGGGACCGGCGGACTTTCCCGGCTACGAGCGAGCAGGAAACGTTCACGCTGTTGAGCACGTTGCCGACGTTGTGAAGCACGCTGGTGGCGACTTCGGCCATGCCGGCTTGGCGCGAGGTTTCGAGCAATTGCCGGTGCATCGCCTCCAGCTCGGCCTCGCCCTGTTTCATCTTCGTGATGTCCTTGGAAATCCCGAAGGTGCCGATGATGCGCCCGGCTTCGTCGCGCAGCGGCATCTTGCTGGAGAGCGTCCAACTTTCCCGGCCGTCCTTGAAGATTTGATTTTCCACCACGCCGAGCAGGGGCCGATCCTCGCCGATGATCCGCTGCTCGCTCTCGAAGGTGAGGCGGGCGTAATCCTCAACAAAGAAATCGAGATCGGAGCGGCCCATCAGCTCGGCCGGCTCACTGAGTCCGAAGACTCCGAGCATCGACTTGCTGAAGCGGGTGAAGCGCGACTGAAGGTCTTTGAAATAGATGTAATCGGTGGTGTTTTCCAACAGCCGTTCCAGCAGGGCGCTGGTTTCCGAGAGGGCCGCCTCGGCGCTTTTGAGGGCGGTGATGTCGAAGAGGATTCCCTGGCTGCCGACGATCGCTCCGTCCGGTCCAAGCACGGCGGCCTTGATCACTTGGAAATACCGCGAGCTTCCGTCCGGCTGGAGATAGATTTCCTCCAGCTCGACGGTGCGCCCCGTACTCATGATTTCCTCATGGTCCGTATTGCCGTGGTTGCCGATTTCGAGCTGCCAGCGGGATTGCGGATCGGACGCCGACCGGTCGATCAGTTCGTTCACGGTCGATCCAAGAATACGATCCGCAGTGGCGCCCTTCAAACGGCAAAACCACTCGTTGACGAAGACAAAACGCCCGGAAGCCTCCTTCCGGAAAACGCCGGCGGGCAGGTTCTCCACGAGCGAATGGTAAAGCGCCCGGGATGCGACCAAGGCCTCCTCCGCCTGAGCGCGCTCGACGATTTCCCGCCGGACTTCGCGGCCGGTTTCCAGAATCAGGCGGGTGCGGGCGGTCGCTGCCTGCGCGAGTCCCACGGAGAGGCCCAGGAGCACCGAGGCGAGCGCTCCCATTCCCAGGACGACGCGGGTGAATGGTGTGCGATTCGCCGCGAGCAGCTCGTTTCCCGGCCAGACGCGGGCGGTCCAGTTGAGCCCGTAAATCCCGATCGGCAGTTCCGCCACCCACTCCGGCCACCGCGGGCGCGCGCCTGCCGGCCGCGCGTAAATTTCCCCGCCTCCTTCGCTGAGGCTGATGGTGTAGCCGCTCGCGAGTTCATCCGTCAGCGTCGCATCCATCCATTGCCGCAGCCGGATCGCGCCGACGATGAATCCCTCAAAACGTTCCTGGCGGTAAATCGGGACAATCGCGAGGATTCCCCGCCCGTCCTGGCCAAGCTCCAGCGGCCGGGTGAAACGCGCTTCATGGGTGTCGCGCGCCATTTCCCACGCAGGGCGGAGGCGTTCCGCGGCGGCCAGGTCCGTGCCGGCGGCGGGCGGCGTTATCCATTCGATGCGGAGGCCCGGATTCACCTTGGCAATGAAGAGGTAGCCGGGATCGTCCGCCATGAAGGATGCCGCATCGGCCTCCCAGAACTCGCGCGGGAGCTTGCCGGTGTATTCCCAGCGCCTTGCCATGCGACCCAGCGACCGGATGCGAGAATCCAGGCGGGAAACGATCTCGCTCCTCACCGCGGCGGCGTTCGCCTGGACCGTCCGCTCCATTTCGCGGCGCTCGCGAATCCCCAGCGCATACCAGAGGACCAGGGTGGCGCAGAAGGCCATCAGGCTGGTGGCGAATGGCAGCCAGCGCGGCGGTCGCCGGGTCCGCACGGCATCGGACTGCCACGCGAGGATCAGCAAGGCCGCCCCTGCCGCGATGAATCCGGCCGCGGCGTGCAGGGCCGTTTGCGTCAGCTTTTCCCACCCCAGCGCGTCGTTGAGACCTACGAAATAGCCGAGCACGGACATCATGCCGAGCGCGCTCACCCCGGAGCCAAGCACGCCGGCCACCATCGAGGCCGCCGGTCTCCGGGGAAATGCCGCGGCCGCGAGCAGCGCCAGGCCGCTGGCCGCGAATCCCAACGCGGTGACTTCGGCCATCCGTCCCGCGACGGGATTTCGCAAAGGCCGGAAGAGCAGCCGGTCCATCCGGAAATCAACGTGGAAAACTTGCTGGCCCAGCGTCAGCAGCCCGGTGAGCGCCACCAGCCCCCCGAATAACAGGCCCAGCCGCTTTTTCCCCATCGAGATGGCGAGCAGCGAGGCTCCGGTGAGAAAGAACGCCACCGCCGCGTTGTAGCGCATCATCCCCGCGGGTGAATTCCACCGTGCCGCCGCGGCGCCGAGGTGCCAGACGACGACCGCATGCAACCCCAGCAGCATCAGCCCGGCAGCGATCGTCCTCACGATCCTCGTCGGCCAGCGATGGGCGGGTGGTTCCGTAGTCATGGTGTTGCGCTGCCGGATTTGAATCGTGGGCGAGACTGGGTAACCGGCCTCGCAGCGCAAGAGTGAACCTCGCCCCGCGTCCTACGCGATGGCGGGAGACCGGCGACGATTCCCCTCTCCTGCCTAGCGGATTTCTTCGGGCGGAAGGGGAAATCGCGGTATACCACCACTTGTCGCGTCCCCGGAAAATCCCCGCGACAGATCGCCAATCGCCGCTGACCATCGCCCGACGGGAGGACGCTTCCTTCCGGATTTTGACCTCATGAGCGACCTACCCGGCCAATTCCTCCGGCGTCTCCACCTCGCCGCGGTCGCTGCGGAAGACGCGGTGGATATCGCGCGGCGGCGGCTCTGGCGGCGGCTCGGCACCCACCAGCCGCGGCAGATCGCGGCTTACCACGGTTTCGCGGATGCGGAATCCGTCCAGGTCTCCGGCCGCGTCCTCGCGAACCGCCCGGGCGGCGGCCCGCTCGATGACGACGGCTGGTGGGAAAATCTTGTCCAGACCTACCGCCGCTGGGAAAGCGACGAAATCCCCGGCGTCCCGGTAACGGTGCGTTTCCAGAACAACGAGCGCACCGTCGTCACCGATGAGGAAGGCTACTACCATGCCGATTTCCCCCCTGCCCCGCACGCCGGCGGCGGTCTGCGGTGGCTCACCGCCAGCGCCCGCGCCGCCTCCGCGGATGGGGAAATCCATGCGATTCACGAGATTCTCGCGCCGGGTCCCGACGCGGCATTCGGCATCATCAGTGATTTGGACGACACCGTGATCCACACCGGCATCGCCAGCATTCTGCTCGCCGCCAAACTGACATTTTTGGAAAACGCGAAGACCCGCAAGCCGCTCGACGGCGTGGCGAAGCTCTACGCCGCGTTCCAGCGCGGCCTCGCTGGAGCGCCGGTCAATCCGATCTTCTACATTTCCAGCTCGCCCTGGAATCTTCACGACCTGCTGGCCGATTTCCTCCGCCTCAATGACATCCCCGCCGGGCCGCTGCTGCTGCGCGACATCGGGCTGGACCGGACGAAATTCATCAAGGAAAAAGGCCACGGCCACAAGCGCGACAAGGCGCTCCGGCTGCTGGATGCCTACCCGGAGCTGCCGTTTATCCTCATCGGGGATTCGGGCCAGGAGGACCCCGCCATCTATGCGGAATTGACGCGGCTGCGGCCGGGGCGGATCCGCGCGATTTACATCCGCGATGTCGATCCCGATGCCGACACCGCGCGTGACGCCGCCGTCCGGCGGGCCATGGAAGACGCGGCGGCGGCCGGCGTCCCGCTGATTTCCGCCCGCGACAGCCTCGCGATTTCCGAGCACGCCCGCGGGCTCGGCCTCATCCCCGCCGCCGCCTTGCCCGAAGTGGCCGCCGAAGTTGCCGCGGACCAGTCCCGCCCGGAGCCGGGCGAGCAGGCGCTGCGGGATGCCGTGGACTCCGCGACGGGCGGCGGCGATTGAGCCGCCTACTGGACGGGCGAGAGAAGATTGGCGGCGCGAACCTTGAATTTTTGGAAGAAGCTCCACTTCTCGGGCTCCGTCACGGGAACCAAGCGGGATTTCGCGAAATCCCCCTCCAGCATCTCGGCGACCTTCCCCGCGAACGCCTCGTCGCGGATTTCCACGCTCATTTCGAAATTCAGCCGGAACGAGCGGTTGTCGAGATTCGCGCTGCCGACGACCGCCCGGTCCGAGTCCACCAGCGCCACCTTTTGGTGCATGAAGCCGCCGCGCCGCCGGTAGAAGCGCACCCCCACCCTGCCCAGCCGCTGGACGTGCGCCCAGCCGGACAAATCCACCAGCGCGCTGTCCCCCTCCTCCGGCACGAGAATCCGCACTTCCACGCCGCGCAACGCCGCCAGCTCCAGCGCGTTCACGATTTGCTCGTCCGGGACGAAATACGGGCTCGCGAGCCACAGCCGGCTGGTCGCGGAATTGATCAATTGCAGGAAATACAGCGTGCAGGTCTCCAGTTGGTCCGCCGGTCCGCTGGGGACGCAGAGCACCGTCTTGTCCGCGCCGGATTCCGCGCGCCGCGGCTCCCAATCGATTTCCAATGCATTCCCGCCCGCCCACAGCCAGTCCTCCCAGAACGGCACCTGCACCGTCTGCACCGCTGGCCCCTCGATCCTCACCATCGTGTCGATGTAAGCCTTTTCCTCGCCGTCTCCATTATTGTACTCATCGCCGATATTGGCGCCCCCCACCCATGCCTTGCGGCCGTCCACCACGACGACTTTCCGGTGGTTCCGGAAATTGAGTTGGAAACGGTTCGTCCAGCCTTTGGTGGTGTTGAATGGCAGCATCTGGACACCCGCGTCGCGGAGTTTTTTCACATAGGAATCCGGCAATCCATAACTGCCAATCTCATCGAAGATGAAATGCACCCGCACCCCCCGCGCCACGGCGGCAAGGAGACCTGCCTGAAGTTTCATTCCCAACGCGTCCGCCCTTACGATATAGAATTGCAGGAGGATGTAATCATTGGCGTCGTCGATCCCCTCCAGGATGGAGGGGAAAATCTCGCCGCCGTCGCGCAGCAGCCGGACGTCGTTGCCGGTGGTGGCGGGGAGGCGCGAGAGCTTCTCCAGCAAGATCAGCCCGGCATCGTTCTTGTCCTGCGGCACCAGGGATTTCTTCTTCGCCGCGGCGATCAGTCCGCCGACCAGCGGCCCGGCCTTTTGCTGATTTCCGCGGCGGAGGATCACATCCCCGTCGAATTTCCTGCTGCCGAAAACCCAGTAGGCAGGCACGGCAACATAGGGAAACGTGTTCAGCGCGATCGCCCAGGCGGTCGCCCCCTGCGCCGTGCGGGTCGTCATCACCGCCTGCACCGAGGTCAGCGCGCCCACCACGTGCGCGATTATCACCACCAGCGCGATGAAGCGCTTTTTCCGAACCCGGACGTAGCGGTAGCCGAGGGCGAGTCGCGGAAACCGGCTGGCGAACGCGGGGAAGATTTTGATTCCGAACATGGAGATGATGGGGTGACCGGCGATCCCGGCGCGGCTTTCTTACGCACGTCACCCGGGGTGGCAACCTCCAACCGGCAAAGGCCCGGCGGCGCGGGCCGCGGACCGGAGCGCCCGCCGGAGCCCCGTGCCGCCAGGCCGGCGGGGAAGGTCGGCGGGATCCCGAAAAAATTGACTTTTTGCCGACGGGACGGACACTGCCTGAATGCAAAATCAGTCCCTCCGCTATCAATGCCCCCAGTGTGAGAAAATCGTTCGCATCGATGAAAGCCTGATGGGCAAGCAAGTGGACTGCCCGATTTGCGGCCAGCCGTTTCTCGCGGAAGCGCCGGTCGCGAGACCGCTCGGTCCAGCGGTCGCGGGCGAGGAGGTTGGGGACGAGCCAACGGTAATTTTGGCGGCGGATGATGAAAATGAACTGGAAGTCGTTTGCCCCGCAGTCTTCCGGCGTCATTTTTTCGGAACGGTTTTGTGCCTGCTGTTGGTGCTCGGAGGCGCCGGCCTGATGATTTTCGGCGCGCTGACGGGCACGCTGCTGGCAGTGCCGGGCCTCTATTTTCTCGTCGGAGGTTCGCTGGGTGTCTTGCTGGGCGGATTCTTCCTGTTGAAGTGGTGGTTAATCAGCAAAACACACAAACTGACGATCACGACCGAGCGCAGCATCTATCGCAGCGGCATCATCCAGCGCTTCACGAGCGAAGTGCGCCACGATGACGTGCGCAACATCAAGCTGGAGCAAAACTTCAAAGAACGCCTGCTGAAATTCGGGGATATCGCCATTTCGAGTTCGGGACAGGATGATATGGAAATCGTCATTCGGGACATTCCGCATCCGCAGGAAGTCGCGGATCTGATCCGCAGGCAGCAGTGAGAAAACCGTCGCCATTTGTTTTCGACTCGCGCCGGTCGCGGCCAGGGGTGCCATTTTCCGGTTATTTGAAATAAAAGGTTCCCGGATGGATCCTACCGATGCTGGTGCCGTTCAAACCGAGCGACTCCCGCGAGCAACCAACCCAATAAAATTATGAAAACCTCAATCTCACTGCTTTTCGCCGCCGCGGCCTTGGTCGTCGCCATTCCTCAAACCGCCCAAGCGGGAACGCACCTGGAAAACCGCGGTCGCGCGGGATATGCCGTCGTGCGGGACCGGGAACCGGCCGCTGCCATCACGAGACCTGACGATCGTCGCGAAACCAACGTTGCCTTGGTGATGGAAAAGCCGGGAGCCGATCGCCCCGTTCTGATGAACATGGGCCGTGCCGGCTACCACTACGTGTATCGCCAGGACCAAGGCCGCTGAAGCGTTCCTGACTCGACACCCTACCAGAGGCCGCATGGCACGGGGGTTGCTTTTGAGCTCCCGTGCGCGGCCTCTTTTGTTTCCTATTCTTTGTCTCCGGAGTGGTCTGCGCGGCACAGGTGGATGTGCCCTTCCGGATGCATCGCGGAATGATTCTGGTGGAGGCGGATCTGGAGGGCGCGCGAAGGCCGCTGACCTTCATTCTCGATTCGGGAGCCGGAGCCACCTTGCTCGACAAATCGGTGGCGGATTCGCTGGGACTCAAATCAACCGGAGACGAACGCATCCGCACCGTTCACGGCACTCACAGTGCGGGGCGGGCGGGTAAAACCTCCATCCGGCTCGGCGGTTCGCTCCGATTTTCCCCCAGCCCGCTCATCGTCGATCTCGCCGCCGAATCCCGCACCCTCGGCCGCCGGCTTGACGGGCTGCTTGGCTCCGATTTCTTCAACGGCCGGACGATCCGCATCGACTTCAAACATTCGCGCCTCCGCGTCTCGCCGGACGGAGCGCCCGCGCCCGGCTCGACGCGGCTGCCTCTTACCCGGCGCAACGGCGCGTTTTACGTCGGCATCACAGCGGACGACTCCCCACTGAAATGCGTCCGCCTCGATACCGGGTGCAGCCGCTCGCTCTGCTGGACGCCGCCCGCGGACTCGGCGCTTCGCAGATTCCTGAGAGACGGCAAGACCCTGAAGGTCAATGTGAATCTCGGTAATCTGGCGCTCTCCGACGTGCCGACCGACGTGTATCGCAAGCCGCTTTTCGCCGGCGAAGATGGTCTGCTCGGCACCGCCTTACTCAGCCGGTTCGACTCGGTGTGGATCGATGCGGCGGGCGGGAAAGTCTGCTTTGAAAGCGTCCGCGACTGATTTTCACAAAATCTGGCGCGCGGGGCAGCAAGGGTTCTCGCAATGGGCGGAACAGTTGTCACCGTGGATAAAGCAAATGCACTTCGCGGCGTTGCTGGAAGCGGATCAGCGCGGGCGACCAGAGTTCCCGGATTTCGGCGAGCGGCTTGTTAGCGAGGATCGCGTCGAGGGTCGGTTCGTCGCCTATCAGTTTGATGGCTTGTTTCAATTGTAACGATTTCCCGTAAAGATTCTGGAGCGTGGTCGCGAGAACGATGCCGAGGTCCACGGGGCGGAATGATTCGCGATCGGTGACGATCATTTCGACGCCACCGCATTCCTGGCCGGCGAAAACGCTGGAGCCGGGCGTGAAACGAACGGGCACAAAGCGCACGCCGGGCAGGCCGCTGGCGTTGAGCCGCGCGGCGAATTTCAGCCCGTCGATGTACGGCGCGCCCAGTAGCTCGAACGGTGTGCCGGTGCCGCGGCCGACGCTGAGCCGGCAGAATTCCAGCATGCCGACACCCGGATAAAGCACGGCCGCGGTAAGGCTGCGGATGTTGGGTGATGGATCGCACCACGGCAGGGCGGTCGCGTCGAACCATTGCAATGGCGAGCCGCCTTCGCAGCGGATGACACCCAGATCCGTGTTGAAATCGCGCTCGGCATTCATCAGCCGGGCCAGCTCGCCGACGGTCATGCCGTGGCGCAGCGGGATCTCATGGGTGGCCACGAAACTGCGCGGTTCGGTCAGCACCGGCCCCTCGATTTCCGCGCCTAGCGGGTTCACGCGGTCCAGCACGACGAAGCGCAGTTGCGCTTTCCCCGCGGCTTCCAGGCAGCGGTCCAGGGTGGAGATATAGGTATAGAACCGGCATCCGATGTCCTGAATGTCGAACACAAGCGTATCAATACCGGCAAGCTGCGCGGCGGTCGGACTACGGGTTTTCCCGTAGAGGCTGTAAACCGGCAGTCCGGTTTTCGCGTCTTTGCTATCGGCGATGTCCGCCCCCTCCTGTTCCCCGCGGATGCCGTGCTCAGGACTGAATAACGCGATCAAGTCCACCCCCGGCGCGGCGTGCAGCAAATCGATCGTTGTGGTGCGTTCGCGGTCGATGCCGGTCTGGTTGGTGATGAGACCCACCTTGCGCCCGCGGAGCTGGCGGAAGCCGTCGCGCTTGAGCACGTCGATGCCATTGAGCACCGGGCCGGTTTGCGGCGGGGATGATGCGACGGCCGGGCGCGGGCCGAAATCCACATCCGTTAGCGCGCGGGCGGCCAGCGTGCCAAGCTGGCGTTGCAGACCGATGACATTTCCGCGCTCGTCCGGGTGATTGCGGTTCGAGAGGAAAATAACGGCCGTTTTTGATAACGGATCCATCCACGCGCGGGTGCCGGTCCAGCCGGTGTGGCCGTAGCTGCCTATGGGAAAAATAGCGCCGCGCGGACCGGCGTAGGGCGAGTCGATATCCCAGCCGAAGCCGCGCTTTGGCAGGCCCGGCGGGGATTGCACGGATGTCATCGCTTTCACGGTTTCCGTTTTGAAAATGCGAACGCCGTCGAGTTCGCCCTCATGAAGCATCATTTGCGCGAAGCGCCCGAGATCGGCCGCGGTGAGGAAAAGCCCCGCGTTTCCCGCCACTCCGCCCATGCGGCGGGCGGTCGGATCGTGAACGATTCCGCGCAGCGCGCTGCCGTCGCGGTTCATCGTCGTCGGCGCGATGCGGCCGGCATCCTTGCCTGATAGATCGCGGAATCCGGTATGATTCATTCCCAGCGGTTGGTATATCTCGCGCTGGCAGAATGCATCGAGCGGCTGGCCGGACACGCGCTCGACCAGCAGTCCCAGCAGGATGAAATTGATATCGCTATATCGATAGGCCGTGCCGGGGGGATTCGGCAGCGGCTCGGCACAAGCGGTTTTCAACGCGCCATCCTTGCCCGTCCAGCCACCGCCGGGCAATCCCGCGCGCAGGCCGGAGGTGTGGGTGAGCAATTGCCGGATGGTGATCGCTTCCTTGCCGTTGCCCTTGAACTCCGGGAAATAGCGGTTCAGCGGGCTTTCCACATCGATTTCCCCAGACTCGATCAGCTTCATTACCGCCGGCGTGGTGGCAATGACTTTGGTGAGCGAAGCCGCGTCGAAAATGGTGTCCACCGTCATCGGTTCGCGCGCGGGGAAAATGGCGCGGTCGCCATAAGCGCGCTGATAGATCACCATTTCCCGCTGCATGAGAAACACGCCGCCGGGGAGTTTCGCGTCGGTGA
>JBBSUD010000129.1:0-15555 GCA_038235225.1 Verrucomicrobiales bacterium
CAGGTGGTCGTGATGATCTTGGGAGAGCACCGTGTGTATCATCATCGTGCCATGCAAAAGGGGGAGGCGAGGAAAGCGGGTGCATCCCCCCCCCCCGCCCCCCCCCCCCCCCCACCGGGGGCGGGGGTCTGTCCAGAACCAATCTTATGAAAAACGAAAATAATTCTGGAGACGGTGCCGCCACGAAGCGGCGGTTCCTCGTGGTGGGCGGCTTTCTGGGCGCGGGCAAAACGACCTTGATCGGCAGGATGGTGCGGACGCTGGTGGAGCACGGAGTGACGTGCGGAGTGGTCACCAATGACCAAGCGCGCGGGCTGGTGGACACGCAGCTCATGGAGGCGGCGGGCACGGACGCGGTTTCTGAAGTGGCGGGCGGGTGCTTCTGCTGCCGGCTGGAGGAATTGGTGGCGATGCTGGTGCCGGGCGGCCCGCACGACGCGGCCCAGGTGGTGATCGGCGAACCGGTGGGAAGCTGCACGGACCTTGCGGCCACGGTGCTGTTACCACTGGAGCGGGTGTATCGGATTCCGTTCGCGCTGAGTCCGCTGAGCGTGGTGGTGGACGCGAGGCGAGCACTGGCGAGCTTGGGAGGCAGGCGGACGCCCGGAGATTTCTCGAAGGATGTGGGCTACATCTACCGGAAGCAGCTTGAGGAGGCGGAGATCGTGGTGGTGAACAAATCCGACCTGATGGCGGATGACGATCTGGCGGATTTGAAGCGTCGGCTCGGAACGGAATTTCCCGGCAAGGAGGTTTTCGTGATTTCCGCAAAATCCGGTGAAGGCGTTGGCGCTTGGATGGACCGGGTGATGGACGGAATCTCCGCGCCCGAGAAGCTTATGGATGTGGACTATCCCCGCTACGGCGCGGGCGAGGCGCTGCTGGGTTGGTTCAATGCGGAGGTGGCGGTCGGCGGGGCGGGCGCGGTGCCGCGCGATGGGGACGGCTGGTTGCTGGATCTGGCACAGCGTATCTCGGGAGAACTGGCGGCGGCCGATATGGAGGTGGCCCATTTCAAAATGTCTCTCAAAGATGACGAGGGTCGGCTCGGAGTGGTCAGCCAGACGCTGGGCGGCGCACCGTCCGAGACTTCGCGCGTGTTCGGCGGCTCCTTCCGCAATGCGAAGCTGACGGTGAATCTGCGGGCCGAGGGCGCGCCGGAGCGGCTGCGGGAAATGGTGGAGGAGGCGCTGGCGCAGGATGCCGGCGGGTGCCGGGTGACGGAGGCTGCGGCTTTTCGCCCCGGACAGCCGGTGCCGACGGCGAAAGTAACGGCACTGTAAGGAGGAAGATTGAAATGCAACGGCGCGGAATCCGCGGAGGAACGCGAAGCGGATGCGTGCTGGCTAGGAAGCTAAACTTTAGGATTTCACTAACAAAAAAATGAGCTGGACAGAAATTTACCCCATCATGACCGAAGACTTGGTCGAGGAATTTGAAGAATTGGCCACCGCTGATGAGAGGGCGGAATTGGAGGAGTGGTTTGGTGTGAGGGAGGTCTTCAACGAACAGCGGAGCAAAAAGCACCTGATCAGCGTGTCCATGTTCTGGAAACCAAGCCAAGCCTCCAAAAAGCCGTATCCAGAGCCAACGCGGGAGATCCTCATGAATCCCTCGGAGTTCGACCTGGATCTCCGCTTCGAGCCATGGCCGCATTATATCGAGCCGATTTTGGAAACGGTGCCAAAGCTGTTGAAAACCTACGATGACGTGGCGGTGCGGGTTTATCTGGCTGCGGACCTCGACTTTCTGGTCACCGATTTCGTGGAGGCCGGATGCGAGGTATTCCTCATGCGGCACCCTTCGATCGCCCATGCCCCGGGTGTGGCTTGGCGGGTGCTCGCTTTCAGCGAAAAGGATCGACTGGTCACCATGATGGATGCGGACCGCATCCGGGAAGCAGCGGCGGACATCGAACGGACCCGCGCCATGGAACGCGACGGCTTGGGAGTATGGCGGGTGCCCGTGGCGCTGGATACGGACGTTTCCGGAAAGGTGTGCTACAAGCCTTTCATCGGTTGCCAGATGGGCGCGGTGGGCGGGTGGCCGATGGAGCGCCTGATCCACGCGTTCACATGGCACACCCTTCGAGGCGGATTGCCCCCGATGGTGGAGCTGCCGGGGTGCGGCTTGAGACAGTTCAACCTAGGCAAGTGGCCGGATTATGGCTATGAGGAATGGTTCCTCGCGGTGGCGATGTATCCACGGATGGCCGGAGCGGGCATGCTTACTTTCGCGCCAGCCACCGTAAAGTCGGTCTTTCTGCTTCTGGACATCGAGTACGTCACTTGGGCGAACCCGGCCAGCCAGCTTGTCTTCTTTCCGGTGGCGGGATGTTGCTCGCCAGCGGCCGGTGCCAAATTGAAAGAAAACGAACTGGCAGCTGCATTCGAGGCCCATGCGCGGAGCAGCCAAAATCGCTTGGAAGCAGTCGAAGCATGAAAATCGTGGTGGTGGGAGCCGGGTTGGCCGGTGCGGTGGCGGCGCGGCTGCTGGCGGACGCGGGGCATGCGGTGGAGATCTTCGAGTCGCGGGGACACATCGGCGGGAACTGTTATGACGCGTGGCAGGGCGGCGTGATGGTCCACCAATACGGGCCGCACTGCTTTCACACGGACAAGCCGGAGGTGTGGGATTTCATGAACCGTTTCACCAGGTTCCGGGAAACGGGATTCTGCGTGGTGGCGAACACGCCGCGCGGTACGATCCCGATTCCCTTCAACGACATTTCCGCGGAAATCGCCGGGAATCTGACGCCGGAGGAAATCCGCGATTTGCTATTCGTGGACTATAGTGAAAAGCATTGGGGGGTGCCGTGGCAGGAGATCCCGCGGGCGATCACGGCGCGGGTGCCGCAGCGGCGGATCGGACGTGATTGCCGGTATCACCTCGACCGCTGGCAGGGCGTGCCGGTGGCGGGTTTCACGAAAATGTTCGAGGCGATGTTGGAGGGGATTCCGGTGCATTTGAATTGCGCGGAGGAAGAATGGCGGAAGGTGCCGGCGGACCGGATCGTTTTCACCGGCTCCATCGACGACTATTTCCACCGCGCGATGGGACGTTTGGAATACCGCTCGCTGGATTTCCAATACACGCGGGAGGCGAAGCGGAAGCATTTCCAGATCAACGAGTGCAACCGGGAAAACGCGTGGACGCGGGCCGTGGACCATTCGCACTGGCTGGACCAGAATGTGAAGACGACGGTGATCGGTAAGGAGTTCCCCTGCGAGTGGGACGGCACGAACGTGCGCTTCTACCCGAAGCCGTTCGGCGGCAACCCGGAGCTCTTTCAGAAGTATTGGGCGGCGGCGAAGGCGGAGCGCGGGGTGACCTTCCTCGGCCGCCTCGCGACCTACAAGTATCTGGATATGGATGATGTGGTGGCGCAGGTGCTGGTGAAATTGAAAGTGCCGTAGCGGCGATCACCGGTCGCCGCGAGGTGCGCGCTACCGTGCGGTGGTATCACTTCCCTTTCTTCACGATCCCAGCCAGCTCCCGCCGCATCTCCTTTACCTTTTCCGGCTGGTCCGCAGCGATGTTCTGGGTTTGGCCGGGGTCGCTAGCGAGGTCGAAGAGGGCACCGGGTGCGGGAGTTTTCACAAATTTCCAAGGACCCAGTTTTTCCCGGGTGACGCCGGGGGAAATGTAGAGCAAATCGCCCTTGCGGAGCGCGAGGCCGCTTTCATTTCCGGAGCCTTTGTATTCCACCAGACTTTCCCGGCCTTGTTCAGATTTTCCCACAAGGGCGGCGGTCATGTCCTGGCTGTCGGGCGCGTCGTCCGCATCGATTTTCCCGCCCGTCAGCGCCGCGAAGGTGGCGAGGAAATCGACCTGGCTCACCAGCGCTCCCGATACTCCGTGCTCGATTTTCCCGGGCCAGCGGACGACCAGCGGCACGCGGGTGCCGCCTTCGAAGATGCTATACTTCCCACCCCGCAGCGCGCCGGCCGGCTTGTGCTCGCCGAGCTTTTCGTTGGCCATGTCTTTGTAGCCATCGTCAAGCACCGGGCCGTTGTCGCTGGAGACGATGACCATGGTGTTTTCCGCCAGGCCGAGGCGATCGAGCGTGTTGAGGATTTCCCCGACGCACCAATCGAACTCGGCGATCGCGTCGCCGCGCGGACCCATCGTGCTTTTGCCGAGGAAACGTTTGTCGGGCAGCCGAGGGACGTGGATGCCATGCGTGCCGAAGTAGAGGAAAAAAGGTTTGTCTTTCGCGCTTTCGATAAATTCCTCCGCCTTGCCGGTGAAGGTGGCGGCCATCGTTTCATCGTTCCACAGCGCGGCTTTCCCACCGGTCATGAAGCCGATCCGGCCGACGCCGTTGACCACGGAATCGTTATGCCCGTGGCTCCAGTCCATCTTCAGCGAATCGCGCGCCGTGATCCCGGTCGGCTCGCCGGGGAAGTTATGGGTATAACTCACCCTGATGGGGTCCGCGTGGTCCAGATTTACCACCTTCCGGTTTTCCACATACACGCATGGCACGCGGTCGCCGGTGGCGGCCATGATATAGGAATAGTCGAAACCGATCTCAAGCGGACCCGGCCGGATTTCGCCATTCCAATCGACCGGAGCCGCTTCCGAACCCAGCCCGAGATGCCATTTCCCGATGGCCCCGGTGGTATAGCCGGCGTCGCGCAGCACGGCGGGCAGGGTGGCGCTGCCGGGGCGGATGATGAGCGCGGCATTACCGGGCAGGACGCCGGTGCCCGTCTGCCGGAATGCATATTTCCCGGTGAAAAGCGAGAAGCGCGAGGGCGTGCAGGTGGCCGAGGTGGCGTAGCCGTTGGTGAAGCGCAGCCCGTCGCGCGCCAGCCCGTCAATGTGCGGCGTGGAAACGCCCTCCGCGCCATAACAACCCACATCGCCGTAGCCGACATCGTCGCCGTAGATCAGCACGATGTTCGGCCGGGGCGGCGCGGCGTGGCAGTGGATTGTTAGAACGGCGGCGGTGAGGATTGTGTGCAAGCGGATCATATCGGCGGGATTCGGGTGAAGCGGTGCCTACGTCAGCCCGGCGCCACACCTTCCGACTGGTTTCCGCCAGCGGCCGGGGACTGAACGATTCGCGGAGAAATCCCGGTAAGCCCGGCCGCTCATGACGAAAAACTTCTTCAAAATAGCAGCCCGCACGTTCCGCCGCCTGCTGCTCCCGCTGGTGTTCCTGCCGCTCGCCTGCTCCGCAGCAACCAAACGCCCGAACATCATTTTCATTCTAACCGACGATCTAGGCTGGGGGGATTTGGGCACGTTTTTCCAGAACGCCCGCAAGTCCGCCGCCAAGCCGGGCGAGCCGTGGACTGCCACGCCGAATCTCGACGCCTTCGCCGCTGGCGGGGCGCGCCTGCCGGACCATTATTGCGCCGCGCCGGTTTGCGCGCCCTCGCGCGCTTCCTTTCTGCTAGGCGTGAGCCAAGGCCACGCCAACGTCCGGGACAACCAGTTCGACAAGGCGCTTGAGGACAATCACACCGTCGCCACCGTCCTCCGCCAGGCCGGATACGCCACCGCGGCCGTCGGCAAATGGGGATTGCAGGGCGAGAATCGCGGCAAATCCGGCCAACCCGATTGGCCCGCCTACCCGACCAAGCGCGGGTTCGACGAGTTCTTCGGCTATGTCCGGCACAAGGACGGTCACGAACATTACCCCAAGGAAGGATTGTACGACGGTCCGAAACAAGTGTGGAACGGCACGCGGGAAATCTCCAAAGACCTCGACGCATGCTATACCGCCGATCTCTGGACGGCGTGGGCCAAACAATGGATTGTAAAAGAACAAAAGGACGCCCCGGCGAAACCGTTCTTCCTGTTCCTCGCTTATGACACGCCCCACGCCGTGGACGAGCTGCCGGCGCAGGCCTATCCCGCGGGCGGCGGCTTGAAAGGTGGCTTGCAATGGCTGGGAAAACCGCACCAGATGATCAATACCGCGTCAGGCAAGCCGGATTCATGGGTGCATCCGGACTATGCGAACGCCACCTGGGATGACGATGAAAACCCCGCCACCCCGGAGGTTGCCTGGCCGGACGTTTATCGAAGATATGCCACCGCGGTCCGCCGGATCGACTCGGCGGTGGGCGATCTGGTGACGTTGTTGCAGGATTTGAAAATCGATCGGGACACGCTGGTTGTGTTTTCGTCGGACAACGGACCGAGCATTGAGTCGTATCTGCCGGGACGGCCGCTGCGTGCGGATTTCTTCAATAGTTTCGGCCCGTTCGATGGCATCAAACGGGATTGCCTGGAAGGCGGCCTGCGCGTGCCGACCGTGGCGCGCTGGCCGGGGCACATTCCCGCCGGCAGCGTGGACGCCCGCCCAAGCGCCGGCTACGATTGGCTCCGTACTTTCGCGGATGCCGCCGGCGTCCCCGCCCCTGCCCGGGCCGATGGCATCTCGCTGCTGCCCGAGCTAACAGGGCAAGCGTCCGGCGACGATTCCCGCGCCATTTATGTGGAGTATTCCGAGCAGGGAAAAACTCCCAACTACAAAGAATTCGCACCCGCCCACCGCAACCTGCGGCGCGGACAAATGCAAGCCGTTCGCTTGGGCGATCTGGTCGGACTGCGCTATCATATTCAAACCGCGTCGGATCCGTTCCAAATCTATAATGTCCAAAACGACCCGCGCGAAACCCGCGATCTGGCGAAGGAAATGCCCGCGATGGAGGAGCGCATGAATTCGATCGCGCTCCGGTCCCGCATGCCGGAGAAGAGCGCGCCGCGGCCGTATGACGAGGAGGCGATGCCGGCATTGGAAACCATGCCGGATTCCGATGATGTGCTATGGAAATCCTACAAAGGCGATTTCCCTTGGGTGCCGGATTTCGCTTTGCTGAAACCGGCTGCGGAAGGAACCGGCACGAGTGTCACCTTGCAGGCGATGCCGAAAGATTCCGGCGGAGGCATGATGTTCTCCGGCTTTTTCCACATTCCTGCGGATGGCGCATATCACTTCTCGGTGGCGACCGATACCGGGGCTGTGCTGAAGATTCATGATGCCACCGTCATCGACGCTGATATGGGATACCGCGCGGGGGCCGAAGCTTCCGGCACAGTGGTTCTCAAAGCCGGTCCGCACCCGTTCCGCTTGTATTACGCGCACCGCGGCAGCGTCGCGCCGCAGCTCGATTTCTCGTGGAGCGGTCCGGGATTTGCCAAAGGAAGCATATCTGCCAAAGCTTTCCGCCGATCTGGAGAATAGTTTACCATTTCCAAAGTTTGACAGGGCGCGCCGCCGCGTTGCAGCCTCAATCATGAATTCGAAAACGATTCTCTATCTGGCGGTCGCCACCGCGCTCAGCCCGACCGCCTGCGCGCGCATGTGGACGGACACAACGGGACGAAAAATCGATGCGGAAATGGCCGGAGTGGAAGGCGACAAGGTGCTGCTGGATTTCAGGGGCAAGCGGATTTCCCTGGCGCTCGACCGGCTCAGTCTCGCGGACCGTGCTTTTATCACAGACTGGCACAAGGACGGTCCTGCGGAGGCCGCGCCGGCAGCGGGCAAGCTAACACTTTGCGGGAAATCACTGACGCCCGGCGGCGGCGTGATCGAGGTGGACGAGCCGATTTCCGCCGAGGCGCTCAAAGCGTTTTCACGCTCGAAGGAGAAGCCGGCGAAGCTCGAAATCGCTGTGGCTCTCCCCGCGGATTTCGACCCGGCGAAACCGCAGCGCGTGATGTGGGTCAGCGCCGCGATCAACAATGACGCCGAGCGCAAGGCCGGCAACATCGGCTCGATTCGCACCTATGCCGACGCCGCGACCGACGCCGGCTGGGTGGTCATCGCGACCGATACGGATCTGGGAAATCCGCGGGGCGATGACAACCAGACGAGCAAGGGCATCGACCTTGCCTTACAGCGGAACGCGGTGGAAACGCTGACGAAGGCATGGCCTGGCTTCGCAAAATGGGACTTCGCCTGCTGCGGCTACTCGGGCGGTGCCAAGGCGACATTCTTCCGTGCCGGAGAACTGGTGGCGTGCGATCTGAATGTCATCGGAATGTATCTAACCGGCTGCAACGAGGACCTGACGGCCGCGGCCAAAGAGGAAACCCGCGCCCGCAGCGCCGGTATGCGCAAGATCCGCGTCTTCATCAGCAACGGCCGCGACGACAAGATTTCCACCGTCGCCCACGCGGAGAGACTTCAGAAAAGCTTGGAAGGCGGCCCGTACGCGAAGGTGCGGATGGAGCTTTTCGACGGCGGTCATGATTTCAAACGGGAAGAATTCAAGAAAGCGATGACATGGTTCTTGGAACCGGCGGGCAAATGACAACCATCATTTGACGCGCTCGAATTTCACCGGGCTTTCAAACAGGTTTGCATCGTCCTGACGTTTCAGGAACGCAGCCTTGACGGCTTCGGTTTTCATCGGTCCGTTACCGAGGAGTTTGGCATTGATCGCGCGGATTGAGAGTGAATCCGCACCGTGCTCCAAAAGGAATAGATTGTATTTCCGCTCATCATCTTTCGCCGGCCCCTTTGCGCTGCCGATCGACTGGATTTGGAAATAGCGCTTGCCGCCAAGCTCGACTTTGAAGGCGCGGAAAATCATGGCATCCGCACCGGCGGGATAGTGGACCACATAGTCATTAGCACCATTTTTCATAACCAGCATGCGGTTGGGCGTGCGATCTGCGGGGCTTGGCAGTTCCTGCCAGATTCCCAAAAGCGCCTCATCCACCGGGAACTCCGCCTTGGTGGCGAAGGGCGCGTCGAACACGCAGGAAGTGAGACAGGTTAGTGAAATGGCGAACGCGGCTAACAATTTTTTCATATTACTCCAACTCTCAGCCGGAGTGTCATCTATCGCAAATCGCTTTCTTTTTGCATACTAAGAAAGCCGCCGGAGCGAACTCCGGCGGCTTCTATCAAATCGATCTTGTCCGGCGAATTATTCGCCCTGAGGACCACCTTGGGGACCGCCTGGGGGCATGCCCTGTGGCATCGGGAACGGCATGCCCTGGTTGCTGGGCGGCGCGTCTTGGATGCTGACGAGCTGCAGGTCGAAAATCAGGGTCGAGTTCGGCCCGATGTCCGCGCTGCGGCGCTCTTTGCCATAAGCAAGATCGCTCGGGATGAAGAGACGCCATTTCGCGCCGATGGGCATGGTGGTGAGCGCTTCCTTGAAGCCATCGACGACTTGCAGTGTCATCGGCACCGGCTGGCCTTCCGGCGATGCGTCGAACTCCTTGCCATTGATGAGAGTGCCGCGGTAGTTGACCATGAATTGCTTCTCGGCGGCTTTTTCGCCCTCCTTGGGAGCTGTGTATTTCTCGTCGCCGCCCTTTTCGAGGACCGTGTATTGCAAGCCGCTCGGGGTGGTTTTCACGCCTTCTTTCTTGCCATTTTCCTCAAGGAATTTCTTCCCTTCGGCGAGGTTGGTTTCTGCAAGTTCTTTTTCGCGGCCTTGGAGCATGTTGCCGAGCGCCTCCATGGCGGCCTGCAGTTTCGCTTCCTCCAGCTCGGGCTTGCCGCCCTTCACCGCGGCCATGAAGCCTTTGACGAAACTATCGACTTCCAAGTCCGCCGAGGTCACGCCGAAGCGGCCAAACTGCTGGTTGAATCCGCCACCGGTGCGGAAACCAAGTGCGTAGGACGAGTTGGATTTCATTTCCGCAGGATCCATCGCCGGAGCGGCGGGGACCTCCACCGGCGGCGTTACGGCTTCGGTTTTGGATTGAGGTTTGCCTTCCGAGACAGCGGCATCGGCGGCTTTTTCGACCTTGCCGGCGGCGTTCGCAGTCGCCCGGAGCGCGGCTTCCTTGGCGGATTTCGCGGCGGCGGCGGCCTCATCCAGCGCATCGCCGGCAGCCTCTGCGGCCGGGCTTGCGGTGTCCTTTGGCGCGGCGGCGGTGTCGGCGGCGGGTGTCTGGGCGGTGGTGGAGGCGGCGAGACCAAGGGCCAGCGCGCCGGGAAGGAGTTTTCTGATCATGGTTATTTTATGTGGAAGAGCGCGGAACCTAGACACGGGATTTCAGGCTGTCGAGGCCCGGTTTCGGGCCGGAAACGCAGCGACGATCACCGGTCGCCACGAGCTCGGGAGGAGTGTGTCACATGCGTGAAATCCCCTTGCGGGCCGTTCGTTACCAGCGATTTAACAACAACCCGCGACCGCCAAGCAAGGGCTGGCCGGCAGCTCCCGGTCCGCGGCCGGCGAGGACATGGCGGGATTCGGCTCCAGCGTGTCGAGGCCGAGTTTTTTCAGCAGCGCGCGATCCTTGCCGGCCTCCGGGTTGTCCGCGGTGAGGAGTTTTTCGCCGTAGAAAATCGAGTTGGCGCCGGCGAAGAAGCACAGCGCCTGCGTCTCGTCGGACAAGCGCGTGCGCCCGGCGGAAAGGCGGACTTTTGCGCCCGGCACGGCGATCCGGGCGCAAGCGATCATCCGGATCAGGTCGAATGGATCGATCTGCGGGCTGTCCGCCAGCGGCGTGCCGGGCATCGGCATCAGCGAATTGATTGGCAGGCTTTCCGGCTGCGGATTGAAATTCGAAATCACCTCCAGCATGCGCAGCCGGTCGGCGATCGTCTCGCCAAGGCCCAGAATTCCCCCGCAGCAGACCGACATGCCGGCGTCCTGCACGTTGCGGATCGTCCGCAAGCGGTCCTCGTAGGTGTGGCTGGTGACGATGTTCGGATAGTGCTCCGGCGAGGTGTCGAGGTTGTGATTGTAAGCGGTTACGCCGGCTTCCTTGAGCGCGATCGCCTCGTCGGGGCCGAGTTCGCCGAGCGTCACGCAGACCTCCATCCCGAGCGTGGAGACATCTTTCACGATTTCCACCACCTGTTTGAAGCGCTCGGTGCCGCCGCGCACGCCGCGCCATGCCGCGCCCATGCAGAAGCGCGTCGATCCGCTAGCCCGGGCGGCGCGGGCGCTTTCCATGACGACGTCCTTGGAAAGCAGCCGCTGGCTCTGCAAATCCGTCTCGTAGCGGGCGGACTGCGTGCAATACGCGCAATCCTCGGAGCAACCGCCGGTCTTGATGGAAAGCAGCGTGCAAAGCTGGATTTTCCCCGCCGGGAAATTCGCCTGATGCACCGCGCGGGCGCGCTGGATGAGATCGAAAAACGGCAGGTCGTGGAGTGCTTGGAGTTCGGCGAAATTCATGGCTCGCCGGTCAGGTACCGGCTGCCGACCCCGATGGGAAGCCGAATGCGCCCCGGTGGATTTCCGGCTCCGGCGCCGGGCGAATCCCCGCCAGCGCGCTTATATGGATTTTCCTGCTTTTCGCGCTGCATGTTTCTTCGCCCCACCGCCGGCGGCTGGCCGGGCATTCGGAAGACATCCGTAAATCTCGATTTCGTCGAGATGCAGGCAGGTTCGCCCGGCGCACTCGATCCGCACATGGCGCGCTTGCTTCATCTTCGGATTCACCAGCAGCGGAAACCCGCAGCCATCCCCCATCGCTCCGCCGAAGGTCGGCCGGCCCGCGTGATTGTAAATCCTGGTCCACTCCGTGCCGTCCTGGGAAATCTTCACTTTCAGTTTATCCGCGCGCTCCGGGAACGCATCCATGCGGTTGTAAATGACAATTCCGCGGAGTTCGTGAATCTCTCCCAGATCCACCGTCCACCATGGTTTGTTCTCAGGCATGGTATGGAATCCGAATCGCCCGGTCTTCCGGCCATTGATAGCGCCTGCCGCCCCTTCCGACGTGGAGTGTTTGGAAAGCGAGCTTTGGCTGGCCTGCTTGCCCAGCGCCACATTTTCAAATTTGCCGAACCGTTTCCTGAGTTGCGACTGAATCCTCGTGCCGCAGGCGTTCAGTTGGACTTGCAGTTTCTTTTGCGTCTTCAGCGATTCCACAATCTGATGCTGCATCCATTCCGCCGACTGCCGCAAATGCATCAATTCCGAAACGCCCGGATCCGCGTTCCGCAGCCACGCGCCAGCGAGCCGGACCGGCGGATTCCAACTGACATTGATGTCATCCTTCGGGTGGGGAATCGATAGTTTCAAAGCCTCCGCCCGGACGCGGTCGCGGCGGAGAAAGGTAAGCTCCAGGACATTCGGCACCGACCATTCGTCGGTGTAGTGCGCCGTGCCGCAGCAGTTGTTGCCATGCGCGTGGCAACAGACGAATTGTTTCGCGAGCTTTTGCATGACCGGCCGGAAAATCCCCCTCATGAAAGCGCTGTCACGCAGCAGATACAAGCCATGCAGCTCGATCACGATCATGCGGAACCGCGCCAGCGTATCCTCCGAAGCATGCAATAGATTTCGGTATTCCGCGCCTTCGATATCGATCTGCAGGATGCAGTCGCCGGTGGGTGAGGTGTTCTCCGCCACCCAGCCGTTGATATCGAGATTGTCGGGGCCGGCCTCCACATCGAGCCACTTCTTTTCGAAGGTTTGAAGTCCGTCGATCAGCGGCGTCCGCAACTTGTCGGGATCGGAAGTGAAATCGCACATGAACGATTTGATCCCATAACTCCCGGCGAGCTGATCCTCGAAGTTCTTGAAATTGTTCACGCCCGGCGAGAAGCAGGCTTCGATTCCCTCAAAGTCGTCCGGCAATAGATACCCGCCATCGCCGGGACCGCCGATCCGGACAAGCGAATGACCGCAATCGCGCGGAATCAGCGGCGCGAGCGCCTCCTCGATTTCCCCGTCGCTCACCGGGGCGGACGGGTCGTGCGATCCATCGCTGGAAATGCCGGCCGGCAGCAGTGCCGGGGTGATTTTGTATTGTTCGAAACGATTTTTCATAAAGTGCGAATCCAAAGAAATGGCGGGCCTTCCGGGCCGATCGTCAGGGCTTGGGGCGCCATCGCCGCCACCCCTCCAAGCCGGGCGGAGCTTGGCAGGCCGGCACCTTCCCGCAAGCCGCGCTTTCCAAGAATTTCCGCCAGCGGGATGCGCCACCGCCGCCATCGCGGAACACATCCGAACCCCGCCTCAAGCAGCATCGATCACCCCATACACACTTGCCCCCATATCCGGATACTTCTCCAGCACGTGCTGGAAAAGCGCTCCGCACTTCGATTCGAAAAGTTCGGTCGTATATTTCTCCGGGAGTCCCGAATCCAGCATCTTCTCGATCTCCACCCGCACCGCCGCCCGTGTCGTCCGCTTGTTCCGCCATGAAAGCACCAGCAGTTCGGTCTTCAGCTTCGCTAACAAATCCCGGCACACCTTCTTGATCGCGTCGGTTTCCACTGGCGTAAGATCTGGGCCGGGACGGGTGAGGATGTCGAACACCGCCAGCTCTTCTTCGCTCACCGCTTCGCGCAAATGCCGATGTTCCTCTTCGTTGAGATCCTTGGTGAGAGTGACCAGTTCTGCGAACAGCTCTTCGATGCTCAGCGCTCCGCTGTTATATGCTTCGATCATCTTCTGGAACCGGTCGAGGAAATCGTAGCGACTCGCATTCAGGCGGATCAGATTGTCCAGCTTGCGCTCGATGAGGGCGCGGAGCTGCTGCGCCTCGATGTTCTTGTTCGGGCTCCTAGCAAACTTTCGTTCCAACACCTCGAAGTCGATTTTGCTCAGATCAATCGTCTTCGCTGCTGCTCCCGGTTCTTCCTTCGCTGTCGTGACAATCGCACCATCCAGCACACCGGAGATCTTCGCCATCACCTCCGTTATGTTCACCGGGTTCTTCGTCGCCCGCACCGCTTTCGCCAGCTCGGCGATCACCTGTGCCTTCGGGGCTAACAACGGAATCACCGGGTCCGGCATCACCGCCTTGTAGAGCCGTGCCACGTCGTTCGCCTGAACGAGGAAGGAATCCATCACCTCGTCCGTGCGGGTGAGCTGATTCACGGCGGGAATGAAAAGTTGATTCGTCGCGCCGGGGATGGCCACCAGATCCACATTCTGTTTCCGGCAATAATCCGCCACTTGCTCCAGCGAGATACGCAAGGCTTCCACCAGTTCCTTCTTGTCCTTCACCGGCATCTCGCCGCCGCCGGTGCCTGCGCCGTAGATCGCCAGCGCCTTTTCCAACTCCTGGAAAACATTCGCATAGTCCACGATCAGGCCGTTCACCTTCTCGCCATACACCCGGTTGGCGCGGGCGATGGTCTGCATCAGCGTGTGGCCGCGCATTGGCTTGTCGAGATACAGCGTCGAGCAGCTCGGCGCATCGAATCCCGTCAGCCACATCGCGCAGACGAAGACCAGGCGGAAGGGATCCTGCGGGTTCTTGAACTTTTCCTCCAGGTCCTCCTTCACCATCCGCTCGCGATGCTGCGTGATGTCGAAGCCCTTCTCCTTCATTTCGGAAATCTCATTCTGCCCCGGCGAAACGACTACCGCCATGTCCGTCTCCTGCAGGTTTCTCAGCCGCTCGTTCAGCGTGGAGAAATCCGGATGCGTTCCCGCCATTCCGGTCACCGCTGTTAGCACGCGTAGCTTTTCCCGCTCCCACTCCGCCCGGACTTTTTCATACATCCGCAGCGTCGTCAGCTTATCGATGGATACCACCATCGCCTTCCCCTGATAGCCGCGGTTCAGGAAATGATGGACGATGTCCTTCGCCACCGCACCCAGCCGATCATCGCGGGTGATCAGGTGATAGCGCTGGCCCAGCACCTTCTTCAGCTTCTCTTCCTGATCGTCGTCCAGTCCGGCGTCCTCGATCGTTTGATAGATCTCCTCGTTCAGCTCCGGGTTTGTGATCTGGAGTTCCGGCGTCCGGTTCTCGTAGAACAACGGCACCGTCGCCCCGTCCTCCACGGACTGCCTGAAATTATAGACACTCACGTAATCACCGAAGACCTCCCGCGTCCGCTCTTCTCCGGCGATCAACGGCGTTCCGGTGAAGGCCACGAACTTCGCGTTCGGCAGCGCCGTGCGCATGTTCATCGCCAGCGTGTCGTATTGGCTGCGGTGCGCCTCGTCCGTTAGCACGATGATGTAATCCCGCTCCGAAAGCACCGGATGCAGCGTCCCCGGATCCGCGCGGAACTTGTGGATCAGCGTGAACACATAGCGGTGGTCCGCCCGCAGCAGATCCCGCAGATGGCTGGCACTCGTCGCTTGGCAATGCTCCGACGCCGTGCCACAGGTCGAGAAGGTCCGGTAAATTTGCGTGTCCAGCTCCGCCCGGTCCGTGATCACCACAAAAGTCCAGTTCCCCTTCAGCTTCCGGAACACCTTCTCCGCGAAAAACATCATGGAGTAACTCTTCCCGCTTCCTTGTGTCTGCCAGAAAACCCCGATTCTCCCGTCCGTGCACCGTCGCAAGGCATTCACCGCACGGTTCACCCCGAGATATTGGTGATTCATCGCGAGAATCTTGCTCACCGCCCCTTTGCTCTCCGAAAAGCGGCTGAAATTTTCCACCAGATCCAGCAGTCGCTCCTTTTCGCAAGTCCCGCGCAGCAGGGTTTCCAGCGAGATTTGCGGTTCATCCTCCTCGCCCGCCGCCTTCTTCCAATCCCCGAAATGTCCCCAAGTCGCAGTTAGCTCTACTCTGTCATTTGCCGGAAATTCTTCTCGCGTTCGCAGCTCCGGCGTGAAGAATCGCCGCCATGCACGCGCTAAAATCTTCCTGACCCCCAGGATTCCCACTGCCCGCCCTCGTCTGCCGATGCCTCGCGGC
>JBBSUD010000130.1:0-15374 GCA_038235225.1 Verrucomicrobiales bacterium
TCCAAGCCTGCTCTAGCTTTTCAAATCCCCGCTCCTCTAGCACCAAGCCACCAGAAATCCCCCCATCTTCAACCCATCCTCACTTCATCCTCTTCATCCTCTTCATCCGTGCTATCTGTGCTATCTGTGGTTAAAAACTCTTTCCAAAGAACCCGAAAATCCAACCGCGTATTTCGCGGAAGTCAGGGATTCGCAAAGCAGCCGCAGAAAATCTCAAAACCGCCCGGAGTTCAACATTCAGGTTGCTCTTCCGCAACAGCACCGCCAAAGAAGAGCAACCTAAAGGCTGAACTCCAGGCACAGTCTTCTGAAATCGGACCGTCAACTCAAATGCCCATCCGTTAATAAAAACGGCAATCGTAAGTCATTCGCGAGATTCGCGTCCATTCGCGGTTTCTCAAATCCCCAGCAAAGCCTCGATCCGTTTCTCCGAAACCTTCCCCACCACCGGCACATCGGGAGCGAAAAGCGAAATCCGATATTCCTCCAAAGCCCACCCCGCCGGCCACAGCGCGGAATCATCCGGCTTCGCGGTCCATTTTTGATACCACGGTGACCACAACCGCCGGAAGCGGTCCATCTTTTCCAAATCCTTAACGATCGGCAGCAAGGAAACCCGGCCTAACCGCGAACGGATCGCCCGCAGCCGCCGCGGGTATTCCCGCAGTCCGGCGAACCCCGCCCGCCATGCGAAATCCTTGCGAAATAGCCACGCAAGCTGCTCCTCCAAGTCCACGGCAATCTCGCCCAAATTCCGATCTCCCAAGTTTGCCTCGATCCATTTCCGCACCTCGGGCAGGATGTCGAAAATCTCATCCGCGGACTTTCCGATCATGGTCGCAGAGTCATACCAGCGCCCTTTGGCATCGACAGTTAGCTTGCGGAACTGTTCCGGCGAGCGCGGGAAAACTCCGCCAGCAGCACCTTCCGCCGCCAGCAAAATCAGCGTGTCCAAACTCGTCCCGCCCACGCCCAATCTCGGCAGTTCCACCTTCGCCATCAGTCCCAGTGGAAACTTCTTTTTCAGATAATTCACCTGATCCTGATGCGCCAGCCATAGCAAGCGCGCCCCGCCGGCCCGATGCGATTCCGCCGCCTCCGCCGCGCTGGTGAATGCTCGCACGCCGACCGATTTCCCCTCATCCACCAGCGCTGGGAATGCCGCACCGCCGGGAGTTTCCACGCGTTCCGGCAGGCTTTCGCCGTCCCAAGTGCTGATCCCCCGCCGCTCGACATCCGCATTTGCCGCCGCCTCGAAGCGGACGCGCATCCGGTCCGCGAGCTGGAGTTTCAATACCGCCACATCCTCGCCCATCGCGAGTTCCTCGCCCTCGTCATCGCAAATCCATATCTTCGTCACCAGGTGCGGCGGGACCTTGCTGACATCGTATTCGCCGGTTGGAACCATGGCGCCGGTGCGATCCTTGGCGTGTTCCGAGAGAGCATCATAAATCGGCCGGTCCTTCGGCGCGAATTTCCATAACTCCGCGAACCCGTCCGCCAGCGCGCCGATCGGCTGGCAAATGCGCCGGTAATCTTTGGGCAGCGAGCGCAGCAAGATTTCCGCCCGCTCCCGCAAATTCCCATCCACACCCCAGCCCGGCAGCCAGTCCGGGAGCTTTGGTAATTGATCGACATGCGCGCCGATCGTCACGCCATCGTCGCGCTCGCCGGATTTTGCATGGTAATACAACGAATATTCCTCGCCGCGACAGGTGACGTTGTCAGGAAACCCGGCCAAGCCCAGATCGGCTAAATCCTCATCCACCACATCCCCCACGCCGAGCATGAGCTTGCTTTCATTTGCCTCCAGCCATTTGTGAAACGCCGCTGCGGTGTTAATCGGCTCCGGAATATGATCCTCATAATATCTCAACAACGCCTCATCGCTCCACAACCCGCCCGGCCTGCGGAGTTTCTGCTCGATCGCCTCAATCTCCTCCCGCATCTCGGAAATCCGCTCCAGAAACCTCGGCTTTTGGCGCAAACCATTTCCAATCACGCCTTCCCGCAGAAACACATTCCGTGCCGCTTTCGGATCGACGCGTCCATAATGAATCCGCCGTCCCGCCACCACCGGCAGCCCGCCACAAATCACGGTTTCCTTGCCATATACCGCACCTTGGCCCTCGTCCCAATGCGCCTCGCCATACTTGCTTTTGCACAAGTGTGGCGCGACCTGCTCGACCCACTCCGGATCGATCCGCGCCACCCGCCGCGCCCACAGCCGCGTCGTTTCCACCAGCTCCATCGCCATTACCCATTCGTGGCGTTTTGATATGCCAAACAAACCCGAGCCGGGAAACACCGCAAAGAATCCGCCATTCGCACTGCGATAGCTTTTCGATTCCCGATCCCATAATCCGAACTGCCGCGGCACGCCGGATAGAAGCGCTTTGTGGATTGTGGCATAAGCCGCCGGACCTGATAGATTGTCGCCGATTTTTCCCAGTTTGCATTTCCACTCCCGCTCCAACTGGTCCGCCAGCTCGTCGCGGACGTTCGCCCATTCCATCACCCGCCGCGTGTTGAGAAATGCCGGTCCGCAGAACTTCCGCAGCGCGTTACGCTGCCACCTGCCGCGCCCGTCCCGGAATTTCCCGAGCTCGTTCCACAGCCGCAGCAGCGCGATGAAATCGCTATCGCCGTCCTTCCACTTCGCATGCGCCGCGTCCGCTTCGCGGGCTTTGTCCGCCGGCCGCTCGCGCGGATCGTTCGATTCCAGCGCCGCCACAATCGGCAGCACCTCCGCCAGGCAACCTTCCTCCCGCGCTTCGATCAACATCCGTCCCAGCCGCGGATCCACCGGCAACCGCGCCATCTGGCGGCCATAGTCGGTTAGATTATTATCCTTATCCAGCGCATGCACCTCGCGCAGCGTCCGATAACCTTCGGATATCGCTTTCGGCGCCGGCGGATCGAGAAATGGGAACTCATCGATCTCCGGCAGCCCGAGCGATTTCATCCGTAAAATCACCCCCGCCAAGGAACTACGGCGGATCTCGGGATCCGTGAATTCCGGCCGCTCGACGAGTTCGTCCTCCTCGTAAAGCCGCACGCAGACCCCGTCCCGAACCCGCCCGCAACGCCCTTTCCGCTGCCGCGCGCTCGCCTGGCTGACCGGCTCGATTTGCAGTCGCTGCACACCTTTTCCCGGACTCCACCGGCTTACCCGCGCTACCCCGGAATCGATCACACACGCGATCCGCGGAATCGTCAACGAGGTTTCCGCCACGTTGGTAGCAAGCACCAGTCGCCGCTTGTTCCCCGGCGTGAAAACCCGCTGCTGGTCGCCCAACCCGAGCCGCGCGAACAGCGGCAGCACCTCCGTTCCGCGGTAATTCCGACCCTCGAGCGCGTCCGCGCACTCACGGATTTCCCGCTCGCCGGGCAGGAAAACCAGCACGTCGCCGTTCGGTTCCACCTCCTGCAAATAGTCCACCGCCCGCGCCACATGTTGCGGCAAATCCTCGTCATCGAAGGGCGGCAGGAAAAACTCCGCCACCGGAAACATCCGGCCCGGCGCCTCGATCACCGGCGC
Source organism: Verrucomicrobiales bacterium (assembly GCA_038235225.1). GTDB lineage: Bacteria > Verrucomicrobiota > Verrucomicrobiia > Verrucomicrobiales > Akkermansiaceae > Luteolibacter. The sequence goes on from JBBSUD010000130.1 coordinate 3,542, forward strand.
CGGCTTGCCGTTGTGAGAGAAAAATTCCGCGAACGATCCCGCGTCGAGTGTCGCCGAGGAAATCACCAGTTTCAGGTCCGACCGCCGCAGCAAAAGCCGCTTCAGATAGCCGAGCAGGAAATCGATATTCAGCGAGCGCTCGTGCGCCTCGTCCAGGATCAGCGCCTCGTATTGCATCAGATCTCGATCCCCTTGGGTTTCCGCCAGCAGGATGCCGTCGGTCATGAATTTGATCCGCGTCTCCCGCGATGTCCGGTCCTCGAAGCGCACCTGATAGCCCACGTAATCTCCCAGCGGCACCTGCAATTCCTCCGCCACCCGCTTGGAAACGCTCGCCGCCGCAATCCGCCGCGGCTGCGTGCAGCCGATCCTGCCGCCGTCCGCACCCAGCGCCTCGCAAACCATTTTCGGCAACTGCGTCGTCTTCCCCGACCCCGTCTCGCTCACCACCACCACCACCGGATGCGCCCGGATCGCCGCCGAAATCTCGTCACGATGCTCCACCACCGGCAGCTCCGCCGGGTAGTTCCACCGCATCGTTTTCACAATTTCCTCCACGCGCGCGGAACGTGCATTCCCCCATTCCACCCGTCAACGCCGAGGGAGGAGATCGAAGATCGAGGATGGGAGATGCCGCGAAACGCCTGAGACGCGCCAAGGAGCGTGGGCGTCTCGCCCACTTCAAGGACCGGGGGCGTCTCGCCCCTGCTGCCAGCAAACGCCAGAGTATCGAAGAATTGAACCGAAGATGAGCGAGATGCACACAGACAAAGCCGAACATTCTCAGATCCCCATCTGTGCCTATCCAATTCATCCGCGGCTGAAAAATCCTGATCTAGCAGGACTTCGCGTCCCGATCACGTCTGCCAACCCTCGCCACGCAGTCCCCCTCGTTCGCGCTTTTGAAGCGGTCCTCCCACAGCCGCCAGGTCTTGGAATGCGCTCGGTCGAACCACTGGGAGAAACGCCGCAGCACCCACTTCATGAACTTCCCCATGATTCTGCCCCCGGCAGGCGAAACGCTTGTGAATGGCCCACACCGCCTCATCCGACACGGTTCCACGCGCGCGAACCGCTGCCTTCGCATCCGCAAATTCTTCCGCCACCCCGACAACAACCGCCACATTGTAAATCGCTCCCTGCCGTGCACCTGAAACATGATCAGAAATCCACAATCCACGGCCCGACCCCAACAAGGTCGGCACACGGGAGCTTTGATTTCGGAGCTCAATGGCTGGCCTGCGTCTCCACGCCCCCATGCTACACCCGGAGCGTCACCGCTCCCAGCGTAGGGCTTGTGGCCAAAGTCAATGGCTGGTTGTTCTTTGTAAGACTCTTTCATTCTCTATTCCAAGCCGGTTTATCCCGGCGCTTTCCCTTGAACCCACCGATTGTATAGTTTACCTTCCAGCCCCCCTGCACCACTTGATTCCTATTAAAGTCAGGGTTGCAATTACTATGATCAGAATGCCTAGAACGATTGGTCGCGAGCCGCTCCTACCGGAAATTAAGGGCGCGTTTTCTGACCCGGCTTCAAATTTTCTTAATTTTCCGCTGTTTTTCTCATGGGAAAACGGCAAAGTGCTTTTGGATTTATCGTTCGTGAAATCACTTAATATTGAGGGCCATCTTTGCTCCAACTCCCGCTTGATGGCGTTTTGCCCAGTTATTCCATCGGTCCAACCCACGTCGGCGAGGTTCGGTGACTGCCCGATAAGTTCTTGTATAAGATTTCTGCGGAGGGTTACATTGGTAATGGACGCTCTCGGATGATTCCAATTTTTGCGCCCAAGAGCATGATGAACCACTCGCGCGGAAAACTCTGGATCAGCTCCGTCAGAAAGCGCGGTTAAGATCCTGTTCTTGAGAGTAGAATCATAGGTATGCTCGAAAAACTCCGAAACTCCCTTCAAGTCACCATCTATTCTTAGCTCCGCAACCCTTTCGAAAGCGAGTTCGTCGATGAGTGACGAGGCTTGAACTTCCATCTGATCGTCAAGATCTCCCTCTTTGTGAAATTTCCTTAACGCATTGTATGCTTCCGAATATTCCCCTAATTCTAACTCCTGCTTTGAATCGAGCCATGAAATCAGGCCGTCCAGAGAGTTCCAACGCAAAGGTCCTGCGGTGGCCATGTAGACGCCGCCAACAAGCCAGCATATTGTAATATACGATTTCATTTGATCCGCTTAAGGAGTAGGGACCGGAAGACTCCCGTTATCTTGCCACTTTCCAGCCACAAATTTCAACTTCATCTCAAATTTCCAGTCGACATAATCTGAGACTCGAAACCAACCTGAATTTTCATTGTCGGGATGGGGCGGCAGCTTAAGTCTTACAAATTCTCTGAAATGGTCCAGTTCCTCGTATTCCATATTTTCTGTGCCCGCGACGTTAGAAATATAAGAATTGGGCATGTCGACTGAAGTAACCTGACCTATTTCATGCTTCAGCAAAAACTTATTACATTTTAAATATGGGTAATTGTCCTCGTCTACTGCCACATGGTCTTCGCGTCCAACATCATCATTTCCCATGACGGGGTCGGTCGGAAATTGAATTGGAACTGAAATTGCCTGGGCGGCGGGTTGCTGTGTGGCATCCAAGTCATTTTGATCGTAAGAAAAGTTGCTCCAAGGGATCAGGCCTGGATTCTTGATGGTTATTTTCATTTGTCTTGAAACGTCCCAGTAGTGGTTCGCTCCATAAATGAATTTTCCGCCTTGCCCCTCTGGACTGAACCCTAAGACGGGATGCGCTCCGGCTCCACCTGGAACGAGTACATCAGCTGCAAGATTCTCATAAAGCAAGGGCGAATCCAGCCCATTCAGCGAATCGGATATCACCTCGGAAGGCTGAATGGCAAAAGTAAATTTCCAGATTTTTCGTGGATCGGTTGAGAACTGAGTCGAAGAAGTCGCAACTCCACCGTTCGTCATATCACCCACATATTCGCCCAATTTTGTCTGTCCCTCTTGGTAGGGGTTGACCGGATGTGACCAAACAACCCAAATCTGCATGGATGCCAAATTTTTGTTCGTCCCCTTCTCAATGAGTCTAACCTCCGTTTTGATGGGTGAAGCTCTGCTGACTTCGAATTTTAATGGGTTGTAAGGATCAACTGTTCCAGACAGGGTTGTATTATCCCACTCATAGAATTTTTGAAAAAACGCGGGAGTCATTCCCTGAGAAACTGCCACCACAACTACTTTGGACTCAGGATGTTCAGTTGTCATTTTTGGAGTTACATAATTATCAGGTTTACTCTCACTCACACTTTTCACCATCCCGCCAATCCCACGGCTGGCGACGGATAGGGAAACGTGCGGCAGGGAAATATCCATACTGGCTCGGGTAGAAACTCTCAAACCGTGCTTTGTTGTGCAGCTCGCGCGTAAGATCACCTTTCCAGGTTTCAGTGTCTCGAACACATATCGCTCTAAATAATCGAAATCAGCTATTGGCAGCGTCACAGGTGTGAATGTTTCCCCGGCGGGAGAGTAGGTAGCCTTGGCAACTCGAATTTTATCTTGGCCCTCCAAAATCTCAACTTTAATGGGAACGTCGAACTCGTCTCCAATGACGTCACCGTAATGAAACGTTCCGCCCCCAGTTGAATGTCTGAAATCCACGGTCAATTGTCCGATGTCCGGCGATTCCCAGTCCGGTATCGTTTCCACCACGATTGGGCCGCCTATGGCATTTAGAGAAATATCGCATTGGAGAGGATAAATCAAGGACTCGTGGTTCAGAGAAGGATCCAACCTTCGGATTTCAGCATGGGGACTTATGGGCATGCCGGGAACCCGGAAAAAATTCCACAGTTGCGCCCCGGAATAGTATTTCTGATGGAGAACAATCGCTTGCGCTTCTTCTGAATCGGAGATCCCGGGAATGATGCCGCGTTCCAAATCAGCCCGGTTAATTTCCAACCATGCAATCCGCAATTTTGAGATATCAGGTCGGAACGGAGGTTCGATAGCAAACTCTAAACCTTCTCTATGGTAAGTGACCTCGTCTCTTGTGGTGTATGACTCTGCTGCAATATTCCGGCCCCAGTTCTGCCACTGAGACGGCGATTGGTCTGTCGGAGGTTCGGAAAACTTCGTGTCGCCATCTTCGATCATCATTTGTGTGTCATATTCCAATGAAAGCGTTTTTGTAGCCATATAATCTTCGTCTCCCGTTAAGCCATTGCTGGGGATACGATAGGTGCCATGCGATTGGGTGATATCTGTAGTTTTTGTGGTAACATGACTATCGGAGTAAGTTTGCTGTTGCCACGCGCCACTGTCGAATGATGGAACATACGTTCCCGAGTCGTTATTCACTTCATCTATATTTTCTTCCACCCCGAGGAAAGTGGTCCGGTCTTTAATCGTCGTGCTCGTGTGCATCCAATCGAAATGCGTAGGATGACTGGAGTTGCTCTCCCCCGTGCTCACCTCCACTTTTTTCATATAGTATTTGATCAACGGTGTGGGATCACCAGGACAGGTTGCGTCAAATTCAACGAAAAAAGGTGCTTTAGTTGCTCCTGCGGTAATGCGATTGCGCAAGAACACGTTCGGATAATATACGGCAGCTTCATTGAAGTCGTCCAGATCTCCATCAGATGTTCCCGCCAATTGCTCGGTCAGAGCGTCCTGCCCATCTCCGTCATAATCATTCTGAGCGGTTAATGCGATATTGCCGTACTGATCAATCGGGAGCGAAACGAGAATGCCAGCGGCCAGCAGACGATTGGCAGTATCCTGTTCCCAGTCATCGAAAAGGCCGTTGGCATTGCCGTCGTTGTCAGGCGTAACTTGTAGGATGATCTTTTGCCCGGCCGTGTTGGTGGTGGTAAGCGTGATGCGGCCGCCGCTGGCGATGTGATTGGGTGCGAGTGCGCCCGGATAGAGGGTGGCGAGCGGGACCGGGGTGCCGCCGGACGATGGGCGGACGCGAAGGGCGGCGAGGCGGATGCAGGTACCGTCGGGGGTGATTTGGAAGGATTTTTCGCCGGCGGCAGCGAGAATGTGCCCGTTGCGGTCAGATTGGGAGAGAACAGCATTGCTGGCGGCCGCTGGCTGTCGCACCGGAGACACAAGACCGGTGGTCATGTTGCCGACTTGAAATTCATAGCGGTTCGTGCCATCGGGATTTCTCACGGGTGTCCGGATGAGGAGTCGGCAATCGTCCGAAAAATTTTCAATGGTGCCGGACCAACCGGAGAAAACTGGAACAGTTACAGTATCCAATCCGGATTCCATCTGGAGGAACGTCGAACCGGCAATCGATTTCAAGCCTGCCAGGTCTCCCGAATTGTTCACCACCTGCCATTCCCAATCGAGGGGATCGGAACCAATGATATGACCGGCTTCGTCGATCAGACGACGGTCGTAACTCATTTCATCCCATGTCTTGATTCGGCGGGTTCCAAAAGTTGAAAGCCAGTCGGTGTATCCATTCAAAGGAGTCCACGTGGATTGGTCAAAATTGCTTGCAGCGTCGGGAATCAAGTTGTAATCCTCACTCCAAATATATTCGCCATCGAAATAACCAATCCGGTTGCGGTGCATGGTTCCATTTACCCGCCCTTGAGACGAATCCAATTTGTAGCTGGGAATGTCATCAATGAGATAGTATTCATAGTAATTATCGTCATATCGAGCGCTATGGAGACCTCGCGGCAGCACAACGGATACGCCCGTCGGGTCGGAGGTGGACGGGAGTAGGGTGAATTCCTCGGTATTCGCGGTGATGGGTCCGTAACCGTCGTCAATGGTGGCCTGACCTATGGATTTCACAATAAGACGTCCGGTATCGTCGGCGGCGACGAATGGCTCGTAGGTCGAGGTGGTGTCGGTATGCCGGAGTTCCACCCGATAGACGCCGGTGGGGTTGGTTTGGATTTGGGATTCGCGGAGGTTGGTGACGTGGTCGCCATCGGGATCGAGCGGGGCGTCGGCGGGATCGTGAATGGGGTCAGTCCTTGGATTTAAGTGTTTTCTCATGCTTTTTGAGGATTCTCCTGCCGGCGGGATCGCGGCGGAGGTTATGCACATGCTTGCTCATGGAGGCAGGGTGCCCCATTGCCAGGCGGGTGGCGAGCCATTCGTTGGGGACTGCGGTTTGGCTCTTGACCAGCGCCGCACATGCCACCTTGCGGGGATCTCCTTTTCTCAGGACCGCCAATTCTTCGGCTGACCCGGGCAAACCGGTTTCCGCGGATATCCGCGCGATGATCCGCTCGGCCTCTGCCATGCCGAAATCCTTGACGGCTTCTCCCGCGTGAGACGCTCGCGACCGCGGCTTTGTCTTCGCCGGCTTGAGCATGTTGAGCAGACGGTCTTTGAAGCCGTCCTCGCCCAGATACCATCCGTGCCGGAGGGCGGCCATCGCCTCATCGCCGATTTTTCCGCTGTCCGCGGCGGCCCGTTTCTCCAGCCACAAGAGGTAGGCCCGGCGTCCGCGGCTTTTATGGTCGAGTTGGAATGCGTCGAGCACGCGGTCGAGCGGTTGCCAGTCGGGCGCGTCGTTCTTGGCATAATGTCGCAGGCTGCTCCAGGGATAGGAAGCAAGGCTGCCGTGGGGTCCGCCCGCAAGCCCGGCGCGGGCGGGATTTAGATGGATGTAGTCGGCCACGCATTTGAAATAGTGGGCATCCGCCGCGCGCTCGCCGGTCACGGGAACCGCCTTGTAGCGGCCTTGAAAGACATGCCCCCGCCGTTGCCGGCGGAAATTCCACGCCTGCGCGAAACGCCCCATCAAGAACCTCATCCCGGCGGACAAGTTGGGTTGCGGAGTTTCCAAGAGGAGGTGGAGTGATTGCCCATCAACACCCATGCGTGGACCAGCCAGCCGTGACTGAGGCAAGTGCGGTCCAGCCAGTGGAGGAACGATTCCTGATCGTCGTTTCCTTCAAAGAGCGCTTTGCCGCCATCGCCCCGCGCCATCACATGATACACAGCGCCGGGATATTCGAAGCGGGGTTGCCGTGCCATGAAAGAAAACCCGTGGAAATCGCCCGGTTCTGTCAATGCCAAAATCCACAATCCAAGGACTGACCCTCCCCATGAAAGAAAACCCGTGGAAATCGCCCGGTTCTGTCAATGCCAAAATCCACAATCCAAGGACTGACCCTACCCACGAAAGACGTTCCCGAAGCGCAATTCCCGGCGCGTTGCGGCGGTGGTTCTTGGGGGCCGGAGGCATGGTGATGAGGCACGAATCACGATGCCGCAGGCCGGGGCGCGGAGCTTCTTCGGCGGGAGGTGGACGGCGAGGCGGGCGGCGGTGAAGCGGAGCGGAACCGTGGGCAGGCGGGAACCGCCGCCCGCCTGGCCGTGGGGGGGTGGAAGCGGTCGGAGGATGCGAGTGATAACGAGCCTGGGATGCGGGCTGGCGCGGGAGCTGCATGCCGTAGGGGACTTGTGACTGCGTCGGGTAATGCTGCCGAGGGTATTCCCCGAGGGAACATCCGGGGAGGGAGGGACCCGCTTGCGGGAGGCACCCGGACCGAGATGCAGCATTACCCCGCGCACGTCACAATGCACCGATGGCTAGCAGCTCACGTGACAGAACGCCAGTGGCATGTTTGGCGGTGCGGAGCGTGATTGTTGGAGGAAGCTGAGGCAGTGGCCCGGAGTCAATTCGATCTAACGTACTGAGCCGTGAGAGGTAAGCGGGTTCGATCTAAAAATTTGAATAATCTAGGCCCGACCCCTTTCACACGACCCCTTTCACGACCCCTTTCACGACCCCTTTCACGACCCCTTTCACGACCCCTTTCACGACCCCGTTCATGTCTGACCCTATCGTCTGACCTTATCGTCACTGATACTACTGACCCTGTTCATTGCTTCGATCCGATCACCAGCGGGCATCCCAAGGTTGAACGATGACTGTTGGTCTGACGCGATCCGGGGCAACTTTCAACTCGTCGCATTTGTTGGAAACTTGCGTCCAGTTGGTCGTGAGCCATGTCTTTAGCGCCGCACAGTTCGCGGCTTCGTCCGCCGTTTTGAATGGAGTCTCATCAATTTCCATTTTCAAAGTATGATTCAAGGTTCTTAAAATTGAGCGCCTGGCTCTGTCCCTGACTGTGTATTTTTCACGTGGGACACCCTCGGCAATGATTATCTCTTCGGTTTTCTGCGTGGCATCATCCAGCAGTTCCAGATCGTATGCGAACAAACGAGGGTCCAAGAGTTCCCCGAACATCTCTCTGGCAAACGTTTTGGCTCTCATCGCCTTTAGCGGGTCGGTCTGTGCCCCAACGATGCGCACAAACGCGTCAGCCTTGTCGGCGTCCGACACATCCATAACTTCTTGGATTGCAACCCTCACGTTTTTAAACGCGGTTTCAAGTTCATCGTCGTTGGCTGTGGACGGAGCATCCAGAACGATTTGTATCATTGCGTCGATATTTGTCTTTTCCTTTGCTCCAAGCCAGATGTTCGTAATTTCCGCATAACTCGTAATTGAGTCGTAGGGATGCCCATCTGGAAACTCTGATGATCGCGTAATGACAGCCCCTACAACCTCTGCGGCAGTATAATCAGCGATTGCTTTAGCCGCAGGCGGGGTGGAGGGCATGAAAGAAGGTCGCGGCCGAGGTTGATCCGCGAGGGTGCGCGCACTAAGAATAACCAAGGCACATGTGATCAACACAGAAAAAGTAAATATTCCTTTTAATCGCTTCATATGTTTCAGAAGGTTTTGAATTTGTAGTTGTGTAGGTTTTCTGGACTAGTTGCGGGAGCTTTGAAGTATTGGTTCTTGTTGAAGGATGTGACGATTTCCGTCCATGATTTTCCCTCGGTGAGCAGGCGGACGTAGTGCGTAATTCCCCAAGAACGCTTTGCCTCGGTGGTATCATCGCCCAGTTTGCCATCGACACCTCCCAATACGCCGTAGGTCTCATCAATGGAGAAAAGTAGCACTCCGCGGTTCAATGTCTCTGAAAAGTGGCGGCCCGTGTTGCACGAGGCCATGAAACAGGAGGTTTAGCGCAATGCCGGCACGTCGCCGGAGGAATTGACGATAGTGATAAATGTCCCCTGCCGCTCATAGTGATAAGGCGTGCCATCAGCATGATCTTGCCGGGTCAACACAGCTCCGACCGCTGGTCCTGTGAATTTTGTCACATTTGGCAAGAAGGGGACGAGATAGTTCGTCGCCTGGCCGGGGATGTCAGCCGGTCTGAGGGCGAAATCGGGGCCTCCGTGGGCAGGATTCTTCATCGCGTTGCCACCAAAAGGAGCATCTTCCGGATCAGTTGACTTTAGCGTGATGGCTGTGATCCCCCTTCCTGAGAGATTCATGTAATCATCCACTGTCGCCGTGCTCCCGACGTTGAAATTGGGGCCGAGACCGAAGTTCGAATGTCCGTCGTAATAGACATGTGCCCCTTCCAACGACAGGGCCATTTTCATTTCTTTATCGAGATTTGGAAGACGAACTCGAATTTCGGGTCTTTTAAGATCCTTGTCCCCTTCTTCCGAAGGCGTGATATCGAACATATCGACCGAATACCACAGTGTCTTGCCCTGCTGGTTTTCCCCCTTGAGAATGACCGTGTTATTCCTGTCGTCGCGGCGGTTTTTTCCGAGTAATTGTTTGTTGTGCAGTTGGTTGGCCAAATTGTTGGATGCGTAGCCGCCGCTCCCCGGATCCCAAAGTTTGCCTTGAAATGTGATGATAGGCGTTGCGACATGCACTGAAACCTTGTCGCCTGTGACGTATGCGCCGGCGGCACCCACCTTGATCTGTATTTCGATTTCCTTCGGCTCTTCGGCCTCGGTAAGCTTCCGACCCTCCAAATACACGATCTTGTCTTCGGTCAGTTCAATTTCGGTTTCCTCGCTCTTTACCTCCTCTTTCCGATCCTCCTTCAGCCAAATCTTAACGAAGGCACTGTCGTATTTGAGCCGAGCTTTCATTCCGTCGATAGCAGGTTTGTGCAGTTTGAGTTGGATCAGATCGTCTTCTCCAGCAGTTCCGTTCGCGTCATCGTAATCATTTTTGAAAACGAGCTTCCCGTGTCCGCCATCGCCTTCGCTATTGTTGTCATCGTCCCAGTTGATTCCAACGACCTCGCCCTCCGAATCCTCCTTATCTTCGGCGATTTCCTCTGGGGACGCATCCTTCTCGGTACCGGGTTTGATGAAGTCTAAGTCCACAGGCAGGAGGTTGACCACGGTATCTTGGCCTTCCACCATCGGGGCTTCGAACTCGAACCAATCCGACAGGAAGCGTCCTTTCGGGATCAGGATCGAAACCGGTTCCGCGGCCAGGACTTCATTGATGGACATCTCACCGTAGGGACTCTTGCCTTCGATCTTTAGATACCGCTGAGCCAGCGGTTCGTGATCCAAATGGGTCGCGATGACGCGGAATCTCTTCTGCCGGACATAGCCCCGGTAGCTGGTCGCTGTTGGATCTCCGGCGACGGGTTCCTCAAGAAATCCTGAAACAGCTTTGCTGTAGTATCCTGCCAAGTTTGGGAACCAGGGGGTCATGGCGGGGTTGTTGGAATGACTCCACTCCAGTCCGTCGATCCGGGAGGTAAGATAGGCGGACGTGAAGTCGTTGTGATCGGTCAGCATGATTTGCTCGTCAAAATCACACGGCCGACTATGAAAATACGAACCGCCGCTGATTCCGGGCTTGGTTGGGTCACCGGGCGTCTCCGGCCGATAGTATGCCCAGCCGAGGGAATTGCGGCGCGACTGGGGTTCCACGAGAAACTCGGAATCCGGCGAGCCCGATGCGGGGATTGGTTTGAGGGTAATATATAGTTCTCCGGCGTCGATGCCGTCGCCGGTGTAGTCGTGGGTCGCGTCCAAGTTTCCTTGGGCAAGTCCGGCATAGTAGGCGCCCCAATAGGCGGCATCCGGTTGGAATGCAAGAAGCTGGCGGGCGAGGTGTTTCTCGAAGTCGTCGGGGATGCCGTCGGAGTCAAAATCGTTGGCGGGGGTGATTTGTAGGATGATCTTTTGCCCGGCGGTGTTGGTGGTGGTGAGGGTGATGCGGCCACCGCTGGCGATGTGGTTGGGGATGAGGGTGCCGGGATGGAGGGAATTGAGCGGGACCGGGGTGCCGCCGGAGGATGGCCGGACGCGGAGGGCGGCGAGGCGGATGCAGGTGCCGTCGGGGGTGATCTGGAAGGGGGCGGGGCCGGTGCCGAGCAGACGGGAGTTCGAAGTGACCGGCAACGGCCCCGCCGTCCCGCCGATGACGGCGATATGATAATGATCGGGCGGTTGGTTGCTGTAATTTGTCATCGCCGCGGCTGTTCCGGAGGTTCTTGCCGGCATTTAGGGCAGATTGCCAGCTTCTTCGTTGGTGCGATGATGGGCGGTGTAGGTGGCAGCAATACGGACGAAATCCGGGGCCGCCGCATTCGCTGGCAGGGTTGGCTATCGAGATATCGCATAAGCAGCCGCCTGAGGAAGAAGCGCCGCCGGTAGCGACTTCCCGTCCGCCGCATCCCATAGAAGTCCGCCTCACCAACGGTCTGAAACGGCTCACAAATCCACAATCCACGGCCTGACCCCACCGACCGACCCATGACCCCACCAATGACCCCACCGATGACCCGATGCAAATCCACAATCCACGGCCTGACCCCACCGACCCATGACCCCACCGATGACCCCACCGATGACCCGATGCAAATCCACAATCCACGGCCTGACCCCACCGATCCACAATCCACGGCCTGACCCCACCGATGACCCCACCGATGACCCCACCGATGACCCCACCGAAGACCCCACCCAATACCCCACCGATGACCCCACCCAAGACCCCACCGAAGCACCCCCCGCCTAGCAGGTAGCCA